>NZ_JABUQZ010000001.1:3979120-4294945 GCF_013342145.1 Haloterrigena gelatinilytica | reverse complement strand
AGAGATGACCTCAGATCCTCCGGGCAGTGATGATCCGGACTCCGACAGAGACACGATGGTTGATGAGGTCGAGGAATACGTCATCGACACCGGGATGACGTTCTGTGCGATGGTGACGCGGGAAAACGAAAGTGGTGACAACATCAGTTACAAGGTGACGTTTCCGGACGATCTTGAGTTGGCAGGGATCGTCCACAGAGACGATTCCGTGTACTGGTGGTGTGACATGGCGCAGGGACAGGTCTTGATCTCGGATACGAAAGACCCGTGGCGAGACGAGAAATGGCGGGGTGACGACCGATTCGATCAGGTGCAACACACGAATGTCACCGAGCAGCGGGTGACGACTATCCCGAAGCAGTTGTTCGGCAACTATACCAGTCCGTTCACCGACGAGGAAATGAAAGCGGCCGATCGGGTGGATGATCGCCGGTTCTATCTGCGGAATCGGCATCTGTATTACGCGGTCTCGCCGTGGGACTGTCTCGCCGAGCATGCCGCGTTCTTCGTTCCGATCGAAGAGTTCATCGATATGTTCGACGAGGCAGCCCGGGAAGCGGGGATGGATGGTGGCCGAGACCTGGCCGAACGCTTTGTTGACGAGGACGATCTCCAGGAAGACCACGAGACAGATATCGACGAGATCCTTACGAATGCGAAGACGGATCCGCCGTACTGGCCGGATCCGGATGATGATAGTGATCCGGACGATGATCCCGGTGAGCTGGAGGAGGATCTCGGAGGTGAACCGGCATGACGCCGGACACCGAGTTTGATCATGAGCAGGTCAGGCGTCCAGAAGACGTGGATGTGGACCGGGATAAGACGGTGTTTGACCCGGAGACCGGGGAATGGATGACGATTGAGCAGGTCAACGAAATGGCGGAAACATATGCTGAGGATCGCTTCATGGAGCGTTTAGCGACCAGTCCGGTATCGGTCGATCGCAGCCCATCCACTGATTCGACTGACGAACGCAGCGACCCGTTTTGGAAACGGTTCCTGGACCGTCTCAATTGGGACGACGAAAAGGAAGGGACGGACGAAGAGGTGGAAACAGTGTTTGACCCGGAGACCGGCGAATGGATGACGATCGAGGACACGCGACGTCGGGCAGCACTATACGCTTCAGAGGGTGACACAGATACAGGCGTGGGACTTCTCGAAGATGATGTGGGAAAAAAGGTGATCGCGGCCATCCATGATGGGAGAATGATCGGCAGGGTTGTCCGTGTCGAGGAGGGACAGGCGTACGTCAAGATTCGAATGGGTTCACCGAGCATGCGCTTCGGCGATCTTCCGGTGGGAGAACTTCTTTTAGACGATCCTCGAGGCGAGGCGCTTTCCTCTCGTCATTTCCCCGACCATGAAATCTACCGGATTTCACCAGCGTTTGTTTCCCACATTACCGACAACGTGATCCACTTGAAGTCCTTCGAGGCGGATGTCGAGACGTCTCGGAATTAGTCTCGTTCCGAGTCACTGACGGAATTCACACCTCTATTTTAAATAATCTCTGTCACTGTCTGCACATATCTCGATGAATTTTTCACAGGTGACGCCCCCGACGATGACACAGCAGCTCTATACATTTGATGGTCTCGACGAACTCTACGAAACCGCGGAAGATCTGCCGGAGGCGGAGCGGTTCGATGTGTATGCGCACCGCCCGGCAGACGGTGATCCGGACGATGATTCTGGTGACTGGGCGCATCTCGGCTTCCGTGATTCACTGTGGCTTGAGGACAGTGCGGTCGGCGATGTCTCTTCGAAACGTGATTTTTACCGTGTGTTTCAGTACGGTGATATCATGGAGGCGATCGGCTCCGCGTTAGAACCGTACGATGATACGGTGCATCCGAAGGGCCATGTCCGGTTCTCGGACTCTGGGCACAAGATGAGTGCGTACGTCGATTTTGACGGTGTGGAAGCGGAACCTATCGACGGAGATGTAATCGATCTTGGATTGAAGGTCCGCAGTGGTCACACCGGGTACCACGGGTTGAAGTACGATACGGTCGGTGAACGCCAGATCTGTAGCAACGGGGTGATGGCTCCGGTCTCTGAACTCCAGTTTGAGCAAACGCACAGTGAGCCGCTGAACTACGGGTTGGCACAGCACGCGGTGGAGTCGATCATCGACGGGACCGATGTCGTCGAGGAGCGGCTGGAACAGGCGACCGAGTACGAGTTTCTGAGTGATGAGGAGGCACTGCTGGTCCTGTTCGATCTCGGATTGGACGCGTACCTCGATAATCCGACCGATCTCGCTGAGGATGCACTCGAAACAGAGAAAGACCCGGAACAGGATGTGCCGACGCTGTACGATACGTACAATGCGGCCACCCGATTGATCACGCACGAAGCGGATGTTTCGGCGGACGAACGTGATTACGTCCTTGAGCAGGCATCGACGCTGCTCGATCAGTACGGTGCACTACCGGATACGACCGACCTTGGGCAGTCAGCAGTCGAGAATCGGATTGATGATCACGCCCGTGACGATTCGGTGGAGCTGTATTGGGATGGGGAAGAAGAAACACTGCACGATCTCCTACAGCAGTACGGCGACCGGTGAACATGGATCCCGTCGATGACCGTGATCTCCTCGATCGGCTGGCCGACGATGAGGAGCGCAATCCGGACACATACCAGTGTGCACAGTGCGACGGCCCAGTCCAATTCATCCGGAACGATATCTACAACCACATCGAGGTGGAGTATTACCGGTGCCAAGACCAGTACGGATGTCGTGATGGTGGCGAACGCGTCTACGATCGCACAGGCGAGTTGATCCGAACAGCTGGACCGGTGTTCGAGGACCTAGACTGACGATGTTGTAAACGCGACGGTACCGGGGAGCGGAAGGTGAGCCAATAATCGTTGGACGCGATCGTGACTCGAGGATGCCGGACGTGACGCGGTTACGACGGCTCGCGGAGCAGGCGGGGATTGCGGACAATGACCAGGTGCAGAACCTGCTGGCAGTGGCCGCAGCGTCACCGAACGATACCGTTGTGGAGCAGGTGCATAAGGTGCTGCAGGTGGCCGCATCGAAGCACAGGCAACATCCGTTCGAAACTCCGAACATTCAGAGTTTGGCGACGGTGCCGGGCGATCGTCCGGCCGATCTCGATCTCGGGACTGTCCTCGGCTCATCGGCAGCGTTCACCCTCCCCGAAACCGTACTCACCCGGCACGTGCTCGTCGCCGGAGAGACCGGTGCCGGCAAAACCACCTTGTTCTACTCGATCGTCGACCAAGTGCGTGTCCCCGTCTGGCTGTTCGATCTGAAAACGGATTATCGCCACCTGCTCCGTGAAAATCCGGACCTCGTTGTCGTACCGTGGACCACGCTGCGGCTGAATCCGTTACAGCCACCGCCAGGCGTGACGCCACGACGCTGGGCGCAGTCCTTCCACGAACTGTTTGGGGACGCCTACGATTTGCTCGGTCCATCCCAGCACTACCTCCTCCCGAATCTGCTTGATCTCTACGCGGAGCAGGGCCTGCCACTTGACGAATCGGTCTCCACAGCCGAAACCTTCCCGACGCTGCTGGAGCTCGCAACGCAGATCGCGACCAGCGACGCAAAAGGCTACTCCCAATCCGGGTACAAGGAACGGATCACCAGCCGGTTACGGGCGATGACCGCGGCCACCGCCAACCTGTTCGACTGCCGTACCGGGTATCCGCTCGCTGATCTCCTCGAACAGGACGTGGTGTTCGAGTTCGACGGGTTGGCCTCGGACCACCAGGATTTCCTGATGGAGTGGCTGCTGACCTGGACGTACCGATACCGGAGTACGCACCAGCAGCGTGGCGACCAGCTCCGGCACGTCTTCCTCTGCGACGAAGGCAAACGCTTGTTCTCCGCGTACAAGGAACAGAGCGATGCCAAGGGATTACCGAAGATTGACGAGTTGACCGACAAGATGCGAGAGTTCGGTGAGGCACTCATCGTCGGCGATCAGGAGCCGAAGAAACTGACCGACTCATTGCTGGCGAACACCGGGACGAAGATCCTGTTCCCGATCGGTGATGCCGACCAGTTTCGCCGGGTGGCGCGGTCGATGGCACTCAGTGAGCGGCAGCGCCGGTACGCGAACCAGCTCGATGTCGGCCAAGCCACTGTCCAGGTCGCCGGCAGTGATCCGATGGTAGTCCAGTTCCACAACTACGACCTCGAGAAATCAGTGACCGATACCGAACTCCAGCGCGTAATGCAGGAGACGTGGACCCGTCTCTCAAATCACTCTTCTTCGACAGAGTTACCACGGACCGATGAAGCCGACGAACCCGGTGAACCCGGCGAATCCGTGGGTGACACTGCCGACGAAGATCATGCGCTATCCGAAGCGGCGGAACGATTACTCCATGACGTAGCGGACCAGCCATACACGAATCTCTCCGACCGGTACAGCCGATTATTCGCCAGCCGGTACAAGGGCAACAAGGCGAAGAAGGCATTACTGGCCCGAGGTCTCGTTCAGGAACGCGATGTGGAGAAGAAGTTTGGACGACCGATGCTGCTGGAGTTAACCGAGGATGGCCGTCGCCGGCTAGCGGACGACGGTGTCGCTGTACAGCGGACCGGTCGCGGCGGTATCGTCCATCGATACTGGCAGCAGCTGCTCAAGGACCGGTTCAACGAGGCGGGCTATACGGCGGTCCGAGAACAGGATGACGCGGATGTGGCGGTCGAGCTCGGTGATAGCCGGATCGCCGTCGAGGTCGCGATGGAAGCGGTTCCTCGAGAACTAGAACACGTTGAGCGGCGGCTACAGGATGGGTTCGACTCGGTGTGGATCGGGTGCCGGAATACGGCGGTCAAAGCTGACCTCGAGGAGATGCTGGTCGAGACGGATCTCCCTACAGACTGTGTGCATATTCGGCTTCTTCAGGAGCTGCAGACGGCTTCACTGGACCGTTTGTAGCATCGTCGGCTTAGTCGGTTCTGTCGGAATACACACCTTGGCACAGGGCTGTGCCCTAGAGCGTGACTATTCCAGCAGGTATCCAAACACTCGAACACTACTGTCGGTACGTCTCCTCAATCTCATCGACATCCTCGAAAATACGTTGCGACGGTACCATCCGGTATCCGTCCCCGCCGGTGTCCTGCTCCTGTTCCCGTGCAGATAGCTGTTCCTGTTCGGGGTCACGGTTGCGATCACCGCCGGCGACCGGGAGATATACTGTGATGACTGCCGGGAACAACGCAAGATGCGGCACTATCAGCAACAGATGCATCGTGTACACAAACAGGAATACAGCAGGCACCAGCGTCAAAAACCAGGTAGCGACGTACAGCCGTCGCAGTACCTGAAACCGACCGGTTATCAAAACTACCGCGTTCACAGCCAACAAGACTGTTGCAACGTCAACCATGGTTACTGCCGGTACTGGTCCTCGATAGCATCCACATCGCCGAACAGCTCCTCATCCGGCACGACCTCATAGTCGTCTGGCGCCATCTGTTCCGGCCGCGGATCCTGTCCAGCATCTTGGGGCGGTGGACCGTGATTCCGCGGCCCCTGCTGGCGCTGATCGTGTTGTGGGCCGCCGCCGAGGATGGCATCCAGCAAGCCCAGGCGGCCCTGCGAATCCGGGTTCCGTCCGGGCTCTGACTCCGGTTCCGGACCGCCTTGACCGGCATCCTCGATCTCGAGACCGGTCGTCGGCACTGCGAGGAAGACGACCTGTTTCAGCCAGTGCGGCCGATCTCCTTTCTCGACTCCTAGACGGAACATGACGATACACAGCCCGATACTGACCAGTATCAGCCATCCACTCAGCGGTCCACCGACTATCAGCCAGGGCATGCCCAATACCGCCACCGTGGACACGAACATCCACATAAAGACGTGATCCGGGGCGATCAGTGTCAGAACAAGGCAGATCATGACAAACAACGGTATTGATTCCATGCGTTGTCACCTCAGATGTTCCGTGAAGAACGCGGTCACAGCGTCCGGGATGCTGTACGTCGATCCGTCGTCTCTGCTGTGACCGGGCCGGGTATCGGCCAGTGCGTCCACCGTTGCCTCCAGATCGAGGTCATCGATGGTATCGATCGGTCCAGATTCTCCAGTTCCGACAAATCGGCTGCACGTCTCACAGTTCTCACGTTCATGGGTTGGTCCGGCGTCCATCCGTTTCTCGACCGCGTCATACCCGACCGTTGGTTCCGGCGGCCGGTACCCAGTCACGATCCGGCTAAGTGCGTCGACGGCTTCTGCGGCGGCTACCGAGTTCAACGGGTTCACGGCCGGTTCCGGCGTCAACGCAGTGTCAGGGATGTACCCACGGGCAACCTCTTCTTCAAGGACAGGCTGCGGCAGGTTCTCCCGGCGGAGTGCTTCCGTGTTGTCACGGCCGATGCACTCAAAACAGCCGGTACTGGTACCAGGGGCGATGACCTGGACCTCCGTCTGCATCGTAGTGATGCGGCCGTCCTCGTCCACGTCGACGATACTACCGGCATCGATGTACGGGATGAGGTGGCGGGCAGCGAACTCATTGAGCCAGACGCGGGGAGTGATCCGGTCCAGTCCGGCCAGAATCACGTCGACACCAAGGTCGAGCAGGTACTCTGCGGTCTCCTCGACCGGCAGCGAGATGATCGTGGTCTCCGCCCCGGGCACCTGCTGACCATACCATTGTTGCATCACCGCCACTTTGTAGCGGCCGACATCGCTCTCTGAGGCCTGCGGAAGCCGCGGCAGATTACTCTGTTCGACGCGGTCCGGATCGACGAATGTGACCTGCTGGACGCCCTGCCCCGCCAGTTCTTTCACCAGGTCGGCACCGATCCCGCCGCAGCCGACGACCGCGACATGCGTTTCCGCCAGCTGCTGTTGGCCGTGTTCGCCGATCGCACGGATAGCGCGGTCATATCGCTCTGTGTCCACGTCGACCGGTGGAGCCGCTGAAGACGGGACCGGTGTCACCGTGGCGTCGTCTTCGAGCGTCCAGTCACCGATGATCTCTGGTTCGACAGGGGTTCGTGTCCCGTCGCTGTCTACCTCGTCAATCCGGAGTTCATCCTGGCTGAGGACACCGAACAGGACCCGGCAGTCTTTCAATGCATGGATCCATCCGGCCTCGCCTCGCATCTTGGAATCGTCACGACTCGAGAACCATGCCTCGTCGGCGAACGGATGCGAGTGCACAATCAACGGGTGCCGGTCGTTGCCCGTACACCGGTCAACGAAGTCGACATCGTAGTCATCATCCGGCTGGCACTCAGTCGCCCCGATCGTGGTCATCGCCGCATCCGGAACGATTTCGCAGTCCGCGACAACGAGGTCATCACCGCTGTCAGCCAGGTCAAGGACCGCTGCACGTTCCAACCCGTCATCCTGCAGCAGTGCGGTGGTCAACTGGTCGATCGTTGTCGCCGGGATACGAAGTGTACCTGACATGGTTGTGATCGTGGTCGTGGTGAGCGCCGTGGTTAGCCGTGGGTTCGGGCATAGCGCAGTGGCCGGTCTTTATCCGGGTAGCTGAACGATGCCATCATCCACTGCAGGAATTTCGGTAACGTGTACTCCGGGCTGTTCGGCTCCCAGTCAAGGTCGTGGACACACCAGAGCAGCCAGTCGTTGTCCGGCCAGTCCGCCATACTGAACGGGATCTCCCCCTGTTCGGTGGCTTCTTTCGGGTCGATAACGTGTTCCACCCGGTCCTTGGTGTAGTGGAGACCGCGTGGAAGGCAGGCGTACGGCTGGCCGTGCGGATATGTTTTCGGGATCCGGACGAGTAAGGGTGCGACGTACGCTGGTCCCGGCGGTGTATCCGATTTCTGCCTCCATTTCTCCCGGTTCTGCAGTGTCCAGCCGTCCGGGTACCGCCAGTCCCGGAGTTCGACACCGTGCATCGTGTCGTTCCAGGCGACGGTGTACCGTTTCTCGAGCGCACTGATTTCGCTGGAGAGGCGTTGCGTATTCATACTTGATCAGCCGAAGACGGCGTCCGGTTTCAGGGCGAGTGTGTCACCGTCGTCGAGGTAGTCAGCGATCAGGTCGTCGTCGTTCAGCCGCAACGTTTTCCCGGAGCTGGCGGTGTAAAGTGCCCGCGCGTCCGGCATCCCGACGTCACCTTTGATGGGTTTGACTTGGGTGCTGGACGTGACTCGGTACTGGTGTTCGTCGCCGTTGGCGTCAACGATGATCTGGGTGATGTCGCTTTCCGGGTGATCCGCTGGAATCGGCTTCGCTGAACTTGTCTTGTCTTTCGCTTCAACAATGATCTCGTCCTCGCTGTCGTGACCAAACCCCATGTTAGTCCGTAACAGCCGGGAACGGTTAAACTTTTTCCTCCACTTGAGTTCAGAGTTGTGGTTGATGGTCACGGGTATCAACAACCGTCACGGTCCTGACCAGCCTTTGGTTACCGAATGAGTCGGGATGAACCTTTCACTAATCTTAACCAGTTTGCGTCCTTACCGTCAGGCTATGGATGAAGGCAGCGAGGAAGATGCAGATGATCTGGACCGTTGGGAGCGACTGGCCGAGCTGTTCACAGCGGTCTCGCATAAGGTCCGGATAGCGATCCTCGCGTCGTTGTATGCGGATGAGGAGCGGCCGTTGACCGAGGTCGGTGATGCGTTCGATTATTCGCGGTCGGCTATCCAGAAGCATGTCGACACACTGGTTGAAGTGGATGCAGTGTACCGGCCGCAGGATGATGACCGGGCGTATGCGTTGACGCCGCTGGGCCGGTACTTGGCGAAGCTAGTTGTAGAGGACGGTGACGAGCTGTATACTGCGATACGACGTGTCTCCGAGGCAGCGGATGATGCGGTGGAGGAGTTTTCGGATGTGCCGCTCGACGAGTCGTCGATGGAGAAGGCGGTAAACAATCGGAAGTGGGAACTGGTCGGTACCGAGTTGGAGGCGGAGTTATCTGCGTTGTTCCCGGCTTCCGGTGAGTCTGACGACAGACCCTAACCGTACCGCCACTGTCGATATCGCTGCGCGAGCTGTGGTTTGAGGTCTTGCTGCCAGCGAATGCCGAGATAGATCAACGAGACATAGATGAGGAAGCAGAAACTGAGGAGGACTGTGCGAACGGCGTTCTCGTAACCTGGGTTCGGCATCGTCACAGCCTCTACCTCGTGTGTACTCGCAGCGTATTATAAAGATATCAGCGTATTTGGGCTAGTTCCTCCCTCGGTTATATAAACTGGCGTTATTATCAACCATTTTAGGTGATTTATTTGGAACTACGCTCGCAGATGGCTGATGGAGATCTGGGTGAGAGCGTGAAACCGATTCTCGCCCTTCTATTCGGACTTTCCAGCCTTGCCTACCTGGAAATCGGAAACCTGGAAATTGAGGGCTTTTCTCTGACGGATACTATGTTCACTGTAGCTGAACTGGACGTGTCAAATGCGACCGTGATCGCGCTTTCGTCGATCATCATGGGATATGCAGTCTCGAATCGCGATCTCGGTGACTTCACCGATGCACAGAGCTTTTTGGCGTACGCTCTCGGTGGGTCAGTTCTTTTGCTGACAGTCTCACCACCGATCCATGAGGCTGTCGTGTCCCACACGGAACTGGCGTACACGGTGCTGCTGGTTCAGCTGCTCGGGTTCGGTGTCGTGGCCGGAACCCTGGACGTAGGTGCTGATGGTCGGAGTACTGCGGGGTGGTTCAATTGAGATCCCCGCTGAAATCCGGAATGGCCGCCTTTGCGGCCATTTTTCTTCTCATGGTGACGATGGCGCCCGCAGCCGTTGCGGAGACAGATGTAGACCTTAGTCTCGATCAGACCCTCGATGACATGACAGATGAAGCCACAGCCTTTGACTGGAATGAAGATTCCAGTTACTATGCTGTCGGCTCCAGCGACGGTTCAGTGTACGTCTACGACACTTCTGACTGGTCTCTCGATGAAGAAATCACCGAGGAGCACGGCAGTTTCGACGTGGAATTCAGCCCTGACTCTGACTACCTCTATTCATCAGACTCGTTCGGTGCACAAGTAGGGAACCTCAATGTCTACGACACCGAAACCTGGGAGACTGAATTTACGTATGATGGAATCGCCCAGGTAGCGACGTTCAGCCCAGACGGTGACGAATTCGCGTTCGTCAACGAGACCGGAACAGACGAATACACGGTCTACATCTACGACACAGGTGACTGGGAAGAACAGGGCTCATTCGTCTCAAGCTCTACTTCATCTGTCAACGCCATTCAGTACAGTCCTGAAGGAGACCACATTGCGTTGGCTAGCAACGACGACAACACCTACATCCACGGCACGGACGATGGGACAGAAGTCGCCACTCTTGACGAACCAGCGGATGATGTATGGGATGTGTCATGGAACCCATACACTGATGAGCTCGCTGTGGGAACACAGGAAGGCCATTTCCGGGTCTACGACACTGAAGACTGGGTAGAACAGGAAAATATCGATGTAGCGTCCGCCGCAGGTGCAGATATCTCGGTTGACTACAGTAACAGCGGAGATTACCTCGCAGTCGGCTACACAGATGACAGCTGGGAGGAAACCCGACTCTCTGTCTACGGCACAGGAGATTATGAAGTAGAAGACAGCTACTACAGTGACGATGGGTCGTGGGCAGAACGAGTCGGATGGAGTGACGACGATGAAATGGTCGGCATCGCGGACTTCAATAGTTCGTCCTTTGTCCTGTCTACAGGTGTAGAGTACGCCCCTGAAACAGACGAAGAGGACAAGGCAGAGATCGTCCAGCTCCGTAGCGTTCCCGAGGATCTGAGTTTCGCGGACATTGCTGGTCCTGACACGGTGAACGTGACCTACGAGAACGACTCCGTGCTCGCTGAGGCGGAGGATGCGGTCTACCAGACCGAGCTGATCGACAGCAACCAGTTCGTCAATGTGACGGTCGAACTCGGTGAATCCTTTGCCGATGTCCGGATTCTGAACGCATCCGGGGACGTGCTGGAAGAGGAGAACAGTACGGATGCCGTGACGTTCGACCTAGAGGAGTCCAACGCGACGGAGATCCAGGTCGAAGTAGAGCTGACGGAGAACGCGGTCCTGGAGAACCTGACCGTGTACGGTGAGCTTCCGGACGCTAATCCGATTACGGGCGGTGTGGTCCGTGCAGCCGGCGGCATTGTTTCAGTGGTCACCGGCATCTATGATGCAACGGTCGGTGGCGCAGTTGATGTCGTCGGTGGAACGTACGAGGCGGCTGTCGGGATTGCTCATCGCGTCCTCGACATTCCGACCGCGGCACTCGACTGGCTGGGCGAGGTGTGGCCGTCAGAATGAGGCGCCCCCTCTCCCTTTTCCTTATTTTTCTCCTGGTACTGACGATAGCTCCAGCAGGTGCGGCACTTTCCGCTGATTTGACATCCGCAAGCTGTACGAACCTCTTGTTCGCGTTCTCTCCAGCGTGCCTGCTCTATCAGTGGTCGGAGTCGTTTATCGATGATGACGAAGCAGATGTCCTGTTTAACGACATCGCTATCGATGTGGTGACGATGGAGGACGGCCGGACGCATCTCACGCAGGATGTAGAAGCTCTTGCCAATCAGTCGTATGGTATCGGCGTCTCAGAGGCTAAAATAACTGTTATCGAGCAGTTGAACAATGGATCGAACGAGTCTGAAGCGGTAGATGCCGCGATCGAAGACATCGATGAGTTCTACACCCAGCAACAGATCCGGCTCCTCAATCAAGCGAACCGCGAAGTTCTCACGTTCCAGAGCGCATGGGACTCCGTAAATGCCCACAACGAGGTTAACTTCATGGACTGGATTCCTATCGACTACTGTGGGGAAACGGGCGACGACTACCGTGAACCGTTTGTCGGGGAACACAATTTCACGCTGTTTAACGGCTCTGTACGGACCCAGCACTATGCGATGATGGAGGACCAGGACCTTGGATCGGAGACATCTGCAGGGAACTGTAATGATCCGAGCGGGGACGGCCATCTCTACGGCGTAACACCCGGCTTCAAGGAGCTCGACGAGCTGGATTCTGCCTCGTGGAACGGTGATTCCCATATCCCTATCGTCGATGCAGTTGAGAACGGTTCTGAACATGTGATGCTTGATGCGAACTCGTACATCGATGCGTATGCAACTATGACCGATCGTCGTGGGCAGGCCGTGAACAACGTCAATCAGATGGCTCACGATATCTATGCAAACTTTGAGCCAGGTGATCTGGACGTATCTGACGTACTCGGCCCCCTGGAAGCACTGATGCATGCATCCTCGTCCTACAACGATACCGGGTTCTACAGCTACGCGGCGGTCTCCCTGCAGCAAATGGGGCTTGCATCTAACCTGACCTACGGGTTCGAAGTCCAGTGGAATAACACGGACATGGACGAGCCACAGACGGCACATGGTCAGCTGTTCGTGCATGATGAGGACGATCCGCAGTTCAACGGAACTCTGGAAGTCAATACGACCTACGATGCGTCTGATACGACGGTCTGGTTCGCGCACGAGGTTGAGGACGGTGCCGCAGAGCGGACAGAGTTCGACGACGAGTTCAGAATCCTGTCCATGACCGACACTTCGACAGGTGAGACCGTGAACGAGACCTCTATCCAGTCAACCGACTTCTACACGGAGGACACGTCGGAGCTGGAGGCACAGCTGGAGCAGCTCCAGAACTCACAGCAGCAGCTCCTGGATGATATCTCCGGCGGTATCTTGCCTGATGGCTGGCCGAATCCGTTCACCTGGCTCGGGGACCAGCTCGGTATCCCGGACCACGCTGCAGCAGTAGTGGCCGGCGTGGGCATCGTCATCCTGCTCCTCCTGTTACCATTTGGGTGATGCAGAGGTGCGGTATCAGCTCCCTTTGGTCGTCATCTGTGTCGTGTTCCTCACACCAGCCGTAACTGCGAACAATGAGACAGTGTCCGTCAGCCAGTCCGTGATCAGCATCGATGATCAGACTGATGTGGCGAACCACACTTGGGACAGTGACGGTGTGACGATCGTGTTCGATTCGGATATTCCGCGTCGGGCGACCATCACGGATGCGTCTGCGATCATGGATACGGATGACGCGGCCGAGATCCCGTTCCGCCGGGTGAATCTGGACGCGGGACTGACCGAGGTGTCGATGGCCGTCGATCAATCCAGTACGTACCGTGGTGAGCGGATTGTGACCGTGGCGGTCGGGGAGACGATGGTCGCCCTCAGTGACGGCCGGACACCCTTGTTCGATGACGTGGATGCTCCGATGATGTGGATGGCTGGGATAGCTGGTGCAGCTGCTGTCATCATCTTGCAGCTGTTCCTCATCAAACGGCGGGAACGCAAACTGCAGAACAATCTGTACGAGGCGATGTAGAGTGGATGGCGCTGCTGTCTGGATGGCGGTCCTGTACCTGGGATTGAGGTGTGTGCTGGATGTCTGATCCGTTCATCCCGAGGAAATCACGGCTGGAAGTATTGCTGACGTTCATCGCTGACACGAAATATGTGTGGGCGATTGGATTCGTCTCGCTTATTCTTCTCGTAGTAACAGGATATATGAATCTTCCTGAAATCCCGATGTCGAACACGATGAAAGCAGGGGTGATCGTGTTCATCGTCATGTCCGTGATCGCCTACATCCCCACCAAAAAGGTGCTCCACATGTTCTACGAGCCAGATTACGAATTCCTGGCCGAAGTCGACGCCGCCTCCCCGAAACCCATCCAAATCTACGCCACCTCAAAGGACGGCATGAACCAGCTCAACCTCACCAGCGGCGCCACATACACGTACCGCAGTGCCGGTGGCTACCTGGTTCACATCGTCCGGTCCGTCGACACCGAGAACTGGACCGCAGAAGGCACCTGGCTGGGCGAAGCCACCGACGTCGAACTCATCAACGACCGGGAGAAAATCGACGCTAACCGCCGCAAAAACCGGAAATGGGCGATCATCGGCCAGAAATTATTCGCCCGGTTCTCTGCCATCGCGGACAGCGTCGAATCCAAATACTTCACAGAGCTGTCCAAGACCGAAATGGAACTCTCCAGCTTCAAACCCGATGTCCTCCTGGACGAGCTCGAGGACAACATCGACGAGTTCGACATTGACGACATCGATGAACTCGAAGACATCGCACAGGAATTTAACGGAACCGACGAAACAACCGGTGTTCAACCCGAGGAACAGGGAACACAGGTGAACGAAAGTGGGGAGTAAATCCAGTACAGAGTCATGGATAGCGGGGCAGCTCCGCGAAAAACTGGTCTCACCGAACAACGATCTTCCGACCCTGCAGGAGGCAGGCCTCCTTGACAAAGAGGTCATCGACTTCCTAGTCGCGTTCGAGGAGAACTACCAGCCGCAGGATCTGGATGATCCACATTACGCGCACGAGACCGAACGCTACCAGCGCATCGTGAAGAAGAACGTGTCGAAGAACCTCCGCAGAGCCATCCGAGACGGCGACAAGGAAGTTATCGCCCACGCCCTCGGCGTAGTCGAACAGACGACGTCCATTTCGCCCATCAAGCTGATCGAACGCCTCCGGCGCTGGATCGTCCGTGAGGCTGGTGTCACGTACCTGGCCGGACACATGGGGGTCGGCAAGACCGACTTCTCCCTCCTCCTCGGCGAGATCTGGGAATCGAATACGGAGGGCGAGGTCGCATCCAACATCAAGAGCTGCAAGCAGACAAAGACCATTGTCCGGCAGGATGACCTGACGGACTGGCTGGAGAGCGGTAGTGGCGACAAACTGTTCATCTTCGATGAAGCCAGCTCCCATGCCACCGGCTACAGTCACGACGCATCTGTCGTCGTCAAGCAGCTCTCATCCATGATCAAACTGATCCGCAAAAACGATGGCTCCATCATCATCATCGGTCACACCGGGAAGGATCTGCACCCTGACATCCGACGCCTCGCTGACTACGTGGAGAAAGAGAGCAAGAAGGAATTAGCCGTATTCGAGACCGTTGAGGAAGCAGAAGGACAGGATGAGAAGTTCGATCTTGACGGGATACCGCCGACCAGCTGGACGTACGACACAAAAGAAGCCAGCAGCTGGGAGTGGGCAACTGATGAAGAAGACGAGGGACCGGACCTCCTGGAGATCGCCTGCAAGGTCTACATCAACAGCAACATGAACCAGCGTGACGTAGCCGACCTCTTCGAGATGTCCGCCTCACAGATCAGTCAGAACTACCAGCAGTACAAATGAGGTCCGGCGCTAGATAGGATTATTATATAATGTAGAAATTCAAATTCATATCACTACGTGATATGAATTTGGCTGGACGGACAGGATATTTCGGTGATTTCCCGGTCAAGCCGGCGAGAAGCCCTGAAAAATCGTAATATTATGTTAGGGGAGCGGCTATCCTGCCGGACGCGGCAGGACAGGCTTGACGCCTACCTCACGGGGGGACAAACCGCTCCCCATGATTACCCCTTTCCAGGGGGATATCTGAAACACGATATCCCCCGTCCCTCTTTCTCCCCGGGATTTTCGTCCAGAAGACCCGGTTCCTTGCCGGGATTTCGGTGAAATACCCCTGTTTGTCCGACCGGATTTTCGAGGCAGAAATGATTTCTTTTGGAGGTGCTCGGTGTTCCTGGTGTCACATCATCCAGATGCCTCCATGCCAGTTCGGTGCCCTTTCATCATCATAAGGGAGTTCGCTCCGTGTATCAATATCGTATGCACTGATATCGGCCATTGTGAATCGCAGTTTATTCTCCGACAGCGCGTTCCACCGTTTCCTCAAGATTCTCGATGCGTTTGCGGAGTTCGACAAGTTCGCTGTCGTGAGTGACGTCATCATCGTTTTCGACAGCATCCACTATACGACTGTCGTCCACTTCACCGAACAGGTACAGCTTCCGCCGTTCCTCGTCCTTGTAGATGCGGGACAAGCTGGATTTGGGAACGCCAGTGTGTCGTGCTGCCGCACTGATGGACATATCGTCGTCCGTCTCCAGTATTTCCAGCGCGGTCTGCATATTCAGGTATTCTTCAGATTCAACGATGAGATAGCCGTCGTCGTCCGTGGTGAATCCGTAGGGTGGACGTCCGAGCCATTTGCCTTGTGATCGGGCGTTACGGATCCCGGATTTGATGCGTTCGCGGATCATCTCGCGTTCGAATTCCATCATCCATGCGGCGATCTTGCCAACCATTTCTTGCATGATGTCGCTGTCCGCGCGGATTCGGGGGAAGATGTCGTTGAGAGAGTGGAGTTCGACTTCGTTCTCGACGCAGAGCTCGATAAACTGGGCGGTGAATGCGAGGTTTCGGCTGATCCGGGAAATCTCCCAGACGACAACGCAGTCTACGTCTCCGGACTTGATGTCATCTATGAGCCGGTTGATCTCTGGTCGGTCGGGGTCGGCACCGCTCCCAGTTTCGGCATAGACCTCGAACGGCTCGTCGTCGTTGATTTCTGCGCGACACTCCTCAAGTTGCCGGGTACTGTCTTGGCTGTCGGTTGAAACTCGGGCATAGATCGCGGTGTGGCCCATGGTTTGAAACGAAATCTAATTCTTTTAAAACGAGGGGGTTATGGAACAGGTGGCCTAATACAGTTCCTTCTGGGACACATTCCACAAAGACCGATCGAGTGTCGATCGAGAACCCCGTTCTGTAATCCGAACGTTCGCACTCTCGGATCCGTTTCGAGAACCAAAATGCTCGCTGAAGAGTAAGGAGTACGCGGGCTGCCACACTCTTTACTGGGGGACGGTGATAGGTGTGGCAGCGAGCCGCGTTCTACCTCTACTACACCACCGGAAACCGAGATTTAAAACCGTTTATTGGTTCTGAGTTGTTAATATCAGTATTGCTTCCTTACCCGAAAGCAGTAAGATAGCTGCCATAAGGCAAGTTTAATGTTTAGACCGACGGGAGTCTCTCTGCATGGACTATGCGGACCGGCACTCCGATTTCGACCGGTTTGACGCGCAAGTACAAACGCTTCTGGAGGCGATCGTAGCCAACCGGCAGCGCTGGGATGCCAACGATCCGGATCCGACCCGGGTAACGGAAGCTCTTAAGTACCATTCTCGACCGGTTCAACGGCCTGATCGGCATTCCTACGATGGAGACGATGAGTATATCGAGGAGGTTCTGCATGATGTGCTTGGATTTGACGGGTTGACCTACTTTCAGGAACAGTGTTGGACCCGGCTGAATGAGATGCGGCAGGCCCGGACTGATGAGGGTGAAACCCAGGCTGCGATGTTAACCGCGCCAACCGGGTTTGGGAAGACGGAAGGATTCTCTGGCCCCTTGTTCCACGATCTCGCGTTTAACAACGGTGATGGGTTCGGGAAAATCGCGATCGTCTACCCGCGGAACGCGCTGCTCGAAGACCAGCTCGAGCGGTTCCTCGTTACACTGCACGAAATGAACGAGGAGTACGACGCCGGTATTTCGATCGGAATCTATAACGGGAATGTTCGGCGGGATAACAGTGAGGTCGCAGAGAGTGCGCTCGTTGACGATGGTGAATTCACGGTTGCTCAGTGGACAGGTGGAGAGCACGAGAATGACCCTGTTGCGCTGGAATGGGACGATGACGCGTATGAGCTTACAGTGCCGGGAGGTCCAACGTTTGGTGAAGACACGTTGAAACTATCGCGTGCAGCTATGCAGCCGGATAATGGTGGGGAGGTTCCCGATATTTTACTCACGACTATTAACTCATTAGAAAACTTTGCGCTCAAGCCAAATTACCATATCATCGATGAGTTCCGGACGGTCGTGTTTGATGAAGTGCACCTCTATAATGGGATCTATGGGTCGCATGCCTCTCGTATCATCAAGAATACGCGGGAGTCGATTGCACGACGGATGGATGACGATGTTGGGATGCTGTTCATCGGCTCCAGTGCAACGATCGATCAGCCAGAGCAGTTCGGGAGTGATCTGTTCGGGGTGGATTCAGGCAATATCTCCGTTATCCAGACCGGTCCCGAAGATAAACGGGAAACGGAAGACACGGAGCACTTCCACTTTGTAACCTCGGCAGAGGATGTCGGGACGAGTTCCACGTTCATCCAGCAAATCCTGCTGTTTGCGCATGCGCTTCTGGACGAGCACGGTGACCGTGACCGAAAGAAGGCGCTTGCCTTTATTGACAGTGTGAGCCAGGTTAATCAACGGTATTTTCAGATCCAGGATTTCGAAAATGAAGGGCGGTGGCGCCACCATAACACCGGAGAAGACGATTGGGATACGGTCGCCAACAATACCCCGTACAGAACCGCCAGACCGGCTGAGACACGTCTTGGGCATCAGCTCATCCAAGGCGATCTCAACATAGAGCGGACCACATCTGATCTCCGGCTTGGGGCAGACGAGTTCGGGAACACGGATCTTATACTGAGTACCTCTCTACTCGAAGTAGGGATCGATATCCCGGCGATCAAGGTGATCAGCCAGTACCGAGCTCCGTGGGAGATGTCCCAGTTCGTTCAACGGATCGGCCGTGCGTCGCGTCAAGGGGGTAATGACGCTCATTTCCTTGTCACGTTGGATAACGAAGGGGGTGACAGGACACTGTTCCACCGGGCTGATCGGTTCCTCGAGCCAGAAATCACCACGCCCCTTAACGTCGAGAACGAAATCCTGATCTGGATTCATGACCAGCTCTACCGCGCTTTCGAGATTGTCTACGAACTCCGACGCCAGCCGGGATTATCCAACGACGAACAACGGGAACGCTTCCTTGAATCGTTCCTCAACGAGTCGGATGAGGCCTCGTTCCAGGCATTCCTGCATCTGATCCAGAATCCCAGTACCATCCTGCAAAATACGCTTGAACAGCAGGTCCGGGAGCTCGACGGACTGGAGAGCAAGGATGGTCTGCGACGAGCGTATCGGGAGCTGCAGGACATCCAAGACCGTGCCGTCTTCACAGAGATCGCTGGTTTCGTCGGTGAGCCAGCAACGCGGTTCACCCTCCAGCTGGACGAACGGGATGACCTCGATGAGTGGATGGAACAGGGACTGCGTACTCTGCGCGAGGAAACCGAGGAACTGCTGGACAGTGCAGAGCCGGAGACTACTGCTGTCGAGCAGGCAGTCGATGATCTCCTCGATGACCTTGCGCAACTCACTGATCTGCTCACCGACGATGATCTGGATCGCCGGGACTGGTATGACCGCCTCGACCGGCAGCTATACGATATCCAGGATGACCTGGCGTCCCTCGCGCCGTCGTTGGACGGGGTTCCGGAGGCCTTCCCCTATAATCTGGGATATGGGGAGGCCATGGAGGCATTGCAGACAGCCCGTGGAATCCGTAGAGACGAGGAATTGCGGCAGCGGGGACAACGATGGCGGCAAGCCTACTACCTCAAGAAGTCGCTCCAGGAGCTGTACTGCTTTATCGGTCAGGAATACGAGCGAGAGGAGGGCGAAAACACGATCTATGGCCATTTGATGGTACGTGCCTTTAAGGCGTTGCTCCGGGCGGTGTACTTCTTCGATCGCGCCGTGGCGCTGGATGATGTCGGTGAACAGCTCCAGCCACCGCATTACGTCCCTACCTCATACTTTGCCGAGGCAGGGGAGACGTTTTCGATCGTCCCGGAAGAGGAACACGATGCAGATGACGAAGAGGACCGTGTTGACATCTTGTCTGACCGCCGGTTTGTGAACGATGAAGATGAGGACGAGAATGATGCGCAGCGAACGGAGGCACCGCTGACCACGCTCTTCTTCGAATATGCCCCGTTCATGGCAAAATATCTATCAGACCAGTCCCTGCAGATATTTAATCCTCCTGTCCAGGACGCTCCTCCGGAAGACGAGGCGGATTACTACTTCGATGTTGCTGGTCTCAGCACAGAACCTGGGCAGAACGTGATCACGCCAAACACGCTGCCTGTAAAGCGCGTCCGTGATTATTCAGGAAACCGCGCCCAATCAATTGTCCGGTACTGTACCGAGTCACTCTACATAGGACGTGATTTCTGGGATACTGGACCGCATGGCAGTGACACCATGGAGTTTGGGCAGCTTCATTCGGATCCCCAGATCTCTACCGTCTTCAACGAAGACGTGTCAACAGCAGATGGGATCACTGTCACGTATATGTCGCCGGATGTCCGGCTGGACGCTGTTGAGCTGACCATTACACCCGCAGATCCTATGGGTGATCCGACGACCGGTAACAGTACCCCGTTCAATCCGGATCGGAATAACCAACAGGAGGTCACGATCGCGTTCAACCAACCGCTGGGATTCTCTCTCAGAACGCGCGGAGCGGTCTGGGATCTCAGCGAGTTTATCGATGCGTTCCTCGAAGACGAAGAATACCGCGAGTTCCGTGACCGGTTTGACACCCACAACCCGGATGAGGATCTGGAGAATTCGATCCATTACACCGCCGCTCATCTCTTGTTAGAGATCATCGCAGACGTGAGTGGCGTCAATCAGGCCCAGTTACTGTACGGCATCAACCCGGAGACTCAGCAGGTCGCCGTCTTCGAGTACGCTGAAGGCGGACAAGGGATCGTCGATCTCTTTGATGACGTCCGGAACCGGCCGGAACATGAAAAGTTGCTCCGATCGATCAACCGGGTCGCATCGAATCCACAGCTGATCAACGGTTATCTGTGGACCGATCCGGAGTTCGTTGCTGCCGTCCAAAACGACGACTGGGAGGCGGTTCGCGGTATGATCGCGGATCACGTTACCGTCGCCGTGGAGACCGTGGTCGATGACGTCGTGGAGATGGTGCGGAATACGGCTGACCGCGTTGAGGAATTTGCCGGGGACGTCGGTATCGATCCAGCCGATGCATACGACCTCCGGCAGGACGTGGTCCAACGGCAGTTCGTTGCAGGCGATCATGAACCGGCAGAGGATGTCATCGATGACCATGATCTGGATATGACTGTCGAAAAAGTACGGAATCTGCTGGAAGAACCCGATGTCGACGGGTGTATCGAAAACCTTCACCAGGCCTACAGTATCGTCCCCGGGGACCAAAGTGATATCCTGAGCTTTGCCGTGCTGGAACCGCTGTACGAGCATCTGATTACCCGGACGGACGGCGATGCGTGGGGTACCGAAATGCTCGACAATGAGGCGATGCCTGGTGCTCGAATCGATGGCACGAACATTTTCCATTCACTCTGACCTGATCGCCTCCTTTCTCGGGACGGCGTTCCTGAACGCAGAGCGGATCGCGATCGTCTCTCCCTGGGTAAGTGACATCACTGTGCGGTTCCCGGAAACTGACCAACTCTCTGCACGGCAGTTACAGCTGTCTGAAGCGGTCCGGTTCTTCGATACCGATGTCTGGTTCATCGTCGACCCCGCACAAGCCGATCACAACCAGCTCCGTCCCGCTGCATTACTCCCTCGTGTCTCGGACGTGGCCCGTATCAAGGAGGTCGAGAACCTCCATGCGAAAGCGATCGTGACAGATCAGGTCCTGTACCAGGGATCTGCAAACATCACATACCGCGGCTTAAACATCAATGTCGAACTCTGTGATATCCGTGAAAACGAATGTGGAAGCATCAGCGCCTTTCTCGAGGATCGGCTGCAAATTGACCTCTAAAGACGCGGTTACACGAGACGACCTAGTGCCGGATGCGTCAGTGCTGTCTACCTCGCCGCGAGGAGCGACCCAGCTACGTTCCCGGACCCATCCACGTTTATAGGACCGTGGTTCGTTTGAGAACCCAAACGGCTTAACCAACTGGCTGATACTCTCTGCTATGGGAAAACGGCCTGAGATTGGCGCGTTCGCGGAGGAAGTTGAGGACTTCCACGCGAATCCTGATGATCTGGACTATTTTGACCCACATCTGGTCTTAGGGTACTTTCAACGGTTAGAGATGATCTTGGAGAAATGTCCGGTCAACATCTATGCGGCCTCGTCTCTCAAACATCCATGGCCATATCGGCTGCAGAAGGCTGGGGAGTGTGCGCCGGCATCGTTCTGGCGGAGCCAGCACCGTATCCTTGACTCGAACATCACCGATCCCACGGTAACTAACGAGGATATCCTCGCCGAAGCAGTGACGAAAGACGCGACGGCCGTCGTCGCTAAAGACTACCTGCCGTTTCACCTCTACGACCGCAAGTTTGACCTGGAGGAGCTGACAGGGGCAGCAAACCATACGGAGGCGACGACACAAAGTATCCGGGAATTTATCGACCTCCACGATCCGGACCGGCACCCACCGGCATATATCCCGCTGCAGCCACCGTATGTCGATCACATACAGGATATCAGGGAGATCGTTGTGGACAGTCATCTCGAGGAGCGGTACATGCTTGGCGGACTCAAAAATGCGAATCCCAAACGCCGGATCAGCGAAGCTCAGGCCCTCCGGGACGAGATTGGTGACGAGCCCGATCTCCACGGACTGGGCTGGGGGCTGTCAGACTCCCTTGTTGAATCCCTCCGGCACAATCCTGACCTGATCGAGTCCGTCGATAACAGCGGTCCATCACAGGCCATCCTCAACGGCGGCCTGCTCGACAAACACTGGCAAAAGCAGCCATTTGGACTGGTCGAAGGACAGATGCGGAACTCGGTCGCGGGAGCATTCGAATTCGGAATCCTCCTTCAGGCAACACACCGGCTCACCAAGTACAATACCGAGTTTACCACGAAGCAGAAGAGCATCAGCGACTACCAGTAATCCCCGGCCATGACGAAAACCTTGGCACTCGTCGGCTGTGGCAGCGAAAAACGCGACGAGCCAACGGAAGCAAAATCCCTCTACACCTCCACTTACTTCGCGAAGAAACGCCAGTGGGCAGAGGGATGCCACGCCTGGCGGATCCTCTCCGCTGAACACGGTGTCGTCCATCCCACCACTGTCCTCGAACCGTACGATACCGCGATGACCGATCTGAGCGATACCGAAGCCGCCGATTGGGGGACAGAGGTCATCGACGACTTGCGACCACAGATCACCGGCTTCGATGAGGTCGTCATTCTTGCGGGCCATGACTACGTTACCCCAATCCACGATGACCTCCACGAGCTAGTCTCCACCGTCCGGTGGCCGTTCCAAGGCAAACGCCTGTTTGAACAGGTGGAATGGCTCAAACATAATTCCCCGCCCGACCAGTCAACAATTGGCTCCTTCGAATAACCCCCGCCGCTTAGATATCCTCAGAAAACACTCAGAACGAATATATACCTGACTTAAAAGGACTGGCTATGACTCTGCAGTTTGCCTCACAGGTGTTTTCCCAAACCAGCTTGAAAACGCTTGTATTGCCTGTTTTCTGTAGATAACGTGTCTAGGTTAGGATGGGGGAAACTATAAGGTCCAGGGGTCGAAAGAAGCAGCCATGTCGATACTGCTGGTACAGTCCTGCTCAAAGTCCAAAAATCGCCCCGGAAAACCGGTCAAGCCCTTGGAATTATACTCCGGGTACTTCTTCAAAATCATCAAAAAAGCGATACGTGAGGGAGAATTTCAGGACACCATCGATATCTGTGTGCTCTCGGCCGAACACGGTCTCGTGGATGCAACCGACAAGATTGCGTATTACGATCGCCGGATGACCGTGGAGCGGGCTACTGATCTCCGTCCTGATGTTACGGCGGAGCTGCGGTCACGGGTTACGGCACACGAGTACGACCACGTCATTTTCAATCTCGGGGCGGAGTACCGGCACGCAGTCGGTGACCTGTCTGACCTCCGGGCATCGGTCCGATATATCGACGGCGAGGGCATCGGCCAGAAAGGCCACGCGCTCAAGCGCGTCGTCCGGGATGGCGAGTCCGCACTTGAAACGGAGGTGAAGAATGCCACAGTTCAGGCAGACTGATCAGACCACGTTCCAAGTCGCGGCGACGGCCGGTGATGCCCGGGCTGGTACGCTCACGATCAACGGCCAGACCCTCGAGACACCAACGTTCTTCCCTGTCCTGAGTTTCTACGGCGGCGGTACGAAATCCAGCGTCTTCGGTGGTGGTGTCCACCGGACAATCAAGGAGTTCATGATCGGTGATGACGCGATCGGCGGCGGCACGTACGAGGAATATTTCCGCGGAACGATGACCTCCGTCGCAGCTCTCACCGATTACGGAATCAACCGTGAACGGTTTGATGACTACACCGCGGAACGGATCAAGGACCGGGAACCGTTTTCAGAGTATAGCGGTCTCATATTCGTCGACTCCGGCGGGTACAAGTTCTTACACAGCGATGGCCTCGACGGCAGCGATTTCGAGATCGAGATCGATCAACGGGAAGCGTTCCGGATCCAGAACCAGCTCGGCGGCGATATTGTGGTCAACCTCGACCGCCCGATCACGCCCAACGACACCTTCGAGGAGCGGCAGACAAAAGCGGAACGTACCGCCGAAAACGCGGTGGAGTTCGCCCGCCTCACCCAGGACTATCCCGGTGCCCGGTACCTGACCGTCCACGGCTACAATTACTCGATGCTCAACCGGTTTTTCGATACCGTCCAGTCCCAGTTCGGGAATATCGATATCTCCACCCTGTTCGACGGGATCGCGCTCGGTAGCTTGGTCCCGAAGAAGGACAACAAGGAGGCACTGATCACCGCAGTCATGGACTGTGTCGAAATCATGGAGGAACGCGGGTTAGAGGACCTTCCGCTCCACATCCTCGGGATCGGCAGTAGCTCAATACCCCTGCTCGTCGCCGCCGGTGCCGACACGTTCGACGCAACAACCTACATCCTGAACGCGATCAACGAAAAGTACTCGGTGAGCCTGACCGACCACATCCCCTTGGACGAGGTGGACTTCTCCCAATGTGACTGCCCGGTCTGCTCGACACCGATGCTGGTGGACCGGATGCAGGGGAATGCCGAATACCAGAAGGATATCCTCGGCCCGGTCGCCATGCACAACCTCATCATCCACAAACAGGAAGTACAGGAGCTACGGCAGCGGATCAAACAGCACGGAACAGACCCATTGATCAACTACCTCGACGAGACCGTGGGTCGCCGTGACCCGATCCGCAAACAGACGCACCGCGTCGTCAACCAATCACTCGGAGGATATTTCTAACAATGAAACAGCACCCGGAAGTAAACGAAGTACAGGAGTTTCTTGAAATTGCCAGCGACTTTGAGGATCCACTTGAGATCATCCGTGAATCGCTGTCGAACGCCTACGACGCCGGTGCCACGGAGGTCTTGATAACCATCCGTAACACCGCATCAGGGTCCGATATCATTATCGAAGACGACGGCCACGGGATGTCCCGCGACGACCTCAAATCCTTCTTTGACCTCGGGAACTCCCGGAAAACGGACTCGATCGGTCACAAAGGCCATGGCACCAAAATATTCTACAAGAGCGACCGGATCGTCGTTGACACCGCCCATGATGG
This sequence comes from Haloterrigena gelatinilytica, assembly GCF_013342145.1. NCBI lineage: Archaea > Methanobacteriati > Methanobacteriota > Halobacteria > Halobacteriales > Natrialbaceae > Haloterrigena > Haloterrigena gelatinilytica. Next base: position 4,269,632 of record NZ_JABUQZ010000001.1, on the reverse strand, counting down.
TACGAACTACCACGCCGTCATGGACCGGCCGTGGGAAAAGCTGAACAACAAGACGCTGCCGGAGTACGAAGTGACCGAAATGGAAACCCGGCCAGACAACACCGGGACCCGGATCCAGATCAGTGGCTTCCGATCCGGCGAAGGGTTCGACCCGGCCTCACTGACATACGACAAAGTCCACCACTACCTGAAGTGGAAAACCATCGCCGGCTCAACCGCCCACTATTTCGATAGCGACCAGCGCGAGATGGACGTGGTGGTCGACCTCGACCAAGAGATCGATGACTCCCGGGACGAACTTGCCACGACCAACCAGCTCACGTTCCCCAGCGAACAGCTCGAACCGGATACCGGTGAATTCCCCGCCACCCGGATGTGCAAGCACTATCCGCCGCGGGAAATTGAATTCGAGCACGATAGTGGAACGTCAACCGTGGAAATCGTCGGCATGATCGGAGGCAAAGAAGCGCGGAACGAACTCCCCACCTACGGTCGGCACTCCGTTCAGTTCGGTGTCTGGCTCGCGAAAGACCACATCAAGGTCGAGCAGGTCAACGAGGTTCTCACCCACGACAACGAGTTCATTCACTTCTTCTTCATCGCCAACTGCCAGGACCTGGAACTCTCGGCGAACCGGGGCAAGGTCCGGAACAAGGCCAGTTCACTGTACAAGGAACTGAAACGGGAGCTCAAACACTACATGACGAAGATTGCCGAAGATCCGTGGTTCAAGGAGGACTACTTGGAGACACGGAAGCGGGCACAGCTGCGGCGACGCGCACAGTCGCAGACAACATCACTCGAGGACCGGCTCGATGCAATCAACCCTGCTGAACCGTTCACGCCGACCAACCGCACCGAGGTCCTGTTAGCCCTCGAACGCTCCAATACCCATGCAGACACAGAGATTACCGTAGAGGAGTACAAAGCAGACCACGAAGTACCCGCTATCCTGCTGGAGGATGGAGACCCCCGGACCAGCCACGTGTACGTCGAACTCACGACTCACTTCGAAAACGACTATCCGCTCGGGTCGGCTGATACAATACTCTGCTGGGACTACGGTGATATTGATGTCCTGCGGGAGTACGAACGGCACGGCTACCACGGCGGTGATGTGGAGATAGATCTCCAGGATGACCGGATCGTCTACCACCATAAGGATCGACATACCGTGGATATCATCACGGTCTGTGATCGGATTGCAGCGCAAGAACATCAGCCGCTCACCTCACTGGATTAGCTCGGCACCCGGTGTATCAAGGAAGCGGAAGCTGTCTGCTACCACAATATTAACGTATAACTGATACCGGTGTAAGGGTATGGAAAGTTCGGACGAAACACCACTTTGTGGGACCCGGGTCTTCTTGTATCCCGGCGATCCAGACGGGACAGGGATCATCGACTATGATCCCACTGATTATCGGGAGATCTATCAGGACCTGGATTTCGTGGATAGCACCCAGTTCATCCGCTCGCTCGAGCAGGATATCGAGCTGAAAAACCGGTCGCTCCTCCGCGTGACAGATGGAGAACGGTTCGAGGTTCCGGAATACCAGCGGAACTTCTCGTGGGAGGAGGAACAACATGAGGAACTGTGGGACACGCTCCTGTCTATTCTCACACTGAAACCAAAATCCGGCGAACTCCCGGTGGACACCTACTTCGGCACCGTGTATATTGCCCGGTCCTCGCAGGGTGAAGTCTATGAGATCATCGACGGCCAGCAACGCCTCTCCACGGTCTCCATCCTCCTGAAGAACATCAAAGACCATCTCGAGGAGAAGCGGGACCAGGTCGACGGCCAGCTCCAAGAGTACGCCGAACACATCTGTGAGGAATATCTCGACGAGCTGCTGTACCGGCGGAAAGGCCCAACCGAAACCCCATTCCTGGAACTCAACGACCACGACGACAAGATCTACGAGCTGCTGTTCCAGGACCCCGAGAAGAAGGTTCAGACGCTCAAGGCGATGGACCAGTACGACGGCCGCAAACAGAACGCCATCCGCCTCCGAGACCTCTTCGATGAGATCGGGATCCCCGAAGAAGTCTACGAAGACGACGAGGAACTGGCCGATACCGACCTGCTGGAGTCGTTCCGGTATTTCGGCGACTCCCACCGCCGATTGGTGCAGACCGACGAATACTACGATGCAAAGGTCGCCGCATTCGCCGACCGGGAAGAGTTCGACACGCCCGAAAAAGAGGTCAAGGCCCTGCTCAACCTTGCACATTTCACCCTCCGGTCACTCCGCGTCTCCGAGTGCATCTTCCAGACCGACAACCAGGAGCTCCGCATCGAAGTCTTCCAGTCGCTGAACGACCGTGGGGTCGAACTCTCCAATATGGACAAGGTCCGGGCTCGTATCGTCGGCCGGTTCCAGGGCGAGTCCGACAGCGACAAACAGATCGCCCGCTGGGAGAACGTGGTACAGATGTTCGGCGGTGACGCGGACGCGGTCGAGGACTTCCTCGCCCACTACCTGGCGGCAACCGAGAAGTCGTTCGAGACTGTGACCGATGCCCGCAGCAACATGCTGGAAGCGTTCCGGCTGAAACAGATCGGCCGCCGCGATATCAAATCCCGGCTGGCCAGCCCCGGACAGGCCCGCGACTTCCTCGAGGAACTGGAAAACTATGCGGGCAGGTACCGGGAGATCGTGACCGCCGACCTGACCGACGACGACACCGAGCTGAAAAAGGAGTACCGGGAAGAGTGCGAAGCCATCCTCCAGCGTCTCAACAAACTCGGGACCAAGCAGTGGCGGCCATTCGTCATGTACGTCTACCAGGCCGTGACGGAAGCCCCCGGGAAGGACGCGTTTCTCCGCGACATCCTGAAAACGGTGGAGAATATCACGTTCCGGGTCGCGATTTCCGATCTCGTGGCGACCGTCGTGGACGACACGTACCCGAAAACCTGTCAAGCGTTCCGCGAACTCGAACAGTCAGGGAACCAGTTCGACGTCGATACGATCAGTGAAACGCTGATCGAGAACATCGATAGCTCAGCGCGCCAGCTCTTCGACGAGTCGTTCATCGACGTCCTCATCACCAGCGAAAACTGGCGGAACAACCAGACGAAGCAGCTGTTCCTGAAACTGGCAGACGAAGACTTCCGGCGACGGAACCAGACCGGGATCACGAAATCCGAACTGAGCGAGGATCCGAGCGAGGTCCACATCGAGCACATTCTCCCCCTATCCTACTTCCTCCCCGGCAAGGAGAACCCGTACGCCTGGCTGGAATGCTTCTTCGATAATGGCGACCGCAACATGATCGAAACGCAGATCGACTATCTGCGGAACCGGGACGCCCACCTCCTCTCCGCGGACGATCCCGGGTACGACGAGATCGAGCAGATCATCGACGGGATCGAGGAACGGTTTGTCCGCGACCTCGGGAACATGATGCTTCTGGACGAGGAGGTGAACACGCCGATCAAGAACCGATTGTTCTCGGTGAAACTCCGCGAGTACCACCTCCGACACAGCAAGGACATGGACAATCTCGTTAACCAGTACTTCTCGACCACAGATAATATCTCGAACGATAAACTCGAGGAACTGGTCGCCCAGGATCTGCCAGAGGATGAAACCCAGTTCTCGGAGGTCCACCCCACAGTCCAGTACTTCAACGAGTGGTGGACCTACGAACAGCTGGTCGACCGGAAAGCGCAGCTCATCACGGCCATACTGGAATCGCTGAAGTTCAGAACGGAACCTGACGAGTTTGAACCGTATATGGACGATATCGAAGACTACGTCAAGGAAGACATCGAAAAACGGCTGGCAGTGCTGACCGCGTAACACTCTCCTGCAATGCGTTTCAGCGGAGATGCCGAGGATGAGTCTCTGTCTGTCTGTGGCGGTGACAGGAAAATAGCGGTGACACGGAGATTCCGTGACCGGCTATTCGACCCAGTCGGAAAGATCGGTGTGAGCTTCCTCAGGTTCGACGCCGAGGAACTCGGAGACGTTCTCGTGGAAAATGCGCTGATGAGCATAGAGCGTTTTCTTGGTCGCATCGCTGTGGCCAGCCAGTTTGATCGTATCGACCATGCGCAGCAGATGCTCAAGTTTCTGCTTTGACCGGTTGTATGGTTCCGACCGAAACGCTCGCTCTTCCTCGGACACCAGCTCGACCGTTCCGTCTGGCTGCTCTATCTCAAGGTCGACGGAACCGCTTGGTGGCGTGATTTCGGCATCAAAGTTGAGATACGGTTGGTACGCGGAGAGTAGTTTCTGTTCAGCCCGGTCCGTCTCAGGCGTTTCCCACCAGTCCACGTAGGCGATATCCCAGATATCCAGTCGGCCATAGCTGACCACGCTGGAGTCCTGTCGGATAAAGTGTTGCCTGAGGCGGCTCCGGAGTTTACTGGTCTGCCCTGCGTAGGCGGCCTTGCCGTCGAGATCAAACATGCAGTAAACGCCGGGAGTCCCGGTTGGAACTGACTTGAGGTTGTCAGAAATCATCCTTCTATGAAAGGTCCCGCGTACTACCGGTTAAATCCTCTACTCCTTCTCCGACCGATTAAGCCACTGCTCCAGCAGATCATACGCCGGGTGCTTGTAGAGGACTTCATCACACGATTTGCAGGCTGTGTATAAGATGCCCTTCTGATCCCAGTAGTCGGTGCGCTGAATCACTGTGCCCTCGTGGTGCCCGTAGTGCCCGCCCTCGTACCGCATATGGTCGAACTCGGTGCCATGGCACTCGGGACACGAATCAAGTAATCCTTCCCAATCGTCTCGAGATACGTATTCGACCTCTAGGGCCTCGTCAGAAGCAAGATGTAACTGGTATGTTTCAGTGAATTCGTTCCTATCGTCGGAGTCGATGGCGTGATCACCCGCTGAGTGAATTTTTATTTAAGGTATTCGCTGCAGATGAGGAAAGGCACTGAAGAACGGGTATCACGAGATACTTTTAACCGTACAACCGGTTTCGAGACAATCGGTGGAATGGAAACTCAACCTTGGCTGGGTGCGTTTAGATATCCTACCAGTCATCGAACCCTTATCCTAAGAGAAGGGGTTAGTATACGCTTCGTTCGGCGTAATCCGGGTACTCTGAATACACGAACTCAATGAGATCTGAGAGCAGCATATCATTGTACTCCTCCTTGATTTCCTGCGCTACCTGTACAACCTCAGCGACGCTCTCCCGGTTCTCCGATTCTGTCTCAACTAACGTTTGTCCGTCGTCTTCGATCTCGTAGACGTACTTCACTTTCCCCGAACGCAACGGCTCCTCGGTATCATCCACAAACTGCTGGTTGATCATCGCATCCAGATCATCGTAGAGATCCTTTGAAAACGGACCATAGTCATATGGAATGAATTCGTACGCTGATCCGACCATCCCCGACTGCTCACGCTGCTCGAGTTCCTTTTGCATCAGAAACACCAGTTTCTGTAGCCGTGTCCGTCCTTCAATCGGCTCTCCATCGTCGGCGTACATCAACGCCAACGGCAGCAGTTTTCTATGCATCGGGAGTGGTCACCTCGTGTGCCGCGTTATATGTATTCTCGAATTCTGTCGTCAAAACAGTTGCTATGGTGGCATCCCGGAACATCACCCCTGTATCTCCCCGGCCAATGTTCAGAATCACCCGGTCATCGTCGATCAGATAGAACGATGTAGTCACATCCGTGGAATGCCGCACGCTAACCGGGGAATCCACAAACGGTTCGAGAGCATCTTCTGCGCCTGCCCGGCCAACGATGCGGACATCACATCCGTTTTCTGAGACCGACTGTAGGAGATCAACGTCGTCGTCCCCGTACCACGGTTCCGGTTCAAGCGCGTCAATTCGCTGATCCGCAAATTCAAGCTGCTCCCGGACCTGATCGACCACGCCGGATCGGCCGGCCACCACCCAGGCCGGGTTCCGTCCGAGATCTTCGTTAAAGTTGACCTCGTACGTCTGGAACAGCCGTTGCTTCGCTTCCGTCGCTTTCTCCACAAACTCGGCCTCCTTCCGATCGATGATTTTCTCCGGGTGCTGGGCCACGTAGATCGTAGGGTTGACGCTCTGCGTTTTGACCGCACCCTCTCGGTACAGGTCGTCCAGAATATCGTAGACACGGCCCTGCGGGACGTCAGACCACGTGGAGACATCGGTCGGTTCGAGCGCACCGCGTTCCACCAGTGTCCGGTACACCGCGGCGTGGTACTGACCCCATTCCATCACTTCCTGGAGAATATCGTCGAGATCAGCCATTGACCACAACTATCATTGTTGTACCGTAAACGTTTCGAGTTGAAACACATTCTCACCACAGCCAGTTGTTCAGCTAGGCATTCATATTCTTTCCAACCATACCCAGACACGATCACATACGACCCATGCAAAGCCGCTATCATTCCCCGATTCTCGACCAGGTTGCTTCCGAGCAGGTGGATCAGTAGATGGAACTTACTGGTCCAATCCCCCGGCTCGAACCAAAGGCTGCACAGGTCGCTGTAGCGCAGCAAACCGATGCCATCCCGACTGTCATGATTGACGAGCGGTACGTTCACCGCTTCCAGCAGAAGGGCTGGACACCTGCCGACCTTGACGCCGACGTCGTGCTCTCCTCGACCTTCGACGACGAGGAACTCGAACTCTGGTTCCCGGACCGGGAGCTCGCGGTCGCCACCGAATACGGCGCGAGCGGCATCGTCCCATGTGATACGCCGGTGTACCGTGATGACCCGCAATCGTTCCGGGTGGAGACGATACGCACGTACGCAGAGACCTTGGCGGACGTCATCCCACAGTTCCGTGACCACGGGATCGAGCCGATTCCCCTGGTGAAAGGCGAGACCCCGTACGAGCGCGATATCTGTTACGAGGTGTTCGATCACTACGGGATCGACCGCGTCGCCTACTACTGCGCCCAATACTTCTCATATGGAAACCGGTTCCCCGACCTGCTGCGGCGGCTGCAGGAAATCGCGATCGAATACGAACCGGACGATATCCTCGCGATCGGCCTGCAGTCCGAGAACTTGTTACCACAGCTTCCACCCGCTGTGTCGGGCGCTGCAGGTCAGCGCTGGCTCCGCGTCACGGACGTCGGATCGGAACCAGCCGCGGTAGCCGTCCGCCAGTACGAACAGTGGGCCGCCTCGATCCACTCCGCGCTCCAGATCGGACAGGCACCGCTTGACGCGTACTTCCCGGTTCGGGGGTGGTCGTAGCATGGGTAGCGGTATTTCACCCCGGAGTCGATCCGGTGGTACTGGTCCAGGTGGCGGCAGTGCCGAACCGTCTGCTGCGGACTCAGACGATGAGCAGACTTCCATCGACGAGTACGCGGACGAGGCCGCGATCACGGACCACCAGGGAGAGACGATCGACGAACGCCGGCAACGTCTCGTCGACATCATGGACGAGGAGCTGGACGTGGAAGACAGCCACCAGATCGGCTCTCATACACGGGGAACCATGGTCGGGCCACTGGACGAAGAGTCCGATTCGGACGTGATGGTCGTGCTTGACGAGGCGCAACATGGGCAATGGCTCCAAGGTGAGAACGGGTCGAAGAACTGCTTGCAGGCCGTGAAACGAGCGTTGGAACGACGGTATCCGAACTCCAAGGTCAGTATCGATCGGAATGTGGTTGCCGTCCAGTTCCACGATTTCACGGTCGAAGTCGCGCCGGCGTTCCGCAGTGGTGACGGATACGTGATACCGGACACGTACAGCGGGGGCCGGTCGTGGGTGCAGACGAACCCTCGGCAGTACAAAAACCAGTTCGACGCCGTTGACCGGGCGCGCGGTGGACAGCTGCAGCGAGTGGCCCGGATCGCTAAGAAGTTCAACGACAACACCGGGTCCCCGGTCTCGTCCTATCACATGGAGGTCATGGCGTACCACTACGTCCGCACGCACCCGGATAAGAACGCGTCGACAGAAGAGCTGGTGGAGGGCTTCTTCGAGCAGTTACCGCAGCGGATCTCGAACGGCACGCGAGAACCCGTGTACGGCCAGCGGATTGATGGAGAGATGGATCCGGCGGACCGCCGCGAAGCTATTCAAACGGCACGAGAGGCGCGTGAGCATGTACGCCGAGCAAACCGGCTTCGACGACAAGGGAACACTGCGGCAGCGGACGAAGCGTACGGTGACGCGATCGGTGACGAGGTGAACCGATGACCGGTGACCAGGACCCTGCGTTCCGAGACCGGATCCGGAAGAACGCGGTGATTAAAGCCGATTCCGCGTGCAACACGTATAATCAGCATTTCTTGGCGGCGAACTTCTACCGGTGGCTGAACCGGTTTCTTGACACGGTGCTGTTCACTGCAAGCCTGTTGCTCGTCTCTCAAGCGGTATGGACGGCGTGGCCTCGGTGGACGACAATCGTGCTGCCGCTGGGGATGGCAGTGATCACCGGCTACCGGCGAGCCGCAAAGCCGGATAACCGTGCGGAACGGTTCCGGAAATCGGCGAAACAGCACCATGCATTGTTTGATGACTACCGTGATTTCTTGATGGTCACGTTACCGTCCAACAGGGTAACTGACGCGGAGATCGAGGAGACGTCCGAGGAGCTGTCTGAGCGGCGGAAAGAGCTGAACCTGGAGTGTCCGGATGCGAGCAGTCTCTGGTACTACTGGATCAAATACGTCCGCGGCGAGGAAAAGCTGCAAGAACAGATCTCTACAACGCCGGAAATGCGTGAAGCGATCGTCGGCCGTTCGACGGATCCCTCTCAAGAACCATTGGACTGACTTCGATAACGTTCCATGAAGCGGATGGCCAACCCCCTCTATTTCCTGTGTGGGATGTGATATGACTCTGGTGTATCGTGCTTTTACATTGAATTCGTATGTGCCAGTGGTCGTGTGATCACCGATCCTGGTCCAGTGAATTATCGGTGAGATGGTCGCCGCGAATGATTCGTTCTATGGAGGCGCTGTGAGCGTTGTGAGCGGTATGGATCTGTTGGGCAGCGGCCAGCAGCATCGTGATCTGAAGTGGGGAGAAGTCCTGCTGCAGTTCGGTGAGAAGCGTTGTTGCTTCCTCTGCGAGATTGGGACGTTCGTCCACAGTGGATCTCCCGCAGAACCCGTTCCACCGAACGTTCTTAACGCGCTATGCGATTTCGAGCCAGCAGAAGCGATGGAAACAGGCCGCTCTATTTCGTGTCACGGTCGGGAAGCAGCCACAGACTGATCCTGAAACACATCAATGTGAATAAAATTGCTGCAGCGAGTTCGATCATTGTTCTCCCAGTTCTTCTCCGACCTGTTTGATGAACCGCGGGAGTTCCGCCTGCAGATACAGATTGAAATCGGATGCCCGGTTCCCGTAGCCGTGCTCTTGCTGGTAGGCGTATCCGGCCTTCTTCACGGCCTCAGCCAGTGTCTCCTCGTCTACGATGAATACGTCACCCATCCTGATCGGCCCCCTTATCCTGTCACCCTTCATCGCCTTCGTTCAAATCGAATATTGAATCCCTGCTCTTCCAGCGAGTAGAGCCGCTGGCCATGTTTCTCGTACTCCTCGTCGGTCATCATCACGATATGCTCGCCCTTGCCGTCGCTATGCATCACGCGGCCAACGCGCTGGGCTTCCTGCCGCCGTGATCCACCGTGGAAATCGTACTCGACCACGGTATCCAGTTCGTCGAGCGAGACGCCTTCGTCCGCGACACGACTCCCGATGACCACACGGTTCTCCCGGAACGTCTCCATCCGGTCCGACGTGTCGCCGTGGACGAACGGCACATCCAGCTCCTGTGAGAGCCGCTTCCCTTTCTGGATCGCGTCGCAGAAGATGAGGATCTTCCCGGCGCGCTCGGCGACAATGTTCGCCACGTCCTTGCGCTTCCGATGTTGTGTGGAATACAGGTAGACGGTGACGTCCGGCTCTTGGACCGCTCCCAGTTCGATCAGTTCCTGCCACTTCAACCCGATCGGGTACCCGGTCAACGCGAAGATGTAGTCGGTGCGGCCGTCTTCCCGGTACGGTGAAGCGCTGAGCCCCATTCGGTACGTCGTGTCGATCGTTGCTAGCTTCGAGAACGTGTTTGCCGGCAGGCGGTGGCATTCGTCGAAAATCGTCAGCGTCACCGCATCGTTCTGGTAGTCCTCGAGGTTGTTCCGGTGGGTCAGATACTGATAGGTCTGGATCTCCCACTCACCGGGATCGACCGCGCCGGGATATTTCTCTTTCCGGCCGTGAATCGCGTCCTCCCACTGCTCCTTTAGCGTCCGTGAGGGGACCACGACGAGCTTCTTGCCGTTGATGCGGTCACCGATGTACAGGGAGATGAATGTCTTCCCGGCGCCGGGACACCAGTAGATACCGACCATCCCGGTCTCTCTGAATTTCTCCCACGCCCGTTCCTGGTACGGCCGCAGCTGAATTCCACTCCGGTCATCGCGGAGGTCCTCGTCAGCGACCGGTTGCGGCGTAAAGGGTAGGTTGCCCTGTTCGATGAGTTCGGCGATAATCTCGAACTCTTTCCCGTTCTTGATCTTGATCTCGGTGTCGCCTTTCCGCCGGTAGAGGCCACCGTCCCGGCCACCAAGGTCGTCCCATGCCTGGTCGCGTTCGTCCTCGCTGCTGAACTCGACGGTATCGTCGTGGACCTGCGCCTCCTCGTATTGCTGTTCGATGCCGACCCGGTCCCGGATGTCGTCCGGGAGTTCGGTGATCCAGTCAACGTACTTGTTGACGACGAACACGTTCCACGCGTCGTTCTGTTCGTGCAGCCACCCTACGTTGAACGGCACGAACCGCGGCACAACAACGAACGCCTCATCCTGCGACTTGGGAACGATCTTATACGGTTTCTCGGCGAACGCATCCAAATATTCCTCGCGTATCCCGTCGATAGTCAGTTCCTCGACGACCGTATCCGTTGCCTCGGCTTTTTGCTGTTCCAGGTCGTCTTCGAGCTCCGATCGCAGCTGGTCAACCTGTTCGACGCGCTGCTGAAGCTGTTCGATCTTCTGCTGTAGGTTTTGGTCGATTAGTTATCACCCTGCGTCTTCTGTCCGAACTCTCGTAGCGTATCCCGGACCTGAACCAGCTGCTCGCGTTTCATGTGGCCGTTTCCACGATACTCCGTATCATCACATCCTGCCAGTTCACAGATCTCCGCAACCAGTTCACGTTTGTTCTGGCGACTCATGCGAACGCACCGAGATTCGACTGTTCAACAGTTTGTTCGTCAATCTGTTTCCGTAACCATCCCATCTCATTGTTCACCTTCTCCCGCTCCGATCTCTACCATCGTTCTGCACCTTCCAGTTCGTATACCCACTTTCGCCGTGTATAGTCGTCCCACGATTTCCGGCCATCGCGTGTTTGCCATCCAACCCCTGTAGCGTTCGTTACTTCGACCTCCTCGAAACCTGCACCGTCATATAATGTTCCACGGTTCCCGGCTACTCCAGCGTACGCGATTAGTTTCTCATGTCCTTCAAGCGCAGCCCAGTCACGAGCACGGGAAATCAGCCACGTCCCCATGTTGCTCGGTCGATCCGGTCGGGACGCATACCGCGTGATCTCACAATACTTCTCATCATCGAGCATACGAGCTGTCGGCCGGTCAACGATACATACACCGACGAGTCTACCACGATACCGGGCACCAAAACACGCCCTCCATTTGACGACACCACCGAGTTTGTGGTCCACGTCCTTTCTCTCCAGGAAGGTGTTCACTTCTTTCCGACTGGTCTCCCTCGTCAGCTGCAGACTATCCAGTGTCGGTGGTGTTGGTGCCTTCGCTATCGTCTCCTGCTTGACCGCTTGAATTACGCATCACCTTCTCCAGCGTTCTCTGCGATGTCTGTGAGTTCGGCGTAGTGCTCCCAGAACTTGTTCCGATTGTCCGTCCTTCGGAACCGAGCATATAGTCGTTTCTTGCCGTCGTCTCCTTCCCAGAGCTTTGCCTTGATGCACTCGTCCGTCCCAAAGTATTGGTAGGAGTCCGTCAGGCAGTCCACATTTGTCGTGATCTGTTTGAACATGTTTTCTCGTGGACCGTGCCGAGTGAGTTCTACCACGCCGTCAACGACATCAATCTGAGTTGTGACGTAGCCATCCGGTGTCTCGTGTGATTCTGTACTGTTGCCGTTCACTCGTTACCACCTTTCTCGCGGATATTTACGACGCGTCTCGCTATCGCCTCTGGCAGCGTTTGTGCATCGCCATACCATATCGTGTCATCCGGCAGTCGGTCATCATCTGCCTTCTGGATGACCTCAGCGATCTCTTGAACTAGTTCGTGCTCATCAAGCTCCATCGTCGTCACCAGTGTTGTTCCGGTATCTTACAGGGGGATTTCGCAATCCCACCACATGGTGAGCCGGTTGTTCAGTTCCGTCCTGTACGCCGCGCCCTCGTCGTGGAGTTCTTCGAGGTCGTCTCGGGCTGTGTGCCATGCGACGCTCGCTCGGGCGGCGACCTCGTTCGTGGATAGCGGTTTGTCTGCCCGTTCGAGGACGCGTTTGATCCGTGTTTTCCGGCTCACCCCATCACCTGCTACGAACGTTCGTATCAAAATTTATATATTAAACCCTTCTCTTACCTCTCAGCTATATTCCGAGCTGTGACAAAACAGCTCCAGTGGCGAAAAACCGCCTACTAGAATACACGCAAGAACACTAGGGGAGCCTAATTTCACCACTTTTCACTTTCACTCCGCTATTGAAAGACTTATTGGCATATCGGCCGTACCCGCCTAGTACCCGCTACCGAACCACGAACATCCCTCCCCCAAAGCGGACCCCCTTGATCCAATCAATGAGCGTTATCCAAGCGGTTGTGGACGAATTCCACACCTACGAGCCTCGCGTACTACACCTCAACCGACAGTCGCGAATGAACACCGGCACGTGGGGAATCGACGACCAAATCCCGACGGACGAAATCCTCGCCAGCTTCAAACAATACTCCGAACTCCGCCAAGACAACCAGCAGCTGTGGATCCCACTCCACGAAGAAGACAGTGCCGAACTGACCGGCGAATACGTCATTCTCCGGAATCACCACGGTCGTCCAACAATCTTCTACTTCGATGTCGCCCGCGAGAAACTCACACCGGTCCAAACGAACACGCTCGGCCGAGTATATATCGGGTACCGACTCCGATTCTGGCACCCGGACTACACCCCGCCAGAAACACCGTCATTCCTGGCCGATGTCGAAACGACGGACACCGGTCTCGGTGGCTCAGCAACCGAGATCGCTGCTGAAAGCCCGGCCAGTGAAGACGAAATGGATCAACTCTACGACGATCTCGTGGAACTGGTCGAAACCAACGACGACAGCGAACGAGAGGAACGCCGAGAGGAGATCCACGACACCCCGATCCAACAACTGGAACGGCAACGCATCGCGGTCTCCGAACTCACCGCTCGCGGTGCCGTATCGGCAGAACGCGATAAAATCACCCTTCGAATCGACGCCGACGCAAAAGAGGACCCGGACCTCGATCTCAGAACCGACTCCGACCTCCGATACAATGTGGAAGTAGTGGTCGGGAGGGACCGTGAAGAGGACGGATTCCCGTTCGACGCCAGAATCACCGATGTCTTCGATGACGGGTTCCGGATCCAACCGGACTGGGACACATCTGATGCCCCCGAGTTCGCAGCGCTCCACCTCAAAGAGGAGGTCCCGGTCTCGATCGTCGAACTTCATGACCCGCTCGCGAACGAACGCAAACGAGACGCGATCGACGAGGTCTGGCAGGACACCCAAAAACGAGAGATCATCGGCGGCAGAGCACTGTTGAACTTCGATTCGGCGCTCGCCGTCGACTTCGACCGAGACCAGCTCAATCGGTACCAGCAACAGGCAGCGGAAGCCGCACTCCGTTCGGAAGACGTGTTCTGTATCCATGGCCCGCCAGGCACCGGGAAGACACGGACGCTAGCCACCATCATCCGCGAGGCTGTAAAGGACGGGAAACGGGTTCTGGCCTGCGCCCACTCGAACCAGGCCGTTGACAACCTGCTGGCGACCGATCAGCTGTACCAGGCGGACCTCGAGGGCGAACTCCGAATCGCTCGCGACGGCCATCGGATCACCGATGAAACGGTCCGCTCACAGTATACCGGACGCAGCAAGTACCACGCCGATGTCGTCGGAGCCACCACCAACCGCGCCGCCAACTTCACCAAGAACGAGTTCGATCTCTGTGTGATCGACGAAGCCACGCAGGCAGATATCCCGTCGACGCTCATCCCGTTCTATCGGTCAGAGCAATTGATCCTGGCAGGAGATCACAAACAGCTGCCACCGCACTGCTCGGACGAGACCATGCGGCGGGAGAATATGCACCGGCCGTTGTTCGAGCGGCTGTTGGATCTGTACGACGAGAACATCTCTGTCACGCTCCGCCGCCAGTACCGCATGAACGAAACAATCGCTGGCTTCTCGAATCAGGCGTTCTACAACGGCAAGCTCGAGGATGCCGAGCAAAACGCGGAATGGACGATCAACGAGATGCCGCCGTTGGTCGGAATCGATATCCGTGATGAGGACGCCGATCACGGAACGAGCAAGAAAAACCACGAAGAGGCACAGGCAGCCGTTGGACAGGCACAGCGCCTGTTGAACAACGGTGTTGATGCGGACGATGTCGGGATCATCGCGATGTACGCGGGCCAATGCACGACAATCAAGACGGAGCTCCAGCGGCACGAAATCTACGGGGTGAAGGTGAGCACGGTCGACTCCTTCCAGGGCAGCGAGAAGGAAGCGATCATCGTCTCGTTCGTCCGCAGTAATCCGGATATGGACGCCGGCTTCTTGGAGTTCAAGAACGAGGGACCGCGTCGTCTCAACGTGGCGCTGACACGGGCAAAGAAGCGGTGTGTCCTGATCGGAAACTGGGAGACGCTGACCACACCGAAGAAGGGACAGGACCCGGCGAAAAGCTGTGCAGACGTGTATCTCGACCTATACACGTATATCCAGGATCACGGCCGACTCGTTTCATCACCCGGGACAGAAGTGCTCACACACTGAGTCGGATCTGACGTATCACCTGGTTATGGTGAATTGTATAGTGCGGAGCAGTGTGTGGCGGCAGGGAGGTCCGAAGTGTCTGCCCACCGTCAGTCTGTTAGGCTGCCGCGGTGTCGTACCCCGTCGGTCTGACGCAAACGCAGGGCGAATCCCCGTGCCCCGGGTACACTCAATTTCCTGATGCCGCCACCTGTTGCTCCGCAAAAAATATTGGTTATCGAACCGAGGATTGTATCCTCAGTTCCGTGTACGCCGAACCAGATCGCCGATCCATGATAGTATTCGCTGAAGAGCGGGACCGCTCCCGCATTTCGGGCAGTACAGTGGCGTATATGACCGTCGGTAAATGAAAAATGAAGCACCGCACGCCCGGCACTGATGATGCTCCGCCGGATACGGGTTGATACCGCTTCCCTGCTGCTCGATGACCATCTGGATCAAACCTCCTCCGTCCCGATCTCGATCCAACAGGTACCGTCAACCGAACAGTGGATCGGCGGCTCGACCGATTTGTCGTAGGTTTCCTGCACCCGTTCCGCGAACACGTTCGGTAAGGTCACTGGAGATCACCGTCTTCGTCGAACGGGTAGCCGCGGCGCTCGAACACGATCAGTATCCGAGTCGAATCCCGGTCGTGGGAGATCGCTGTGTCGACGGGCTGATACCCCTCGTCGTCCATCTCTTCCAGCACCTGATTTGCCTCGCTCTCGGTCTCCACGACCCGTACCCTGTGCATGTCGCTCACGTGTGATCACCTCCGTAGTCTTCATATTCGCCGTTACCAGCCTGTTCGTCTTCGCGATCGGCGTCTTGGATAATTTCGTCTCGCACACGATCAACCGTGATCGCTGCCGCTTTCGCGTCCTCTGCAACCTGCTCGGGGTCAGCAATAAGACAGCCTTGCAGATCGGTGTTCACCTTCATCCCCATCAATCCGTTCTCACCTTCTGTCAGACCGGCGTAGATGTGCGTCCCCATCTGAAAGAGGCCGTTATCCAGGATCTCGAACGTCAGCGTCTCTTCAGCGTGGGTGCCGATCAGAATATACGGCTTCTCGTCGTCTGCCATCTGATCGCGTTCGTGCTTCAAAAGCTCGATAAGTGCGTCGATAGTCCAGACTTCAGTTCCCATCTGCTTCACCCTCTCCAGTGTTCTGTCCGATCTTTTTTTCCAGCCGCTGTTTCTTGAGGACACCGAGCACCCGGACCGTGACTGTGTCGTCTTCCGACAGCGACAGGAGGTCCACGAGGAATTTTGGAAACGTGAACTGGGTGCTAACCGCCCGGTGCAGTGTCATCGGAACGTCCTCGATCTCGACCACAGCCGCTGAAACCTGGGAACCCGGTAAGTGCTTCTTCGGGATCTTCAGGTAGTAGCCGCGGCCCTTCCCACAGACCTCGACCTCGAGTTCGACCTGTTCCGGGTCGGCCACCGGAATCTTCCGGACATTGCTCACCGCGTATCACCCTCTCTTTCGTCTTCGTCGCCCCAGGTATCGCCGTAGGACGGTTGCTCTCGCCACGGCCGATGCACCTTGTACTGCAGACTGCTCATGATGTCGAGAGCGACGTCGAACCGTTCCATCGGTGTCAGCCCGAGGTCGTCCATCAGCTTGTTCACGCGGCGGACCGCAAGCTCGCGGCCACAGGCGTTTCCGAACTCCCGCTGTATCTTCTCCGCCTTCGTTTCCATATCGGCGGTCTCCTTGAGGATCGTCTCTAGGTCCTGGTCACGGTCGAACTCCTCGCCCTCGACCCGGACAAACCCGTCACCGACCTCCAGTTCAAGCGTATGGTACTCACTCATGGTTCGCTGACACCGTTTCCCGCAACTCGCGGAGTTCGTTTTCGTCCGTCAACCACAGCAAATCCGTCGGAACAGCGCCGTTGAAATGCTTCCGCAGATCGAAACTGTACTTCTCTGCGTTCTCACGGAGCTCTGCGATATTCCCGAGGCAGTAGTACACCCACTTCTCGTCTGCTGACGGCTTCGGCAAGTCCTCATGTTCGCGGATGTCTTCCTCGGAATTGCCGCGATAATACTTCCAGTGGTCCTTGTACCGGCCGTCGTCCGTTGTCTTCACGAACACATAGACCGACGTGATCGGGTCCTGTTTGGCCGTGATATCGTTGTACCACCGCTTCCGGTCCTCATCCTCAAGGTCACCCATGTCAATGATCTCCGCCTCCAGGCCGTCGAGCATAGTGTCGTGGAGCGCCTGCTTCGACCGATACGCTCGCTTTCGGAAGGAACGTGGGACATAGAGCGCATAGATGTCTTCTCCCTGTGACTCGAAGGCGTACATCGCGTCGATCGTGATCTCTTTCGAGATGCTGCCCTCGATGGTGAATCGGATGAGTTTGTCGTGGTCCGCGGTGATCGCTTCGATCATCCGCATAATATCTTCGTTCCGCTGGTCCTCAGCACCGGGTAGCTTCAGTTTCATCGTTACTCCCCCTCTGCGTCCTTCCGCAACTCTTCTACGCGTTGTTTCGCATCCTCCTGCTCGACCACACGAATCTTCCGTCTGCGGTCGTTGAAGCCATAGAAGTGGATATGGTCTTCATCTACCTTGATGCGGCCAACCGGTTCATCGTCGATGATGATTCGCGTGTTGAACCGGTAGATCGTCCGAGCCTTTATCGCATCCCAGTCGATTTCGTCAGCTATATTCGCAATTGCCTCGGCCGTAGCATAGGCTGCTGCATCTTCGAACGATTCGAACACTCGAGTCTCACTCAGCGCTATCACCCTCTGGATACAGTAGTGTCGAGAAGGCGTTTGCGAGCTCCGAGTCGCTGTTGAGCGTCCAGTACTGGTGGCCGGACACGACCTCGGCCGGTTCGATTATTCGCCGATCACGGAGTTCGTCGAACCGGTCGTAGAATGCTGGACGAGACACGTCAGCGGCCTTGGTGAGCTGTGACTTGTTGTAGAATACGGCCGGGTTCTCTAGCAGTACCCGCATGATGCGAGCGGTCACATCATCAAGGAACACCGATTCCTCACTCATGGAAATGTTAGCAGAGGATAACATTTATATAATTAATCCATGACATTCCAACCGCATTATACAGGACTTCCTACTCCATCACGTCCTCGACAAAGAACAGTAACGCCAGAGTTTTTACCGGCGCTCCGTCCGACTACTCCGGTTTGAACCGGTCCACGATCTCCTGATCAAACGCGGTCAACATATCGTCCTCCGTCAGGACACGGCATGCATCGTTCCGCAGCTCCTCCGCATCCGCGACGAAGAACACGGTCTCCCCTGTCTCAAACAACTCGAAGCGCTCAAACAGCTCACGTGGAACCGTCACCATCCGATTCTCAGTCACCATCTTCATACCGATCACGTCGCCTCGGTCCCCGAGCCAATCCTGGTCCCGGCCAATCAGGGCCTCGTCCCGCTCCTCATCAACCGCCCAGACTATTTGTTCACCCGGTGCTACCACCTCAACGGTCACCAGTTGCTGTGGGAACGTGAACCGGGTCCGCTCCGGTCGAATCGCGGCCGCCCCCAGCACGAAACGGTTTCCTGACACCATACACTGCTGTATACACCGCCCACACCTTAACCTATTAATCGGTCGGCGGTACCTGTCCAGATCGGCCACACGTGTGACGTCCGGTCAGAGGTCTTAGTGTCATCAGCTCCAACGTCATGAAAAAAGAAAGGCTGGCGGCCGCCTATTCTTCGATGACACGGTGGTTTTTGACCGCTCCACGCGGCCGGGCCGGCGGCTCCTCACCTTCTGGTTTCACTACATAGCCTTCGAACTCGTTATGCTGGAACCAGTCCACGTGCGTTATCGGATCCTGCTCGTTGTCCCACTTCGGTCGCCCTGTGTTCTCCACTGCGTCCAGGTCGAACACCGCATCACATTCGATGCACTTCACGTACCGGACCACGTCGTTCGCCCGGCACTCGTGCAGGGAGCCAACGACCTCCGGTTCCTGCGTCTCCGGGAGGCCATTAGTCACCGACGACACATACGATTGGGTTGCGCCGACGAGCTCCATGATCTCTTCCTGTGACCGGTCTGTCCGGTAGTGTAGCAGTTTGATCAGGTGTGCTTTGGACAGGTCCTCGATCGAAATATCGTCGGGGAGAACATCCGTGATGTCGTCAGTGACCTCGTCTTCCACCGACGTCTCCGAGGGGTCTTCCTCGATCGTTGTGAAGACGGTGTCGTTGAGCTGTTCGTCTTCGGCCGAGACCGGTGCAATCTCGTCGATCGCATCCTCGTCATCGGTGTCAGGGACTCCGCCGTCGTCACTGTGGCCGGTCGGAGCGTCCCCCATCCGACTTTTTCCTGTATCATCCTCGGCGGCGCTGTCTTCGCCGCCGGATGAGTCGGGCGGCGACCCCGCCAAAGGGGCATCATGCTCCTGGTCCTCTGTCGCCACTTCGTCTGGATGCTCGTCCAACAGGTGGGTATCGAGGGCAACAGCTGCCTCATCCGTGTCCTGAAACGCTTCGCTGTAATCGCAGTGCGGGCAGTCCGCCACGTAATCCGGGTGGACGGCACCAGCTCCCTCGGCGGTCTCGTCACTCCGTTCGGTATCGCTGTCAGTGTCCGTCTCCGGCCCGATATCCGGTTGTTCTCCATGGTAGTACAGATTCCGGTCAGACGTGCTGTTTGGATCCGGCATCGTCTCCAGTTCGAGATCTGCCTCTGGCAGGATTTGGTAGAGGTACGCCTTGTTACTGTCCGTGACCTCGTCCACATCTTTGTCGAACGCGATTGCCACAATCTCCTCTCGGGTGTACGCCGTGTTTTCCGCGACTTCTTCATCCAAGCGGGCGGCACGCCGCTCTAGTGCAGACAGCTCGTCGTCTCCACTCTTGTCGGCTTCCTCATTTGTGTCCCCGCTTTCCTGATCGGCTTCTACCGTGTCTTCGACCTCCTGCTCTCTGTTCTCGTCCTCACTCTCTCCGTTTGTTAGCGTCTCGCGCAGCTCTGTCGTGAGCGACTTGCCTAGACCGTTCAGAACATCGATCAGCAGGTCCAGAACATCCAGATCTGACACGGCTTCGCCCTTGTGGACCTGGTGGCCGTCGTATTCGTTGATCTCTGCATCACGATGTAAGAGGAGAACACAGTTGTCCGGCACCTCGACATCCGGCCCGTCCTCTGTGTCGACACGCTCTATGTGCTCAGTCATCGCTTTCAGCCTGCGAGGCCAGAACTGCCGCGTTTTCCACGGTTTTGCTTGGCCCGTTTCTTCGCCCGTTTGAGCTGCTCTGCTTTACTGAGCTGTTCCTTCGCGGTTTCTTCGTCCAGCTGTGCCGAGACTGCGCCATCCTCGACGGCTTCCTCGAGCGCTTCTGCGAACCAGTTCCCGAACTTGACAATGTCTTCGTCTTCGAGACACGACAGCTCCAGGAGGTGGGAGAACGCGATGAAATAGATTGTTTGCATGTTGTTGATCCCGCGTTTGGCCGCGAGCCGGCTCAGATCCTGCCCAAATCGTTGAACTGCCAGCAAGAGATCCTCGTGGAACTCGTCGTCGTCAAGGATCTCCTCCGGTAGTGCCTCGGTCTCATCCGGATCAATAACGTCCTCACTCATTAGTCTCGCCCCCAGCAGGTCGGATGTCGGTGACAGCACCGCCGCGTTGGAAGAACCGGCCGACGTCTTCCTGTTGCTGTGTATCGGTTTCGTTCTGGTAGACGGTGGCGTCGGTTAGGATCAGGTTGATGTGTTGGTCGAACGTGTGCAGCTTGCCCACGATGACACTGCCGTTGCGGCGGACGACTCTGACTGTGTCCCCGACGAATTCCCTGAGGAGATCGAATGGCTTATCGTATTTCTCAGTCATCGCTCTCTTCCTCATGGCCGAATTCCTCGAGAATCGCGTCGTGCCAGGATCGGTCGCCTTTTACTTGTTTGAGAAACTTGAACTCCTCATCCTCGAACGTCTCGCGTAAGTCTTTCACTGCGGGGTCTCCCCTCCAAACACCCTCTTCTCAACGAAATTTAAAACACTCACTCTGTGCGTGCCTCACGCACCTCCGACATATACCGCGATACGGTGTTCAGCAGCAAGGTAAGTCTGATTTCTATCCAAAATAGTTTAGCGCTTCTAGACCATACACTGTAGTAAGAAGTATAGATGAACGATTTCGTGCAGCTGCTTGGCTGGCTGTTAATTGGCCTCACCTTTATCGGGAGCTACCGGCTTGCTGCCTACCTTGCGCGGCCACGCTCCAGCCTCTACCCGCTCCTGATCGCCACTACGTTGACCGCCGTGTTCATCGTCATCGTCGACGTCGTCATCCTCGTCACCGGTCTTCTCGTCATCACGCTCCCAACCGTGTGGATACTCCGGAAACTCGGTGTCCACAACTACACCCTCCTCCCATCCCTCGACCGATTCCGAGACCGTGGCCTGGAGCTGCCACGGCCCAGCCTGCCCGGTACCAGCGATCGGGGTACCGCGATCAGCAACCGGGTTACCACAGTCCTGGACCGCGTCGACCGACTGCTCCACCGCCTCGAACACCTCGCCTTGGATCGATCACCAGAACCGGAGGACGACACCGTCTCCATCGAATTCGACGACGACCACTGGAACGACCATGGCTGACGCATCCACAGCCGGAGTCACCGGTCAGCAGATCATCGACCTCGTCGGCGGCATCATCCTGCTGGCCGCCGCCTACTTCGCAGTGATGTCGCGGCGAGCGGACCAACCGGAGTACCGACGAGCGTACAGCCGGGCCGTCTTCCAGTACACAGCGGTGTTCCTCGTGTTCGCGTACGCCATGTTCGTCCTGTTCCCCGGCAGCCGGGCGTGGCCCGTCCGGACCGGCGAACACCTGTGGCTGTTCTTCCAGCACATGGAGACCGTGCCAGGCCGGGCGAACGAGCAGCTGACCGATTACTATCGTGTCTTGCTTCGGCAGATCGGGTACGCGACCGGTGCAGGAACCGTGGTCATGCCCGGCCCGCTCGGCACGATCGAGGGAATGGTGCGGACCGTCGGCCTTGTCGTCTACACCGTCGTGTTCACCGTCGTCTCGCTGAGTGTGCAGATCCCGGCACGGATCACAGCCGCTGTCCACGACGCAGTCGGGTCCGCGGAGAATCAGTAGCTCCCGGCGGTGGGGTGAGTTAGTTGTGGAGCTGGCGATACGCCGGAACCGTGAGGAAGAGCGCCAGCACACTGACCGCCACGACCGCCCGGTATGTCTGCGCCGTCGGATGCCACGACTGGTACAGCATCAAGATCCACGCCGCTGCGCCAAGCGCCAACACTGCAGCTCCCGTCGCCACCACCACCCCGACACGACGCCTAGTCAACGTCACCACTGCTCCCAGCACCGCTGCGACACCTGCCACCACTGACACCGATGCCGCCCCGAGATCCTCCCAGAGCACGGAAGACGTTTCCCCGATCAGCAACCACCGCGACACAAGCTCCCAGCCCCGCGTCACACCCCAGTCCAACACCATCACGCCCAGTGTGATGCCGACGATCCCGTACAGCACCACCGGCAGTGACGGCACCACGCGGCCGGACACCGACACAACGCTGTTCTCCGCGTCCCCGTCCACGATTTCACCATACGATTTCCACGTCGCCGTGGCTGCGGCCGCCGCTACAGTCAGCAGGACGGCGGCGTCACCGAGGTCGCCGATGATTACGCCAGCGACCGCTGCAAACACGAGGAGGACGCTGAGGGTGACGGCCGGATCAACCACGTAGCCTTCCACCTGGTTGATGGCGGCCGCGAACGCGGCCCAGGCGGCCACGGCCAAGACAACCGCTATGAGCAGGTCGAAGACTCCGTCCCAGAACAACAGGATCCCTCCGGCTGCGATTAGGAAGACGCCGCCGAGCAAGAAGGACAGGATGGCGTACAGAATAGTCCATGGCCCCGGCTGATCTCGTGACCCGGTTCGGGGGGAGACCGGGATACGGTACCGCTGCTGGGTCCGTCCACGGTGTCCGTGCTCTCGCGCCATGTTACTTCTTCACACGCTAGTACCCTAGTTCTTGCGGGAATGGTTACGACCGTGACTGGTCGATTTGACTCGCCGGTCAAATATCGAACACCGGGTCGGCCACGCACCTACGTCCCAGAAACCGCACAGATCGTGTCGGAACCAGGATAACCGCTGTATCTCTCAGATGGGCTGAATGACGGGTCCCGATATACGCTCGAGAACTGGGTGGAGCCTACGAATCCGCTTCGACGTGTTCTTGGAACGCCTCCAGGGCATCGGACAGCGATCGATACTCCTCATCTCCTGTCAGTTCATCCCGATACAGTAGGTCGACGTCCTCGAGGAGGTCGACGGTAAACTCCATCGTCCCGGTCGACTCCGTGACGCGATACTCCATCGAGTGCAGCTGGAAGAACGTACCGTTTATCAGCAGGGCAACATCATCGAATTCCTCCGTATGTTCGCCCACCTCCATGGACTGTTCGAGTTCATTCCTCCGCTCGAGTAGGGTTTCGCCGCGTGGCTCTCGATCGGTTGTATAGAGCTGGCTGTTGGTCTGATTGAAGACGACTGGAACCTCTTCGCGTTCGGTATCCTCGTCATCATCCAGCCCTTCGACATCCATATCTAGGACCTCCAAATGCCGGTTTGTGATCTCGAGATTATTGTGGACGTACCGCAGCACGTCGACAGGAAGATCGGTATCGGGAATGAGCTGGCGGAGTGTGAGCAGTTCGACACCGGTTCCTTCCGCTCGCTCTATTGCGCCGCTTTGGAACCCTGACTTCGAGACGATCACTGCTTTGTCCGCATCACTTGGCTGGAAGTAGCCGTTTACACTGTCTACAACGCTCTGTGAGAGTGGACTGTCGTGGAATTTGCACTCGATGAGAACCGTGTACTCGTAATGGTCCGACTGATCCCAGACCACGACATCGATCTCCTTGGTGCCGCTGCCCGGAATCGGATAGTCGTACTCGGTTTCTACCCGTGTCTCCTCATCGGCGTGCAGACCCGCAACCAGCTTCTGATAAGACCGCCAATCGAGATCCGACAGTTCTCCCTCCTCGGAGCTCATACCCTCAAGTAATCGTGTGAGTCACCTTAACGGTTCTCAACGGAACCGCTGCGAACAGACTTTGGAGCCATGCTCACCTTCCTCGATCGGTCACCGCTACTCCTCACTCAGTGGTCTCCTCTGGTTCGCTGTCCACGACCTCGTTGTACTTCTCGGTCATCAACGCAGCCATCACCCGATATCGCTGTTCTGGCTGCATATCCCAGAAGATCTGCTTATACCGGTGCACCGACACCTCAGACACCCCCATCTGTTCGGCCAAATCTTTCTTGTTGTACAGTGGCGACAACGCCACGAACTGTTTCGCGTTCTCCGGTGTCAAACCATGATCTCGCAAAATCTGAGTAACCGATGCTATTATCATCACCTTGTGAAGTGCAGCGGGCCGGGCGTTACCCGGTCCACCGCTGGAGATCAGCCTGCCCCTGCTCATCGGCCGCTGAATCAGTATCTCCGTCGCTGTCCGCATCCTGATCCGCTTCTTCAAGCCGGTCACGGACCCGGCCACGATCCGTCAACGTCTGTCTACGCCAGAGTCTCATCACGCCCACCTCTCTCCCGTACATCTGTCTCAACCATCACGACCACCCGGCCAGTGTCCGTTGCGCCTCATGATCGGAACACCGTCCACCGTCAAGAACCTCCGTTCTGCATCCCTCTTCTTGACACTCTTCATACCGTTCGTTGAACTCTCTCAGTTCCTGTTCCTGATCCTCAGACAACGGTAAATACGAGCTCATATCATGCATCACCGTCCTGGATCATCTGCTCCAGTGCCTCGTCCAATGTTTCTGGTTCGTTGGTGAACGTGTCCAGTGTGGCCTGTTCGGTTTCCTGTAGGCCATGCTTCTCGATGAAGAAATCCGGATGATCCACGCGTCCTGGCACTGCCCCAATATGCATCTGCGGATTCCCGATGCCGAACGGTGGCGGTGTCATGAAATCAATCCGCTTCCCCATGACGAACACACGCTTCCGGCGCTGTGGCACACCATAGTTTGCGGCGTTCAAGATGTCCCATGTGACGTTGTACCCGCCTTGCCGGAACTCGTCGCATACCCGTTGGATAACCTTGCCATCCTCCATCGTCGCCAGTCCCGGCACGTTCTCCATTACGAAAAAGACGGGCTTCGCCTGATGTACGACCCTGACCATCTCCCGGTACAGTGCGTTCCGTTCATCGTCCGGATCACGGTTCCCAGACATGGAGAAGCCTTGGCACGGTGGTCCGCCGTAGACCGCCGTGGTACCGCCGATTCCCACGTTCGCCGCGTTGAGGATTTCAGATGTACCGATCTCCCGGATGTCTTCCTGGATGATCGTCGGCTCAGTGTAATCGTTGAAACAGTCCCTGTTCAGCCGTAGTGTGTCACACGCCTCTTGCTCGTACTCGACCATGACCCGGACATCGAACCCGGCCTGCGCAAATCCCAGATCGAAGCCACCCGCCCCGGAGAATAAGCTGACACCGATGGGTGGGTCACAGTGTCCGATCCGCTCTCGGAGGTCGTTCTCCTCTTGATACCAGAACTGCCCCATCGGACTGCTCCCCTCAAGCATCACTAGCCACCTCCGATGTCGACCGCTTCCCAGCCGATGCTGGCGGCCATGTAGTAGGTGCCGTTGATCTCCACGATATCGCCGACCGACATGCTGCGCTCACCGCGTACGTAGTCCGGTTCCCCGGATTCTATCAAGGCGTCGTAGCCGTGGTTCTGCGTTGCGTGCGTCACGGCCTCGTCCTCGCCCTCGATGTACGTCTCACAGCGTTCGCAGTACCGGAGAGTCAGGAACGCGTCAGATTCGCGGCCGCTGCCACGGTTCCACTCATGGAACACCTGTTCCGGCTTGTCGACCGCGACATCGATCACTTCCCGGTAGAGCTGATCGAACTCAGCCCGACCGAGGTGTTCCGGCGGATCTTCGATGTGGAGATTGTGGAACAGGTCGCTGGCGTCGGCGTGATCGCTGTTCGTCCGATCCCAGTTCAAGTAGTAAACGGTGGCCCATGGAATTACGCATCACCCGCGATCTCAAACGCGCTCCTATTACCGGATTCGCTTTCTTCGCTGTTTGAGCCGACGTTATTCGCCTTCTGCATGTAGTTCATGGATATCATCGTCTCACCCTGAAATGCGGTAGGCCGGGAGCAACCCGGCCCAGCGCCACTATTCATCACTCATCGTCATCCCTGTCTGCTCCGCGACGGCGCCCCCACCGGTCAAATTTGTCCGTGTTCGGCTTCTCGATACCCTTGGACTGCTGTTTCTTGATCGAGCGCAAACGCCGCTGCTGCCGTTTCTTCTGCGCTGCTGTCCGCCGTCGCGGCATCACTGCTCACCCTGTGGGGTCTGCTGGTTCAACTCGTGCAGTTTCTCCGCGAATTGCTCTGCTGTACCCCCAATCAACTCCACGACTTCGTGGAATCGTGGCTCGGACATGTCCTCGGTGATGAGTGGCTGGCAGAGTTCTCGTGCTTCCTTCAGTGCCACGTTACATCGGATGCTCCGATCGCGCGTCGATTCCATCACTTTCTGGTCGGTGCTGCCGTACACGTTCGGGTCTGCATCGGTGGCTACTATGTCTACGGAGCCGGGAACGATGTTCCGATGTTCGTCGTTCTGCTCGTACCGGAACCGGACTCCTGTACCTTCCTCGATCTCGGCTACGTCTTCGTCTTCGAACGTGGTGTACCGGTCGCCGTCCACGTACACGCCGTGCGGCTTGTTGTCGTTCTGGCTCGGGTGAAACTCGGTAACGACCCCGCTGACTTCGGTTCCCTGTTCGTCGTCGCTCATCGTTCTACACCTCTCAGCGAAATTACTGTCTCATACAGTTCGCGTTTTGCTTCTTCCGATAATTTCCTATCGGCTTCATCTGCTACCAAGGGTGGAACACTGTTGCGAACAAAATCACGATATGTTGGAGTCTGACCCATCAGACTACCACCTCATGTGCAGGAGAGGCGGAGGCGGCCTGTTCAGCCGCCTCCACGAATCCTTGCTGTTTCAGGTTGTCGTCCCACGTATTCAGTGCGAACGCTGTTGCGTCCACCAAGCCGTTCTCATCCCGGAGCCGGATGAATGGGTCTTGATGGTATTCAACGGCTACCCAGACCTGTGAGTCGAAGATGATCTCCGGGTCCCGCATCAGGTCGCCGTTCTGCTCATAGTAGTGAGCGACAGACAGCCGGTGCTCATTGATCTTTTTGATGATGAGCGGCATGAAGCCGTCTACTTCGAGTTTGATTTCGTAGCTAATCGGCATATCCTCCACGGAGTCGAACCCGTGGATTTCGAGGATTTCTTTGATTGACTGCATGTGCTGTTCACCTGTTGGGTTGATGATGTCATCTTAGATTTTTATATGTAAGTCATACTAACACGATGGATACAGGCGTTATCCTTGCCCAAAACCGAGCCTTTGGAAACCGGGGTTGCCCCTGAGATCATGCACAATTCATATCGGATGGTCGCTTGCTCTGTACTCCGAACGTTCGGATGTCGATATCCGGTGAACACCCGTGAATCCGGAGACCCACACATCCGATTCTACGAGAGACATACGTCCTTCTACTCAGCGTATAACCCTCCGTGTGCAAAGTGAAACACAACAACAGGCAAACAGAGACCATATGTTCTTCTACCTGACTACGTCTGGAAATCCATCCAGCCCAATCACACCTAATCGTACTCACTGAAAGAAAAACCAACCAGCCTCTTCCTTACTTCGGCAATCTCGCGGCCGACAGGCCGGGAGGAGTGCCACTGGGCGCAAGCGGATGGACGGGCAGCACCAACAATCGTAGTTACTGCCGGTCCGAAGCGCCGCGCCCCCTCACATCATAGCGTCCCGATCACGGACGGAACACCCCGCCCGGGTGTGCGGTCCGCAGGGACGCCCAATTACTCAAACGGTCTGCAGATTTCCTCCACTACTTGCCCCATCACCGTCATCTCGGCCACCATCAGCACATCGTTCCACGAATGATCACCTGTTCTTCATCCTGTTTCCGCTGCGTGTGTACCTTCGTCGGCCACTCCACCCACCGCGGCGTCTTCGCAATATGCTGCATCTTCTCGTTCAACTCCTCCAACAACTCGAAGCGCTCACTGCCGAGCTCCGCCTGCTTCATCAACGACTTCACCTCATGCTTGAGCTGGATGAACTGCCGCCGCGCATACAGCCACTTATTCACCCCCCGCCGCATCAACGTGATCCGCACAAACTCCTGCTCCTCCGAATCCAGACCGAATTCCTCCGCCAGATCCTGGACAACGAGCTCCGGATGATTCTGCTTACAGCACCAGATGCTCTCAGGATCAAACTCCGCAACATCCGCATCGTAGTGACCCGGAACATCCGGTCCTACCGTCTCATCCAGATAGAACCGCCGCGGCCGCCGCAACTGCCGATCATACGCCTCACTCATCACTCATCACCGACGATTTCTCGTGCCTTTTCTAACGCTTGATCCGAACTAGAGGTGCGTCCGCCTCGGACCAACGGATACTCCAAACCCTCCCACGGCAATCCCTCGTCCTTCTCCGGCGCCCTCTCACTCTCCGTCACCGGAACGCCATCAACCACGATATGGAACCCGTACCCGTTGGCCGCCTCAATCAACACGTCTCGGTCCTGTTGTAACGCTTTCTCCACGATCTCATCCAACCAGAGCCAATCATCACCGGACACGGCGCACCGCCTCCACAGCCTGTTCCCACTCCGGAAGAGCATCCGGAGGACTGTCACCACAGCACCCGCAGCATCCGTGCGTCGTCTTCGGATTCCACGGCACCGGATGGCCGATTCCATGCGGACAGAACAGCTCCATCCGCCCGGACGAATAACTCCAACCATCTGGCAGACCATCCACGTCGCTACTCGTCGGTACCACCCTCTTGCTCAATCGGCTTGTCGTTCGTGATCCGAATCCACGTCACCGATGTATCAGCATCATGCTCCGGTGCCAAATCATCCGCAGACGGCTCCACCTTCTCAACCTCATACCCGACCGTATGCAGCGGTAGCCGCGTCTCACCGTACTCGAGACCTAGCACCTCGATGATCTCCGGCTTCCGGCCACGCCGATCAATAAAAATAGGCTCTACCTGGTCCGCATCAGAGTTCACCGCCTTGATCTCCCGTACCAACTGCAGATAATCCGCTGTCAACTGCTCCAATGCCGCCCGGTACAACGGATTCCGCAACGACTCATAGTCCGCAATGTAGTCCTCGACATGAAACCGGATCTGCTCCGTATCCGTCGTCCAAAACGGGATATCCACAACCTGGAACCCGTTCCGGTACTGGTACAGCCCCGGATGCAGCCACTCACTGTACCCGTATCCGCCGAACGTTCCCATGACCCCATCCAAAAGCTCCGTAAGCTGCTCAAACACATAGCCGAATAACTGCTGGCGGCGCCGTACAAACTCCTTAACGTGCGCCGCTGCTTCCTCGTCCGGAACACCCTGTTTCTCCGCCTTATCGAACCCGTGATCGCACTCACAGCATACGTAATTGTGCTCCTCAGTATCAATCGCATCCCCATCAAACGCTAAATCGCTGGATCCACAGTCCGGACAAATACTTTCATGAATCGGGATTTCATCCACAGCTCTGAGTTCATCCACCTGCGAAAAACTGTACTTTTGACCATTGTACCTGACGTAGAAATCACTCTCATCAACATACTCTACCTCACCGATCTCATACTCCTCACGAAGCGCCTCCATCCGCCGATCATACCGCGGCTTCTCACTCTCAAAGAACTCGACGATCAACTCCTTGATCCGCTCCCGCCGCATCTCGACATCGACACCGGTTCGTATCACTTCTGTATAAGCTCGGTCCTTCTGCAGGCCTCGGCGATCCGCCAGTTTCTGCACCCATTCAGAATCAGCCTCAGATAACTGTGTATCTATTCGCATACATTATCAGAAACATAGATCTTTTTAACAGTAATCTCTGGTCCGAAGGGCCGAAACCGCGAACCCAAGACACACCACCCGTTCAACTGAACGTTGAACACCCCACGGTGCCGCAGAACCACCGCGGCACCAACACCCGGACTCGGCCACCCACGGAACACGACTCCGCAGCGGCCCTCGAGGACACTCACCGAACCGCAGAGCCGAACACCTCTCAAGCAAGCGACAACCACGTCCGTGCCGCGCCACCGATCGCCAACTACTGTCCGATCACTCACCCTCTTTCCACCCTTCTTCTCATCATTCATTCCATTCTCATTCTTCTCTCCTTTTCCATTCTCTCTATTCCTCTCTCCATCCTTTCTATTCGCTTCCGCACCGAAAACGTGAGCTGCTTAAAACTACTATAGGCGAACCTAAGGACGCAAAATCAGTGACGAAAACGATCGTACCCAAAAGACACCTTCAGAGAGGCCGAAAAACTATCTACCGACACCTCCGGACGCCATTTACTGCCATCTGTGAACGGCAGAGACAGAAACCGTCTCCCCGGTGAGACGCATTGACTCACCACTACTCACACCTCTCCTATCAGGTCACGTGTACTCTGACACCGGGACAAACGCGACCCGGTCTGGCACACCATCAAACGCCTCCTCGACAGCCGCTTCTATCCGACGCATGACATCATCATCCAGATACGCGACCTCCACGCGATCGACGTCGAAGTCCAAGCATTTCTCCACGTTCTCCACTTCGTGCTCCGGCGACCGAGCCACCTCGACTGCGACCGTCGTACCATCCCGAACACAGTACACGTCAATTCTGGATTTACCAACACTGAACTCGATCTCCACGTCGAACCCATCACCCTCGTAACACTGCTGGATCCGATGCTGCCAGTACCGATGCTCGATTCCCCGCCGTCCCGTCTCCACCACATCATACCCGCGCTCCTCCAACACCTCGCGGCCGTTCGGAGTGAGCTCAAGCATCTTCGGATTCCGGCCACGCCGTCCGGTCCGCACCTCGACTTCCCGCACCAGGTCCAATGTCAGCAGCTCCTCCTTCGCCGCCGACCCCGTCTTCTTCCCGACATCGATCGTACCATACCGGTCCGACAGCGACAGGAACGGGTCTTCGTTCACCGACGCAAGCAACGTCACTGCCACCTCACCGACGCCGTCACCAGTACCATCCTGCTCCCGTTCTGATTCCTTGGTATCGTCCAGCGTGGCCGCCACCTCAATGAACGCCCGCGGCCGCACACGCTCACACCACTCCAATTCGTCAAGCACCGGTCGCATCTCGTCCCGTATCTCCGGTTCCGTCATGGACTTGTCCAGCTGGTAGTCCGGCAACTCGACCGGGACCGGGTCACGGTCCGCCGCCCACAGCAACGACTCTCCTTTCTCCAATGTTCGTGTATAATCGGTCTCTTCGTCGTCCAGTCCAAACGTTTCTGCCATCTCTCGCGTGTCCTTGCCGGAGCCCAGCGACAGCCACAGCTTCGCGTTCGTATTCGCCTTTAACGAGTCGGACAGCTTTGACGGTTCGTGGTCGGCCACGATCAACGCCTCACCGAACTCACGGACCTGTCCCAGTAACTTCGTGACCGGCGGATTCGGCGCATCGATGTTGCGCTCCCGCTGCACATCGAACACGTGCTTTGCCTCGTCAAACAGGACAACGTGCCGCAACTCCTGGCGCTGACTTTGTGCCATCCGATAGTAGAAGATCCACGTCAGTAACGCCTCGACCACGAACACCTGCACATCCTCGATCGGTTCCTGCAGTTCGATCACCACGTTTTGGTCCAGGAACTCCGCAAACGGATAGCTCCGACTGCAGTCGAATACTTCCCCGGAGAACCCGGTCATCCCGGTCAACCGGTTATCCACCCGCTCCTTATACCGGTACCGTGGACTGGCATACGGAATCTCGTCCGCTCTGACGAGTTCCAGCAGTTCGAACAAGGACGGCCACTCACCCGCCTCTGTCTCGTACAGATCGTACAGCTGGCGGAGTTTCCGGATGAAGTAACCCCGAGACGCCACGAGAAGGCTCATCGCGTGTGTCCATGTATCAGCCATGACTTCCGCCCAGTGATTGGTGCGGATGCCGGGCGGCGGCTGTAACGGATTGAATTTCAGGTCCTGCCAGTTCACCACCAAGAGATCGCGATGGCCGGCCAGGTGCCGGT
Organism: Haloterrigena gelatinilytica; assembly: GCF_013342145.1. Lineage (NCBI taxonomy): Archaea > Methanobacteriati > Methanobacteriota > Halobacteria > Halobacteriales > Natrialbaceae > Haloterrigena > Haloterrigena gelatinilytica. The sequence continues at coordinate 4,237,471 of NZ_JABUQZ010000001.1, read as the reverse complement.
AGTCGTTCTTGAAATCGAAGACAAGAACCGGCAAGTCGTGGACGATGCACTCGTCGATCACGTTGTAGAACAGGGTCGTCTTCCCGGCCCCTGTTCGTCCCACGACCAGCATATGCTCGTTCAGCTCCTCGAGTGTGAGGCCGACGGGATCACCTGCCGGATCTGTCCCGATCCGGAACCTGCCGCCGTACTGTTCGAACGGGTACTCCCAGTCGAACCGGGCGGCCTCCGCCTCCAATTGCTTCACTTGCTTCTCGTACCGCTGGTAGAACCGGTCGTACCGCTCCCGGTTGATCGCACACGCCCGCAGCACCTTCTGGATCGTCTCCGGTGATTCGCCGACCAGCTCCATCATCTCCTTCAACTCCTCAAGGTCGGACTGGGACGGTCGCTCACTGTCAGTCATCGTTGAGCACGATCGTCACCGATCCCGTCTGCTCCAATTCCCGTACCTCGTCAGGTGTCAACAGGATCGGTGCACCCACTACCTCTCCGTTCTTTCCACGCCACACATCCAGCTTGTGCCCACGGCGCTGTTCCGCTGATTGATTCCCTGACATCACACCGTGGCGCTACGGAAACCGGACGCGTAAGGTGAACGCGGCCTGTCACACATCGCCACACCGGTCAGCACCGTGACTGATGATTACAGATTTAGCTCACGGATGCAGTCGAGGTAGGCCTCCTTCGCCGTCTCTCGATCGACCCGCGTGTACACGTCCATTGCCTCGCTGTCCTTGTCTCCACGCAGGTAGCGGAGGATGTGGTCTTTCATCCCTGCGTTCCGCATCTCCGTGGTGAACACCGTCCGATACGTATGCGGCGTGAACTTCTTCTCAAAGCGATGTTCGTCCTCTTCCATCACACTGGCCTTGACGGCTGCCTCCCGGATCCGGCGCCGCACCTGCTCCCGGCTCAAATGCTCGCCGCGGATACTCGGGAACACGTACTCCGTGTCCCGGCCCTTCCATACCAGTCGATACCGCTCCAACGCATCCCGTGTCTCCGTATCGATCGGGAACACCGTCGTCGCCTTCCCCTTCCGATTCCGGAACCGGATAAACCCGTCATCCAGCAAAAGATCGTCCTGCTCCAACGTCACGACCTCCGACACCCGGGCACCGGTCTTCGCCATCACGATCGCCACCAGCTTGAGCCGAGGCTCCTGCAGCCCGTGAACGATCGCCCGCCCGTTCTCCCACGTCGCACAGTCCGGTCGGTCACGCACCCGCTTGGGTAACTCCTCGAGCACGACCGCCGCCGGATTGCCCGTGATCTCCGCGTACCGCGGCCGTTTCATCGCCCAGCTATAAAACGCGGACAGTGATTCCAGGTACCGGCGTTTCGTATTTTGCGACAGGTCCCGCCGCGTTAACGCACTCAGGTACTGTTCGATGTGCCGCACCGTTACCTCGCCCGGTTCAAGTTCCGGGAACTCGTCGTGGAAGAACTTCTGTAACGTCCGACTATACTCGTTCAACGTTCGCGGCGACCGGCCCAGATCCCGCTTCCGTTCAAGGAACTCGTTCACCTCGCTACACCGGTTCTCGAACACGGTCTCGTACCACTCATCGCCCACAGATCACGCACCTCCGCTGTCCGTGTCGGCATCGGTCAGTTTCCAGCCCCAGCCCGGTTCGTACTCGACCCGGTCCTGCGCCGCCAAGATGTACAACTGATCCTCCACCCGCTTCCGAACCAACCCATCCAACGCACCGGACTCCATGATCCGCTGGAGCAGCTCGTCCAACGGCGTATACGTCTCCTCAAGGTATCGCTCCACGAACTCCGGATCGTCCACGTGCTCGCGGCCACCCTGCTTCTGCCGCTCCCGATCTACCTGCTGTTCGAGCCGGTCGACCTCCGCCTCCAATTGCTCGATCCGGTCCTCGCTGCTGTGATCGGCAAACACACCGTGTTTGCGGTACGCCCGTGCCTCCTGGATCAACGTGTACAGGTACTTCGTCCGGCTGCTGAACCCTTCCTCAGCAGCCTCCTCCTTCCACAGGTCACGCTCCATTTTCGAACAGGACAGCACGATCCGCGTTGTGCCCTCCCCGAGGTTGGCGCGATCCTCCCAGGACTCCTGGTCATACGCTGCCGGCTGATCACCCGTCATGTTGAAGAGGCGTTCGCGCGTAGAAAGGGTAATTGATCTGTGGTGATACAGACCTCGGTGTAGCGGTCACACCTGTGACGGTCTGTGCGGTCTGTGTGTTTTGATATCAGTTCTACGTCATATGAGTGCCGAGGCCACTTCTCCGACGCGGGAAACCTGCATCGATACTCGTGAACCGCACGTCGCTTGTGGCGTGCATAAAGTACCTCGAGTGGATGCCAGAGTCGACCCCGTGTTCTCACGGGAGTCAGTTACTACCGAGCTCTAGAGGAGTTTGCGACACGACCGAGACGCGCCTGTCGGCACGACATATACATCAATATATCATGTTTCAAAAATAAGGAGTGTATTTATTAATAATTATGTGGGCACTCTTGGCGTGGTTATAGATATCGACAGCCATGAGGAAGATCGGAGAACGGTGCCCATCAGCAGGCGGACCCTCCTCTCGACCGTCTCTGGAGCCGCGATCGGTGCTGCGCTCCCGGTCAGGGCCGCGAGTGCACGAGATGACGGCGACGACGAGTCACTGGGTCGGCTCACGCCCCGACCCGCGACGACGGGCGACGGTGACGTACGATCGCTGAACGGAACGTGGGAGTTCGCGCTCTCGACAATCATCGACGACCGGCGCGCCGAGTGGCGCGAGGCGGAGGTGCCGGGCCAGTGGGGATACGGCGAGTCCGCCATCCCTGAGGGACCGGAGGAGTGGTATCCCCCGGAGGGTCAACTGGGGTGGTATCGCCGGGAGTTCGAGGCCCCCGAGAGCGACCGTGAACGACTCTTCCTCCGATTCGACGCGGTTTACAGCGAAGCGTGGGTGTACCTTAACGGAGCCGAGATCGGCCATCACGTCGGCGGCTACACCCCCTTCGAGATCGACGTCACCGATCACGTCAAGGAGGGAACGAACGTGCTCTCGGTCGGCGTCGCCCAGGCGTCGGCGTCGGACGACATGGCCTGGCAGAACGTTACCGGTGGGATCACGAGGGACGTGACGCTCGTCTCGGTTCCCGAGATCCACATCGCCGATTACGACGTTCGGACCCACCTACAGGGATCGTCAGCGACCGTCGACGTCGAGACGAGAATCGAAAACGCGAGTGGAGCGGACGGCGATGCGACGCTGGAACTGGCGCTTTCAGACCCGAACGGTGAGACGGTCGCGACCACGGAACGCTCGCTTTCCTCCCGGGCAGGTGGCTCTTGTGAACCCTCGACGACCCTCGAGGTGGCCGACCCGCACACGTGGAACCCGGAGGAGCCGCGGCTCTATACCCTCGAGCTCGAACTCCATGCCGGGGAATCGACCGAGCGGGTGACCCAGCGCGTCGGCATTCGCGAGATCGAAGTCGCGGGGAACGAACTCCGGCTCAACGGCGAGCCAGTGACGTTACGAGGGGTCAACTGGGAGGAGATTCATCTCCCCGAGCACGGGCACGCGGTCCCGTCGGAACTCACTCGTGACGACGCTCGCCGACTAAAGGAGGCGAACGTCAACTACGTCCGGACGGCCCATCACCCGACTTCGGAGGCGTTTCTCGACGCCTGCGACGAGCTCGGGCTCGTCGTCGAAGTCGAAGCGCCCCACACGTTCGTCGGCCGCGACCGGGGAGACCCCTATCCGGAGGTAGTCGTTTCACAGACCGTAGAGATGGTCGAACGCGACAAGAACCGGACGTCGGTCTGTCTCTGGTCGATCGCGAACGAGTCGGAGTGGTACGATGCCTTCGAGACCGCCGGCCGGCTGACCGAGGCGATCGATCCGACGCGGCCGACGATCTTCAACTACGACAACTACGATTCCGACGACCCCTGGCACGACGTCTACGACGTCCGTTCGCAACACTACCCTGCGTTTCGAACGGACTCGACGGTCGAAGAGTACGTCGATCTCGACGATCCGATCCTGTTCGATGAGTACGCACACACCTACTGTTACAATGGCCGAGAGTTGGTGACCGACCCCGGACTCCGCGACCAGTGGGGGATTCCCTTCGAGCAGATCTGGGAGCGCTGTCGGGCCGGCGACTCGGTCGCCGGCGGCGCGATCTGGGCCGGCGGCGACCACTTGGAGCGGTGGAGAGGGTATCTCTGGGGGCTGCTCGATCGCCACCGACGGCCACGCCCCGAATACTGGCACGTCAAGAAAATCTACTCGCCGGTCCGAGTCGTCGAAACGGAGTGGTTCGGCAACGGTAACGTCCTCCGATTGACCATCGAGAACCGCCACGAGTTCGTCGACCTCGCCGACCGGTCGATCGAGTTCGAGGGGGCCCGAAACTCCGGAAAACGACCGATCGAGGCGGCACCGGGCGAGCGCGTGACGGTGACGGTCCCGGTGGCCGAGAACCGGCTGGAGCTCAGGGTCACCCATCCACACGGCCACACGATCGAACAGGCCGTTTTCACCGTCGACTCGCCAGGGTGCGAAAGCTACCCGGCACCGACGGGGACGGCACTCGAAATCGACGAGGAATCGGTGTGGACGACCGAGGGTCCACCGATGTCGATCGATCGGAATACCGGGCTCGTTGAGGTCCGGCCGGCGGACGGGCAGGGAACGCCGGTCGTGGTCGGGGGACCGGAGTTGGTCCTGACACCGACCGAGTCGGAAGCGAGCCAGGGCGAAGGGGCGATCGACCACCGCCTCGACGGCCGGACGGTTACCGACGTGAGGCTCGTTGAGGACGGTACGGTCGTCGCGATCGACGTCGAGTACGCGGTCGCGACCGGAACGTTCGTTCTCCGGCCCCTCAACGGTGGAATCGAAGTCGAGTACGAGTTCACGCTCGAGGAGGCACTCGACGCCCGCGAGGTCGGCGTTGCACTCCCGCTCGCGGACGACCTGACGACGCTGTCGTGGCGCCGAGAGGGCCAGTGGAGCACCTACCCCGACGACCACATCGGGCGGGCCGAAGGAACGGCCGTGGCGTTCCCCGAGGGAACCCGACCGGACCACGAGGAGATCCGCCTCGGTAGCGACCGGCCCTGGAAGGACGACGCGACGAGCCACGGCTCCAATGATTTCCGGGGGACGAAGCGAAACGTCTACACCGCGGCCTTAGTGAACGACCACGGTGCCGGCGTTCACCTCCGCTCTGGGGGCGACCACCACGTCCGCGCCCAGGTCCGTTCGGAGTCGGTCGATCTGCTCGCGCTCGAGCGCTCGCTGTCGGGGACCAATCCCTTCGGCTGGATGAACCGCCAGCCGGTCCTCGCGGAGGAGCCCACGATCGAGGCGGATGAAATCGTCCGAGGAAGTGTGACGTTCGAGATCAGCGGGGCTTCGTCGGTGTAATCCGAGAGCTTCTCCGCTCACGGTTTCGAGGTCTTCGGCTACGAAATCGACGCGAAGACCTCGAGAGACGTCTCCGCGTTTCGGCCGGCGAATCGCTTAGAAACGCCCCGGCTGACGATATCATCGTAACGGTCTGGCATCGAGACGACGAGAACGCGCTTCTCCTCCTCGGCTGGGAACTTCGTCCGGCAAAACTAGCGTCCTATTGTGACAATCGGAATATCTCGCTCTACACCGACAAACACGCGAGTTTCGAGTGTCCCGAGAATCTCATCCACTGACAGCGAGCCGACGCCAGCCGACGACGCACCCCTCCGCACAGAGCCACAGGACCCCGAGGGCGATGCCGACGACGTGCAGTATCTGCGGGAGGTGCATCCACGTCGGGAAGACGTACTGGGCCATGGCCTCCCACTCGCGAATCGTCGCCGTGACGGCGTCGGGTTCGTCCTCGACCGCGGTCAGTTCGCTCCCCGGCGGGACGTCCGACCGTTCGCCGGCGCCGATGCGATCGGCTTCGTACGGCAGCGGAACGACCGTCCCGTCGGGGTCGCCGAACTGCCAGACGATCTCGCCGTCGGGATCGACCTCGAGCACGCGGTTGTTCCGGGAGTCGGTGATGAGCGTGTTGCCGTTGGGCAGTCGGTCCGCGTCTCGAGGCCACTGGAGTGAGTCGCTCGCGGGGCCGGTGTAGCGCCAGATGCGCTCCTCGGACTCGACGTCGAGTTCGACGACGCGGCCGTTCTCGCTGTCGGCGACGACCATCGTCCCCTGGTCTTCGATGCGGTGGGGGTTGTGCTGTTTGTCCAGCACGCTGTGATTCCCCGGTTCGCCGACGACGTCGACTACCTCGTCGGTCTCCGGATCGACCTCGACGATCACGTCGAAGTTGCGAATGCTCAGCTGGAAGTTGCCGTTCTCGAGGCGGTCGATGTCGTTCATGTGGGTCCAGTCGTCGTGTTCCCCCTCTTTCTCGGGGCCGCCGTACTCCTCGTAGAACGGCGTGCCGGGCGTCAGGTGGTCTTCGGCGTGCCACTCCCAGGTGATCTCGCCGTCGCGATCGACGGTGAACGCGCGATCGTTCCCCATGTCCGCGATCGCCGTCTCGCCGTTCTCGAGTCGCTCGACGTCGTGGACCTCGTGCCAGGCGATGAACTCGTCGTACCAGTCGTACTCCCAGACGGCCTCGCCCGATTCTTTGTCGATCTCGACGACGCGATTGTGGACGCAGTGGCCGTCCTTCTCCTCGTACTCGAGGTATTCCTCGTCGCAGTCTTCGGCGAGCCGCTTGACGGCGACGGCCGCCAGCACCGTCTCCTCGTCGAGCTGTTCGACCCCGAACACCCGCGATTCGGGCACCGACCACTCCCAGGCGACCTCGCCGTCCGGTGTCAGTTCGACGATCCGACCGGTCTCGTCGTACGAATGGACGCCGACGAGCGTGTTCCCGGGATACCGCCCGTCGTCGTTGACGACCCTGTGTTCGCGTTCGATAACGGCCGCCTGAACCCCGAGCGATGCGATCAGAAGGGCGATGACGACGGCGGCGACGGTGACGCGGGTTCGCTGGTTCATACGGTTCGATCCACGGGAGTGGGTCGTGGGAACAGTACACGGATAGAGGCTTAGCGCTAATCGACGGTTCCGTGAGAAATCAGGCGATCTACTGCTTCAGAACTGCTGAAAGATCGAGACGGGCTTTACGGATCCTGCAGTCGGTACCCGAAAACAGATCACTACCGACGGAGAGACCCGAATCACCGAGGGCACGGAGAACCGCTCCTACGCGGGGCACGGTATTTCTTCGGACTATCAAGAGCATCGCGGGGTTCTCGGCCGGCGACTGACCAACGTCTCGTTGCTAGGACCCGGGAGCGTCGCGATCGCGACCCACGGAGAGTCACTGGTGTTGCAACCGCCGGTCCGGACCGACCCCGGCGCGACCGTTGCCTGGAGCGGCACCGAACCGGGCAGCCACGTCGACAGGTCGCTTTCGAACGTGATCGGACAGTCTTGGGAGGAGACCTACCAGCTCGAGGTCACCGGATCGGGGGAGTTCGTCGTCGTCCAGCACGACGAGGAGCGCCAACTGCAGGAGTAACGGGCGTCCCGGCTTCCGTGATGGTTCGGGACCTTGCCCGCAATTCGATGCGCGTGAGAAGAGACGACGTCTCGTCCCCCTTTCCGAGTTCGTTTGCTATCGGTCTCGAAGCGATCGGTGCGCAACACCCGCTCCGGCAGGCGTCGCTAGCTATCGTCCGCGCGCAGGAAGTGCGCGACGCCGGGCGCGCCGTCGACCAGCCAGAGCGCGAACACCAGCAGATACGGGGTCGAGTAGAGCGCGAGGAAGACGAGCTGCTCGGTAGTGAGAACCTCGCCGAAAAACGCGCTGATGACCTGGGTGACGCGGCCGATAAGCGTCACCTCGGACTGGTACGGCGGAAGCGTAACGACGGGCCAGAGGAGCCGATCGCTCGGCGACACGCCGAGTTTCGGAACCGCCAGAATCGCGTCGCCGAGGAGGTGCGACCAGTAGCCCAGGGTGAACGCGATGCCGATATCGCGGCGGTCGGACGCCGTCGCCCCGAGGACGAGCAACCCGATCGGGACGGCGACGAAAACGGAGTGTGCCACCGAATATCCCTGGGGAAAGAGATTGAGACCCCACGAGAGCGTTTTGTCCACGAGGTCCGGAAGCTGCGTGCCGAACAGGAGCGCCAGAACGACGAGCGGACCGTTCGGCGGCTCGCGCGTCACGAACCGGTGGCCGAGGGAGTACAGGACGTAGCCGAATGCCGCGTGTCCCCACGGCATCACGACGGCATCACCAACGCTATCAGATCGAGCTCGATCTTCACGTATTGATGATAGAGGCGCCGGTTGAAATTCTTTGCCGACAGCGGACGGTCCGTCAGAACAACGGTACCAAGCGTATATTTAAGCCACAGATTAAACGGATAGACGGCTGCTACTCCCAGTACAACGAAACCACCCTGCCGTCACACTCGGACGATCCCTGTCGACAGCTGCCGAAACACGATCGGGGGAGACGGCTACGTATCGACCGTACGGACCGAGTCGATGTGTGCGAACTGCACGGAACGATGGAACGGGGACGGTATACGTCGAGCGGTTTCGTCGAAACGAAGCTAACTATTGGATTCTCTCCCCGTCGAGAGGATATTCGTCGATCGACGAAAGTTCAATCGAAAGAATATGAGTTATCCGTTCGGAGTACAGCGGTCGAAACGGGTACCTACCGAAACCAACCATGTCTGGCAAATATGACCTCGTTATCGTCGGCGGTGGGATCAGCGGTGCGTCGCTTCTGTACACCACCGCGAAGTTCTCGGACGTCGACTCCATCGCACTGATCGAGAAGGAACGGGAGATCGCGGCGATCAACACGAACCACACCAACAACTCCCAGACGCTCCACTTCGGCGATATCGAGACCAACTACACCCTCGAGAAGGCCGAAGAAGTCAAAGAAGGGGCGGAGCTCCTCGCGGGCTATCTCGAGAACCACGACGACGACCGCGAGATGCACGACAAGCGCAGCAAGATGGTGCTGGGCGTCGGCAAGGCGGAAGTCGCGGAACTCGAGCAGCGCTACGAGGGCGAGGGGTTCGGCGACCTCTTCCCGAAGCTCCGGATGATCGAGCGTGAGGAGATCGCCGACTACGAGCCGAAGGTCGTGGAGGGTCGAGACCCCTCGAAGGAGATGCGCGCGTTACAGACCCCCGACGGCTACGTCGTCGACTACGGGGCGGCGACGCAGTCGTTCGTCCGACAGGCCGAGGACGAGCCCAACGTCGACGTCTTCACCGGGACGAAAGTCGAGGACATCACGCCGACGCTCGACGGCTACACGATCGAGACGACCGACGGCCGGTTCGACTGTGAGGCCACCGTCGTCGCCGCCGGTTCGCACAGCCTCCAGATCGCCAAGGAACTCGGCTACGGCGAGGGGAAAGTGTTGCTCCCCATCGCGGGGAGTTTCTTCCTCGCGGACGATCTGCTCAACGGGAAGGTCTACACCCTCCAGATGAAGAAGCTCCCCTTCGCCGCGGTCCACGGCGACGCGGACGTCCACGACGACTCCATCACGCGGTTCGGCCCGACCGCGAAGCTCGTCCCGACACTCGAGCGCGGTCGCATCTCGACCGTGAAGGACTTCCTCGACGTGTTCGGACTGAACGCGGCGGCGTTCCTCAGTTACGCGAACATCCTGTCCGACCGGATCCTCCTGCCGTACGTCCTCCGGAACCTCGTCTACGACGTCCCCGAGGTCGGCCCGCGACAGTTCCTCCCGCACGTCCAGAAGGTCGTCCCGAGCGTCGAACTCGAGGACATCGAGCGCGCGAAGGGGTACGGCGGCGTTCGGCCGCAGATCGTCGACACGAAGCGGAAGTCACTGGACATGGGCGAGGCGAAGATCGTCGGCGACGACATCATCTTCAACATCACGCCGTCGCCGGGCGCCTCGACCTGTCTGAAAAACGCCGTCAAAGACACCCGGCAGGTCCTGGCGTTCCTCGACGGCGACTACGAGTTCGACGAGGAGGCGTTCCGCGCGGACACGATCGACAACTTCCCGCGCGCGAACTGACGATCGGGCGATCGCCGTCGTTCGGACCTCGTTTTCGATCCCGTCCGCGATTTCGCACTCGAGGCGTAGCCAGACCGAGTCGCCGCGTCGTCAACGTATGAGACTGCTCGGCGGATGTCAGTCCCACCAGTACGACGGCGTCAGCACGACCAGCACGGTGAGGATCTCGAGCCGGCCGATCCACATGAGAAACACCATGTAGAGCTTCGCGGCGTCCGAGAACGGCAGGAAGCTGTTCATGGGTCCGACGATGCCAAAGCCCGGGCCGATGTTCCCGAGCGTCGCGATCGTCGCGCTCATCACCTCGAGCGCGGTCAGGTTCTCCTCGATCCGATGGGTGTCGAAGTAGATGAGGATCGTCGAGACGGCGAACAGGATCAGAAACAGCAGCGTGAAGGCGAGCAGCCCGTGGATCGTCTCCTCGTCGATGACCTCGCCGGAGACGCGGATCGGGACCACCGCGTTGGGATGGACGTCGGTGAGCAGCTCGCGGCGGACGACCCGCTGGATGACGTACCAGCGGACGATTTTGATCGAGCCCGCGGCGGAGCCGACGGAGCCGCCGAGGAACATCGCGAACAGGAGGACGGTCTGGGTCGGCTCGCTCCACGTGTTGAAGTCCATGCTGGCGTAGCCGGTCGTGGTGATAAACGCCAGCGACTGGAACAGCGCGTGGCGGGCCGACGCCTCGAGGTTACCGGAGATGGTGCCGACGAACTCGGGGGTCTCCGCCAGTCCGAGACCGGTCACCAGAAAAACGGTTAGGATCGCCCCGACGAGCCCGACCATCCCGACGTACGAGCGAAACTCGGCGTTCTCGAACAGCCGGTCCGAGCGACCGTTGAACGCGTGCCAGAAGAGCGCGAAGTTGGTGCCGGCGATCAGCATGAACGGCATCACCGCCCACTGGACGGCGGGGCTGAACGCCTCGACACTGCGCGCTTCGGGCGAGAACCCGCCGGTCGGCATCGTCGTGAGCGCGTGGGCGACGGCGTTGTAGAGATCCATGTTCGGGGCGAGTCCGCCCGCGTGGAGGGCGTAGTAGAGGCCGAAGGCCAGGACGGTGAAGCCGATGTAGATCCGCCACAGCGCACGCGCGGTTTCCCGGATGCCCGGCGTGAGCTGTTCGATGCTGAAGCCGGGCGCTTCCTCCTCCATCAGCTGTGTGCCCCCGACCGATAGCTGCGGGAGGATCGCGACCATCAGGACGATGATCCCCATTCCGCCGAGCCACTGGGTCAGCTGGCGCCACATGAGTACCGATCGGGAGTGGCGCTCGACGGAAATCTCACCGAGGACGGTCGACCCCGTCGTCGTGAACCCGGACATCGACTCGAAGAGCGCGTTCGCGGGCGAGGCGATCGTTCCCTGACCGGCGACGAGATAGGGGAGCGTGCCGATCAGCGGGACGGCGAGCCACGTCAGCGCGACGAAGAGAAAGCCCTCGCGCCGCCCGAGTTTCGGCTCCGAATGGAGCTCCTCGAAACCGAGGCCGACGGCGAGCGCGACGAGGATCGTAACGACGAACGGGAGGACGGGCTCCCCGTAGATGACCGCGATCGCCAGCGGCAGAAACAACGGGACGGTCATGTACTTCAGGACGGTACCGACGAGACTCACCGAGACGCGATAGTCGACGTGGAGATCCATCGTTACTGGGTGTGGGACTGAGGTTTCGGATACGTTGCCGCAAATCGACGGCTTGCGAGACCAAATCGGGGACCCGTCGGTCGTCGAACCGCGCCGCTGGCGGTCGGGACGCGCCTCGGGTCGGCGTTCGATGCGCCCGCGAGGAACCGCGGACCGGCGGCCGCTACGCCTCGCACGGGGACTCCCGGAACTGGTCGAGACAGGCGTAGCTGGCGCCGCAGTCCTCGCAGATCCACTCGTCGGACACCGTGTGATCGCCGATCTCTCGAGGCCACTCCGCGCTCATGGACGACGCTGCCACGGGCGGCCCCGTAAGCGTATCGCCGGCGTCACTCGAGCGAGAATCCGGCGTCCGACAGCGAGTCGGCGTTCGTCCAGTACTCCGCGATGGTCTCCTCGGCCCACGACCGGACCGCCTCGTCGTCGGTGTCGATCGACGCCCGCAGGACGCCCTGGTCGTCGCGCAAGAGCAGGTAGACGACGTCGTCGAGGAGCATCACCGCGAGCGGAACCGACCCGTCGCGGACCCGGATCGCCGTCCCGTCGGTCGCCAGCAGCGCCTCGAGTCGGTCACGGAGCGTCGCGTCGTCGACGAGCGCCTCGATCGCGCTTCGGGAGAAGACGCCGCGGAACGTCTGCTCGCCCGTTTCCGCCCGGTCCTGGACGACCGACAGCGTCTGTTCGTTGAAGGCGTGGGAGACCGTCCGAACGTCGTCGGCGTCCTCGAGCAACTCGAGCAGCCGCGACAGCGGCGCGTTCGGACGGGTCTGGCTGGGCGTGGTGATCGTCGCGTCGGCCAGCCGCCGGAGGTCGAAGGTCAGTTCTTCGCTCGGCAGGTAGTCGACGACCTCGCGGAGTCGCCGTTCGGTCTCGATGATCCGCTGGAGGTCGGTGATGCCCGACGCGACGAGACGTCCCGTCGCCGTCGCGACGTACTCGCTGCCCTCCCGGCGGATCCACGACCGCTCCCGGAAGTCGCCGAGGATGCGCCCTAGCGTCGCCTGCGAGGCCCCCGTCGCCGCGGCCAGTTCGTTGCGGGTGTGGCCGTCCTCGGCGAGGGACTCGAGCACCTCGACGCGGTTGGCCGAGAGCGCGAGGAACTCGATCTCCTCGAGTGCCGATTCCATACGCGTCGTTCGACCCCCTTCGGGAAAGCCGTTTCGCACCGTGAAATGATTTCATATCGTGTTCGAGTGCATCGAGGGTGCACGGCTTTCCCCCGTCGTCGGTCCGCTCTCGCCGGCCGAGATTTTTCTTGCCGTGAAATCTTTTCTGAAGGAAACTATATGCCCCGGACGCCTACGTAGGTGTATGATGATCCTCGAAGAATTTCTGCCGACTGACGATCCGTCGGCACCTTCTCTGTACGATCGCACGGGTGCGGTGGTGATCGACCAGTGATCGACCGTCGAACGCTCGCGTTCTTCCTCTGCTCGAGCGTGTTCTTCGGGGGAACGTTCGTCGCGGCGAAGGCCGGCCTCGAGTACTTCCCGCCGCTGCTGTTCGTCGCGATTCGATTCGACGTCGCCGCGCTGGTCATGCTGGGGTACGTCGCGCTCACCGCGTCGGGCGACGACCTCCTGCCCGAAACGCGGGGCGACGTCGTCGCGATCCTCGCGACCGGCGGCCTCGTGATCGGACTGGCTAACGCCCTCCTGTTCGTCGGCCAGCAGTACGCGACCAGCGCCGTCGGCTCGATCGTCTTCAGCCTCAACCCGATCCTGACGCCGGTGTTCGCGGCCGTCCTCCTCTCGGACGAGCGGCTCTCGCGTCGCGGCGCGATCGGGATGGGACTCGGACTGATCGGCGTCGCGCTCGTGGTCAGCCCCGACCCGACGGCCCTGCTGGGCGGCGACGCGTTCGGGCGAGCGATCCTCTTCGCCGGCGCGATCAGCGCCGCGCTGGGCGCGGTCCTCATCCGCCGGGCCGGTTCGACGGCCACGCTCTCGAGTACGGTCCGGATCGCGTGGGGCCTCCCGATCGCGGCGGCCCTCTGTCACGGCTTGGCCTACTCGACCGGCGAGTCGATGGGCTCGATCTCGTGGACGACCGACGCGCTCGTCGCGCTGGGCTACGTCAGCATCGTCGCCGGCGTCCTCGCGTACATCGCCTACTTCGGGCTGCTCGAGGCGACCGAGGCGACCACGGCGAACCTGATCTTCTACGTCGTGCCGGTCGTCTCGACGCTCGGCGGCTGGGCGATCTTGGACGAGGCCGTCGCGACGTCGGCGGTCGTCGGCTTCCTGACGATCTTCGTCGGCTTCGCCGTCATCGGCAGCGACTCGATCGATCTCCGTTCGCGACTGCCCGGCCTGGCGGTCGACGCACCCGCCTGCGAGGAGGGGGCGTCCGTCACCGATGAACCGCGCGGCTACCGCTCGGACTGAGCGGCCGTCTTCTCAACCCGCTTTGGCAGCGATGACTACTGGTAGTCGTCGGCCGGCTCCCGATCGTCGGTTACGGGGACCGGGACGCGAGCACCGCGCTCGGAGAGCGTCAGTTCGGACGGCGTACTCGTGACGACGGTTCCCGACGGGTAGCGTGCGATCGCGATCGACCCGGCGTCGTGCATCCGAGCGAACCGCTCGAGGAGGGCCGCGTCGTCGAAGCCGTCCGGCGCGTCGACGTTGACGCGGTCGGTCAGCCGATCGCTCTGTAACTGCACCCAACCGGTGAGCGCGAGTTCGACCTTGGTCCCTCGGAGTCCATCGAACCGCTCGGTGACGTCTCGGTCGCCGATCACGATCCGGTGAAGGCGTTCGTGTGCCCCCGAGGGGACGACGTAGATACCGTCGTCGGGCGCGACGGTGAGGTGGGTCGCGCGGTCGCCCTCCCACCGGGGAAACGGAAACGGCACCGCCGCGGGGTCGGTCATCTCACTGCCTCACTCGAGAGCGAGGTTGATCGTCTTCGTCTGGGTGTAGTGTTCGGCCAGCGCCTCGTAGCCGACTTCGCGGCCGATTCCCGACTGTTTGTAGCCGCCGAAGGGCATCCCGGCCGGGAACGCGTTGTACTGGTTGATCCAGACGTTCCCCGCTTCGATATCCGTCGCCGTCTCGTAGGCCTTCGTAATGTCGTTCGTGATGATACCCGCCGCGAGGCCGTAGTCGACGTCGTTGGCCAGTTCGATCATCGTCTCGTAGTCGGTCCACTCGAACACCTCCTGGACGGGCCCGAAGATCTCCTCCTGGACGGCGCGGTTGTCGTGGTCGATGTCGTCGATCAGCGTCGGGGAGACGAAACTCCCCTCCGCGAGCGCCTCGTCGTCGGGCACGTCGCCGCCGGTCAGGAAGTCGGCGCCGGCGTCGCGGGCCTCCTCGATGTACTCGAGCGTGCGTTCGGCCTGCTCTTCGGTGACTTTCGGCCCCAGCGTCGTCTCCTCCAACAGCGGGTCGTCGACGGTGAGGTCCTCGGCGGTCGACGCCAATTCCTCGAGGAACTCGTCTTTGATGTCGCTGTGAACGAACAGCCGCGAGCCCGCGGAACAGCACTCGCCGGTGTTGTAGAAGATGGCCGTGATCGTCGTGGCGACCGCCTTCTCCAGATCCGCGTCCGGATAGATGATCAGCGGGCTCTTCCCGCCCAGCTCGAGCGTGATGTCGTGGACGTGCTCGGCGGCCTGGGTCATCACCTGCTTGCCGACCTCGGTCGATCCGGTGAAGGCGATCTTTCGGATGTCGGGATGTTTCGCCAGCGGCTCGCCCGCGTCGGGCCCGAATCCGGTGACGACGTTGACGACGCCGTCCGGAAGGACGTCGTCGATCTCGTTCATGAGCTTGAGGACCGTGAGCGGGGTTTCCTCGGCGGGTTTGAGGACCGAACAGTTGCCGGCGGCGAGCGCCGGGCCGAGCTTCCAAGCGGCCATCAACAGCGGGAAGTTCCACGGGATGATCTGGCCGACGACGCCGTAGGGCTCGCGGATCGTCTGAACGTGTTGCCCGTCGCCGCTCGGGATCGTCTCGCCGCCGTTGACGCGGGTCGCCCCGGCGAAGTACCGGAAGTGGTCCGCGACCAGTTCCATGTCGATTCTGGCCTCGCTGATCGGCTTCCCGTTGTCGAGGGTCTCGAGGCGGGCGAACGCCTCCCGGTTCTCCTCGACGCGGGCCGCGATCTCCTCGAGGACGCGCTGGCGCTCGGCGGCCGAGTAGTCCGACCACGTCTCGTCGTAGGCGGTCCAGGCGGCTTCCACCGCTCGATCGATGTCCTCGCGGGTGCCCGCTTGCACCGTCGCGAGCGTCTCGCCCGTCGTCGGATCTCGCGTTTCGAACGTTTCGCCGGCGGAACTGGAGACCCAATCGCCGCCGATATACAGTTTTAAATTCGGCGGAATGACGTCCGCTGCGGTCTCCTGATGGCGCTGGCTGATACTATCCGTCCGGTCGCCGCTCGGCTGCGATTCGGTGGCCATTCCACGTCGCCGTTCCAGACAGTGCGTAATAATACTAGTAGATAGATATCTGATACGATAACTGAATTAGGTTTATTATAGAGTAACACTCATCCGTATTCGGTAGAATTGTAACTCCTATTGATTTCTCCCTCGGAGTCAGACACGAGTACCGTCTCGAGTCCCCACACTCGAGCGGCCAATCTGCATGAGTGCGCCGGCAGGCCGCTCAACCTCACAGTTCTCGTAGCGAGGACGCTCGCCGCCCCTGCGACCGCCCCCGTTTTCGCGTTCGGAGGCGCCGGCATCCCACCCGATCCATGTCACTCGCATCCTACGAACTCCACGAACGGCTCGATCGACTCTCGTCCGCAAGCGCCGACCGAGACATCCTCGTCAGCCTCGCCGTCCCGCCCGAGGAGACGATCGGCGAGGCCCGCCGGCCCGTCGAGACCGACTACGCGGAGGCGAGCCAGCTCGACGAGCGGTCGTTTCCGAAACCGCTCACCGACGCGCTGGAGACCGTCCGGAGCGAACTGAACGAGTACGACGAGATCCCCGAGAGCGGGCTGGCGATCTACGCCGGCGTTCCCGACGGCGACCTCGTGACGGCCGTCTTCGACGACCTGCCGGTCCCCATCGACGAGTCGATCTACCGCCACGCCAACGAGTTCGACCTCGAGCCCCTCGAGGACGTCACCGAGCCGGAGTCGACCCACGGCCTGCTGGTCGTCGAACGCGGCGGCGCCGCGCTGGGCGTGCTCGACGACGAGGGCGTCGAACCGCTCGAGAGCTTCGAGAGCGAGGTCCCCGGGAAGTCGAGCGCGGGCGGCCAGTCCGCCGAACGGTTCGAACGGGACCGCGAGCGCCAGAAGCGGGAGTTCTTCGACGAGATCGCCGATCGTGCCCGACGGACGTTTCTGGGTGACGACCCCGTCGACAGCATCCTGCTGGGCGGAACGACGGGCACCGTCGAGACGTTCCGAGATGAGGCCGACCTCGATCACCGCCTCGAGGAGCGGATCAACGGCGAGTTCGCCGTCGAGTACGCGACCCAGCAGGGCCTCGAGCTGCTCGCGGAGAAGGGCCAGGAGACCCTCGAGGAACGCGATCGGGACGACGTTCGAGAGACGCTCGGCGAGTTCTTCGATCGGGTCGGCGACGACGACGATCCCGTCGCCTACGGCCGCGAGGAGGTCGACGACGCCCTCGCGTTCGACGCGGTCGAGACGCTGCTGCTCTCGACGGACCTGGAGGGCGCGGACTTGCAGGAACTCGGGGAGCGAACCGAACAGCAGGGCGGCGAAACCGTCGTCGTTCCCGACGACTTCCCCGACGGCACCCGGTTCGCCGAGGCGTTCGACGGGGTCGGAGCGCTGTTGCGGTTCCCGATCGACTGACGGCTCGCAGAAGGCGCGGCTGTCGGGACGTCCGGAGCTGAACCGATTCGGTCGCAGATCCCGGCGTGTTTTCGAGCGGAACGTTCAGACAGCGATGAGCTAGATCCTCGAGAGACCGAATTCTTAACTACCGGAGTCGCCATTGAGGTAGTAATGGATGGTCCAAATTCCTTTGGGGAAATACTTTTAGTGGAAGATAATCCGGGAGACGTCCGGTTGACCAAGGAGCTGTTGAAAGAGACCGGGTACGATCCGACCGTCCACGTCGTCTCCGACGGCCCCGACGCACTGGAGTTCCTCTCTCGGCGCGGCGACTACGCCGACGCTCCGCGACCGGACGCGATCCTCCTCGATCTCCACCTCCCGCGGATGGACGGGACGGACGTGCTCGAGCGGATGGACGACGACGTCAGGGACGTTCCGGTGATCGTCCTTTCGGGCGCACAGCGAGACCAAGAATTCGAATCCGACGAGATCGAAGCCGTCGTCGACGCTCGCGTGCAGAAGCCGCTCGATCCGGACGAGTTCGACGCGATCGTGCAATCGCTGTCGGAACAGCCCGCCGAGTGATCGCGCCCGGTACCCGCGAACCCTAAAATCCGCGCGAATGCAGGCACTACGCGCTTTACTCGCAGCCGGGGACCGTCCAGTATGTGTGCGACCTTCAGCGACGACGACGTCGGAAAACCCGTCGAGCGGGCCGACGGAAAGGTGATCGGGACCGTCGACGCGATCGAGGGGGACCGAGCCCGGGTCGAGCCGGCACCCGACGCGCTCGACTCGATCATGGCCCGGTTCGGCTGGGGCGATACCATCGATCCCTTCGTCCTCGAGGCCGACGCCGTCGACGCGGTCTCCGATACCCGAATCCATCTGACGGAGGAGTTTTCGACCGGGAAGACGGGAACGACGGCCGCGGACGAACGATCCGAGAGCCGCCAGGATAACCCGCAGAACCGCCCGGATCAGTAAGGAAGGAAAACGGACCCGTCCGACGGGCGCCGCACCCGCCGAGCGTGGCCACTAGTGTCCCTGACG
This sequence comes from Haloterrigena gelatinilytica, assembly GCF_013342145.1. Lineage (NCBI taxonomy): Archaea > Methanobacteriati > Methanobacteriota > Halobacteria > Halobacteriales > Natrialbaceae > Haloterrigena > Haloterrigena gelatinilytica. The sequence goes on along the minus strand of NZ_JABUQZ010000001.1, from coordinate 4,218,964 downwards.
ATTGCAGGCACCACTGGCTTCCCGCGAGTGGTGGTAGCCTCACGCATGTGTGCAACGTTTTCGAACGACGACGTCGGCAAGTCCGTCGTGAACGGCAACGGCGAGGCGGTCGGCGTCGTCGCGTCGGTCGAAGGGGACGTCGCTCACGTCAGACCCGAAACGGCCGCCGTCGACTCGGTCAAGTCCTCGATCGGCTGGGAGGGCGTCGCCGACGCCGCGCACCCGCTCGATACCGATTCCGTCCGCGAGATCACCGACGACGCCGTCCGACTCGAGGGCGAGTTACCGTCCGTCGATCGACAGGAGCTCGAGGCGGCCGTCGATTCGAACACCGGCGACGACGCTGGCGAGGAACGAACCGAACCCGCCGGCGGCTCGGCCGGGACCGAGGAGACCGAGATCGCCGAGGACCTCCGCGACGAGACCGGCGAGGACACCCTCGAGGAGACGGACGCGATCGACGAGCGCGAAACGACCGCACCCGACGAGCCCGAAACAGGGCGCGACCGGGCGAGCGATCGCGGCCTCGAGGCCGATCCGACGGAGCTAGCCCGCCAGGAGCGCGAGGGCGGTACCCGGGCCGGAGCGTCGGTCGAGCCGACAGACGATTTCGAGTCGACCGACGCCGCCGTCGATCCGGACGCGGAGCTGGAATCGACCGACGCTGCGGTCGATCGTGACGACGATTTCGAATCCACCGACGCTGCGGTCGATCGAACCGGCGAGCCGCGACGGACGGACGCCGCGGTCGATCCCGGCGAACAGCCCCGCGGAGCGGACGTCGATCCGACGCCCGACCCCGACCGCGACGCGGAGGCGGAGCGCGGCGGGCCGACGACCGAAGACGCGGGGAAGACGGACCTCGAGGACGATCTCGAGACGGAGCGGCTGAGCGACCGGAGCGAGGACGAGGACGAGGACGCCGACGGCGACCGGCGCAGAGACTGACGCGGGCACCGACCGGGAACGTCGGTTCGAACGCCGTGTCTCGCCGGCCCGGACACTATGGGCCGCCGGCTGATAGGAAGCCTATGTTCGGTCGAGACAGCGAGAGCGGAACCGACGGTATGGACGGTATCGACGTCGCCGGTGCGGGAAACGATCGGTCGATCGTGTTCGTCCACGGCGCGATGTTCACGCGGAAGATGTGGCTCCCCCAACAGCGGGCGCTATCGTCCGAGTACCGAGTCGTCACGTTCGACCTGCCGGGCCACGGCGCCTACGGCGACGAGCAGTTCCGGATGGAACCCGCGGTCGAGCGCCTCGAGCGCGCCATCGAGGAGCACACTGACGGAACGGCGGTAGTGGTCGGGCTCTCGCTGGGCGGCTACGTCGCGACGGAGTACGTCGCCCGCCGTCCCGAAACGGTCGACGGGCTAGTTCTGTCCGGCTCGAGCGTGAACCCCGTCGGCGGGATGGAGACGCTCACGCGGGCGACCGGGGGGATCTCTCGGCTCGCCACGAAGCCCGACATCGGCTGTCGAGCCGTCGAAAAACTCGGCTACCGCTGGGTGCGCAACCGCGATCTCCCCGCGGACATCGAGCGGGAGATCATCGACTCGGGCATCTACCCGCGGGAGTTCGGCAACGCGGGACCGTTCGTCGCGGGCGAGGACTTCCGAGGGAAGCTGTCGACCTACCCCGGGCCGACGCTCGTGCTCAACGGCGAGAACGACAAGCTCATGCGCCGCGGCGAGCGGGAGCACGCGGCGGCGGCCCGGGACGGCCGCGTCGAGGTGCTCGCCGGCGTCGGCCACATCTGTAACCTCCACCGGCCGGAGACGTACACGGACCGCGTCCGAAACTTCGTGCGACAGCGCGTCGCCGCGCGGCGCTGAGTCGGCGGCCGCCGGTCAGCGCTGGAAACGAAAACGAAGACGGAGACGGAGACGATCGAAAACGGGTCGGAGAGACGAGGACGGACCGATCAGGAACGGCGTTCGCCGACCATATCGCGGACGCGACCGGGGAGACCGAGGACGGAGATCCCGAAGCCGAACAGCACCATCAGCACGTAGACGCCCAGCGTCGAGGTCCAGACGACGAGCATCGCGAGGATCGCCCAGCCGCCCTCGAGGAAGTAAAACGCCCCGATGGACATCGCCGTCCCGTAGAGCAAGACGAGGTACGGCCCCCAGTCGGTGGCGTGGCCCCGTCGCTGCTTCCGGCGGACGTAGCGCTTGAGTTCGCTCTCGAGGGACTCCTTCTCGACGGTGCGGCGTTCGACGTTGTCCTCGAACGAATCAACTCGATCGCGCAGGCGTTCGATCTCCTCGCGAAGCGCTTCGGGATCCTCCGATCGATCCCGCGTGCGGGCGCTTCGACGGCGGCTCGATCCCGCCTCCGCCGATCCCGTAGCCGTCCCTGCGTGATCGTCCGTCGCCCCCTCGTCGGCACCCGTGGCGTCGTCGGTCATCGCTTCTGTCGAAAACTGTCGATGTCCGGGACTTTGTAGCTGCCGATCCACTTCACGGTCGGCGAGGACCGCGTTGAGGACGGCGCCGAAGACGAGGATGATCGCGCCGAGGTACAGCCAGGCGAGCACGAGAAAGACGGCCCCGAGCGCGCCGTAGACGACGTAGTCGCCGGCGAACGCGGCGTAGAGGGAGAACGTCCGGCTCAGGACGTACCAGCCGACGGCGGCGACGAGCGTCCCCGGCAGCGCCTCCCGGAGGTCGACGTCGGCGTCGGGGAAGACGACGTACAGCGGCAGGAAGGTCGCGGTGAGGCCGAGCAGGACGAAGATCGGGCCGACGATCGTCGCCCCCAGAAACGGCACGTACCGGATCAGCAATTCGAGGGCGGCGACGAGCCCGAGTCCGCCCGTTATCACGAGGAAGACGATCATCGCGTCCCAGGCGGTGTCGAGCAAGGACTTCGAGCCGGCGGTGCCGTACACCTGCGAGAAGGCCCGATCGAGGCCGCGGAGCACGCGGCTCGAGCCCCACAACAGGCCGAGCGCGCCGGCGACGGTCGCGCTCTGTCGGCCGGTGTCGTCGAGGACCGTCTCGGCGAGCAGTTCCCGAGCCGACTCCGTGAGGACGTCGGTGGCCGCGGCCGTCAGCCGTTCGGCCAGCGCCTCGCCGCCGATCGAGGCCGCGAGCCCCAGGGCGAGCAACATCAGCGGCACGAGCGAGATGAACCCGTAGAAGGCGACGCCGGCCGCCAGCAGCGTCAACTGCTCGCTGCGAGCGAGGCGGAGAGCGTCGCCGGCGAGTTCGAAGTCGAACCTGCGATCGAGCACGTTCCGGTAGTAGCGACGGCCAGCGCCATATGCGACCGTGTGGCACTGGCTTGCACACTCGTCGGTACCGTCACGGATCGTGACGGAATCGTCGATCAACGCACGTTGCGTCGAGCCCTCGAGACCCGAACGTTCTTCTAGCTGTCATATCAATTGCGCGTATGGATCAACGACGGTGCCCGGATTGCGGCGTGACGATGGAACCGGTGCCGGTGCGCGACGGCGAGAGCATGGGGCTCTCGATCGCGACCGGCGAGCGGGAGGGGCTGCTGGGCAAACTCGGATTCAAGAACAGGGCGAAACTGCAGGGCGTCTGCTGTCCCGAGTGTCAGCTCGTCCGGCTGTACGCCGAGGAGGGGTAATGGGTCGAGTCGAGTCGGAGAACGGCGGGGTCACTCGAGACTCCCTTCGGTCGCCGCCCGAATTTCGCCGACGCTCGCGTCGGTCTTGAACGTCGTGCCGCCGTAGTGGGCCGGCGAGGCCGCGTAGCCGGCCTCGCGCAGGTCGTCCAGAAAGTCGTCCATCGCGTTCGCGGGCAGCCCCCAGTTCTTGCAGAGCTTGTGCTGGTCGTAGTGAGTCGGTTCGTCGAGTTCGGCCTCGAGGGTCTCGCAGAGTTCCCGCGCCTTCTCGGCGGTGCCGAACGCGTCGGGGATCGCCGACCGGACCGCGGCGACGAACTCGGTGTCCTGCACGGGGCCGAGCCAGACCGGGCCGGCGGTGAGCAGGCGGGTGCCGCCGCAGTGGGGACAGCTCTCGAGCGGGTCGGCGACCTGTCCGTGCTCGGTCTCGCGGTAGAGGCAGTCCTCGCAGTGATAGATGTGCCCGAGGTGCTCGAGGGCGGCGTCGGCCGCGCTCGCCTTCCGGTCGAGTTCGAGGTAGGTCCGGACGTAGTGGCTGGTCGCGTGGGTCAGGATCGGCTCGACGCCGACGTCGAAGCGGGCGCCGCTGCGGGCGAGCGCGGAGACGAGGATCCGGACGCCCATCTCGGGGTGGTAGTCGGTGTTCTGGGGAACCGCGCTGTAGGAACGGACGCCGCTGTTGAAGTGAGCGCCACAGAGCGGCGCGGTGTCGGTCGCCGTCACGCAGAGGAGGTCCCGACAGCGCGCGAAGGCCGCGTCGGCGAAGGGCATCGGCGTCCCGTAGGGGTCGAGGTCGATCACGTCGAACATCTCGTCGTGCATGAGCGCGTTGACGTTGCGGTGCTCGACGCGCGCCTCGTCCGCGAGGTCGTTTCGCTCGAGGTTCTCCCGCGCGAGGTCGACGGCGTCTGCCTCGAGATCGCAGCAGGTGACGTCCCAGCCGTCGGCGGCCGCGCGGATTCCGCGGACGCCGCTGGCGGTCATCGCGTCCAGGTAGCTCTCGGCGCGCTCCTCGCGCTCGCGGAAGGTCCGCAGCGTCGCGATCGTCAGGTCTCGGTTCAGCTCCTGTCTGGGGTTGTAGAACACCGACTCCTCGACGCCCTCGGTCTGTTCGCCGGGGACCTCGAGATCGATCCCGCCCTCGGTGACGCGCATACCCCCTGTCGACGGGCGACCGCGAAAAACGCCGTGGTCTGTGTCGGGGTCGCCGTCCCCTCGACCGGAACTCGCGGCGAGTGTCCCTCTCGGTAGTAATCGCTGCTTACCGGGCGTCTCCGCTGTTTTGTAGGGTTTTCTCGAAGCGCCCATTCGAGATACGCTCGTCCATCAACCTCCGATAGAACCGCGAAATCGTCGTTGAAAGCGGCGCTTTCGTTACCGACTCAGTGGAAAACGTTTTGTACCCGACGGTGCTGTCGTTCGAACAGCAATGGTTTGGGTTAGCATACCACAAAATGGCGGGCGATCGCGTGCCGACGCGACCGCGACGGATCGAACGGAGCGGATCCGTCCGTGATCGATCCGTCGGCCGACGATCGCCTCGAGGAGACCGCGCGCGATCGCTGCGCGCGGGGGGAGACGGACGACGATCGGCTCCGGATCGCCCTGTTGAACGCGGCGCACAAACGCGAGAGCACGCGGCGGAACTTCGAGCGGGAACTCGACGCGGAGCTCGTCGAGTTTCACTGTCCCTCCGGGGAACTCCCCGACACGTTCGCGTTCGACGCCTGCGTCGTCACCGGCTCGAGCGCCTCCGTCTACTGGGATCGGCCGTGGATCGGCGCGTTAAAGGAGTGGGTCGGCGAGGCCGTCGCGGCCGGCCTGCCGTTTCTGGGCGTCTGTTACGGCCACCAGCTGCTCGCGGACGTCCTCGGCGGCCGCGTCGAGGACATGGGCGAGTACGAGATCGGCTACCGGGCCGTCGAACACGACGGGACGAGCCGCCTGCTGACCGGCGTCGACGAGGGCTTCACCGTCTTCACCACCCACTCCGACCGCGTGGCCGCGGCGCCGCCGGACGCGACGGTGTTCGCCCGGAACGAGTACGGCATCCACGGCTTCCGGCGGGACCGCGTCTTCGGCGTCCAGTTCCACCCCGAGTACGACATGACGACGGCCGAGCGCGTGACCGCCGGGAAGGACGGCGACCTCGAGCCCGAGCGGATTCGGGCCGTCCTCGAGGACATCGACGCCGAGCGCTACGAGGCCGCCTGCGAGGCCAAACGGCTGTTCGACAACTTCGTCGGGTTCGTCCGCGAGCAACGATCCGTCGAGCGCGGCGCCGACGTCGTCGGTACCGATGCCGCCGCGACCGTCGAAGAGACGTTCGTCGACGCCGACGCGACTGGCGCCGCGACCGAATCACCCATCGAGTCGTCGGCCGACTCGAGCCGATCGTCCTGAGTCGTTCCTCGGGTCGGTCGTCCTGCGTCATCGCCTCGGCTCGAGCCGAGCCAAGCCGAGGCGCGGCCGCGAGCCGAGTCGCCGCTGCGGGCTGTTCGAACCGGTTCGAAAACGGATCGGGCCGGCGTCAACGCGGCTCACTCGTCGCGATCGGCGACCGCCGGCAGCGTCACCGAGAACGTCGAGCCCTCGCCGGGCTCGGCGTCGACCCAGATCTCGCCGCCGTGGCGCTCGACGATCCGCTGACAGAGCGCGAGTCCGAGCCCGGTGCCGTCGTACTCCTCGCGGCCGTGGAGCCGCTGAAAGAGGTCGAAGACGCGGTCGGCGTCGGCCGGGTCGATGCCGATACCCTCGTCCGCGACCGAGATCGTCCACTCCGCGTCGGCCTGCTCCGAATTGGTCCGCTCCGAACTGGCCCGCTCCGCGTCGGCTCGCTCCGCGGTAACGCGGACCCGCGGCGGCTCGTCGCCGCTGTACTCGAGCGCGTTCGACACCAGGTTCTGGAAGAGTTGGCGCAACTGGTGGACGTCGCCCTCGACGCGGGGCATCTCTCCGACGTCCACCGTCGCGTCGGTCTCTTCGATCTGCAGTTCGAGATCCGTCAGCACGTCCGCGAACACCGCCTCGAGATCGACGGGTTCGAACGGATCGCCCTGCGTCTCGATCCGCGAGTACTCGAGCAGGGCGTCGATCATCTCGCGCATCCGCTCGGCGCCGTCGACCGCGTAGGCGATGAACTCCTCGCCGTCCTCGTCGAGGTCGTCGCCGTACCGGCGCTCGACGAGCGAGAGGTAGCTCGTAATCATCCGCAGTGGCTCCTGTAAGTCGTGACTGGCGGCGTAGGCGAACTGCTCGAGCCGTTCGTTCGACGCCTCGAACTCGCGGTTAGCCGTCTCGAGTTGTTCGACCGTTTCGTCGAGTTCCGCCTTGATCCGTCGCAGCTCCCCGTTGCGCCGTCGAATCTCGAACGCGCGGGTTTTGGCCAGCGCGTCGTGGATCCCGACGCCGAAGCCGGCGACGCTGCCGAACGCCGTGAGGACCAGCGCCGCTCGGAACGGTTCGCTGACGCTCTCGGCCGGCTCGAGCTGATAGAGCACGAGGATGCCGAGCAGCAGTCCGGCCCCGCCGATCGCCCAGCGGCCGATCGTGGGGTAGTACTCGGGACGGATGTCGGTCCGCGGCAACCGATAGCCGGCGTAGAGCAAGATCAGCCCGGGGACGCCGATGAAACTGGCGACGAGCGCGACGTTCGACGTCGAGCCGCCGTCGGTCAGTCGCTGGGCCGCCCACGCGACCGCGAAGGCGACGTACAGCGCGCCGAGGAGTGTGATCGTCACTCGGCCACCGATTGCGGACGAAACCCTGGTCCGACTGCCCATTGGTGCTACTGGGGTCGGACGCTATTTTTGGCTTGCGACGAGGCCCCTCGGCGCTCGGCACGACAACCAAACCGATTTTACAGTCGGGCGCACAGTTGCGGTCGTGCCGGAGGCCAACCCAGTCGAGCGATGGCAGGCGGACCTCGAGGAGACCGGCGAACTCACCCCCGAGATCGTCGACCGGATCTCCAAGGTCCACGGCGACCGCGGGGTCCGCGCGATCGAGGCGGTCGGCGAGAATCGGGTGAAGGCCTACCGCGATTTCACGATCGTCGTCGGCTACGACGACGAGTACATCGTCGAGGACGGCGGCTGTACCTGCAAGGACAGCGAGTACAACCTCGATGCCGACGAACCGACCGAGCAGTGCTGGCACGCCCTGGCCGTCGCCATCGCCCGCCGGGTCGGCCACGTCGACTACCACGACATGTGGTACTCGGAAGTTCGCGAACTGCTCTGAGACTCGTATCCCTATCATGCAGTGGCGCGCGCTGAACTGCGTCGAACGAAGCGTGAGACGCAGTTCGAAGTTGTGCGAGGGATGAGCGAACGACCAACGGGAGAGAGCGAATCGGCTGGGGAGGGAGTGGCAACCCCCCGCTGCCACGGTAGCAGATCAGTTCTCGAGTCGTCCTCCGCTTACCCCTCCGAGTCGCCTCGTTCGATACCGACTCGTTACAGGCCGCGATGATGACCTCGGGGTCGTCGATCAGCCGGTTTTCCATGTAGTTGCCCTTCCCCTTCCCGGCCCACTTGCGCTCCTGGTCGATGATCGAGAGGAACTCGAGCTCCGAGAGGATATCGCGGATGCGGCGCAGCTTCAGGTGTTCGGAGCCATCGCGGTCGCAGAGGCGCTTGTAGAGGTCGTACACCTCGTTGGTCGTCACGGGCGCGTCGTCGCCCTCCTTCTGTTGGGTCAGCAGGGCCATCGCCTCGAGGACGAGTTTCGCGTGGCTGGGGCTCTTGGAGATGAGTTCGGCCAGCCGGCTGGTCTCCTCGCGCTCGTGGGCCTGGTCGACGCAGGACTCTGTGACGGTCTCGAGGGCGTTCTCCTCGGCGATCTCGCCGGCGAAGCGGAGGATGTCGATCGCCTTCCGCGCGTCGCCGTGTTCCCGAGCCGCGAGCGCGGCCACGCGCGGGATGACGCCGTCCTCGAGGACGCCCTCGTGGAACGCGTCCGACCGGGAGCGCAGGATTTCACGGATCTGGGTCGCATCGTAGGGCGAGAAGACGTACTCGCGTTCGCAGAGGCTGGACTTGATCCGTTCGTCCAGCGAGTCCTTGTAGCGGACCTTGTTCGAGATGCCGATGACGCCGACCGTGCTCTCGGTGAGTTTGCCGGATTCGACGGCTCTCGAGAGCTGCATCAGGATGTCGTCGTCCTCGATCTTGTCGACCTCGTCTAAGATGATCAGGGCGACGTCGTAGCGGGTGTCGACGATGTGCCACAGCCGCCGGTAGTACTCGGCCGTGCTCAGCCCCGAATGGGGGATCGAGACGTCGGTCTCGGCGTGGTCGTTGAGCTGGTGGCCGGCCGACTGGACGGCCTGGGTCTCCGTCGATTCCTGCAGGCAGTCGACGTACGCGACGCCGATCGAGACGTCGTTACCCTCCGCGCGTTCGATGGCCTGGTTCGTGATGAACTTCGAACAGAGGGACTTCCCGGTTCCCGTCTTCCCGTAGACGAGCACGTTGTTCGGCGTGTTCCCCCGCGTGGCCGGTTTGATCGCGTTCGCGAGGTTCGTCAGTTCGTCCTCGCGGCCGATGATCCGGTCGCCGTCCGGGAGGTGCGAGACCTGCAGGAGTTCCTTGTTCCGGAAGATCTCGTTCTCGCTGCCGAAGTAATCCATCGAATCCGACATTCAGGTACTAGGGACAGTACGCCGGAGCACCTTAAACGCTCGGAACCGCAGTGCCGCTGTATAGACGGGATTCCCTCGAGAGCGGTTCTGAAATGTAACAATTACACCCCGGAGTGCCGCTGTATAGGCGGCGATGCATCGCTCGGTTCCGCTGTATCGATTTCGGAACTCCCGGGGCGACCGTCGAGGGACGGCCGCGCAGGGAACCCCGGAGTGCCGCTGTATAGCTGTGGCCACACCCCGCGGTTCCGCTGTATAGCCACGTCGAGTCACCGGGTCACCCGTCGGGAGACCCCGGAGTGCCGCTGTATGCCGGTGGGTCACACGCGACCGGTTGCGCCCGCTCGACCGGAACGGAGACGGAGTCACACGGCCGTCATCGGGAGGATCGGGAACGACCCGACGAACGGGGCGGATACCGTAGTTCCGCTGTATCCGATAAAAAGAGTTTCTATAGGAACTGCACCGGTCGGTTTCCACACCGCGGTGCCGCTGTATCGGTGTGGCGGTGGGTGTCGACTCGAAGCGGAGGTCGGGAGGGGACACTCGCGAACCCACCGCGGTGTGGAAACCAGTTACTGACGCGCGGCGAGCGTACCGACTACTGACGCGCGGCGAGTGTACCGACACGGACGGCGACGGGAACGACAATCGACTCGACAGCGCCAGTTTCGGGAAAATTCTCCATAGATCGTCCCACAGAACTGCCGGTCGAAGCGCCGCGACGAACACGGCGATCGAGGCAGTAACCGGAACAACGAGCGGATCGACGGTCTCGGCCGCTGATCCGGAACGAGGAGCCGATCCAGAACGAGGAGCCGATCCAGAACGAGGAGCCGATCCGGAACGAGGGGTGGAGTTCGCCTCGAGCGGCGAACCTTCGTCCAATACCGATTGGACGATAGTTCGTCCAATACACTCAATGGGCGTTGACACAGATATAGTATTTAATAGTGGTGATTAGCTTTGGCTTCGAAACGGTAACTGAAAGTGGTCCAACAGTCGCTCTCAACGGATTCCGGCGTTTTCTCGAGCGACGCGGGATCTCCCGGACCTATACAGCGGCAACGAGGGGTGTGTCTCTCGAGTCCACCCCGCCCTCGTCCAGGTCAAGAACGGAGACCAAACACCAACGAACGGCAACCGAACAGCCGACCAGCAAGCAGACAAGCGAGCAACGATCACTCGAGTTCTCTCGAGCAGTCGAGCCGCGATTACTCCTCGGCGCAGATCTCGACGAAGTTCCGCAGGATCTGTAACCCCGTCTCCCCGCTCTTCTCGGGGTGGAACTGCGTGCCGAAGACGTTCCCTTCCTCGTTGGCGACGATCGAGGGGAACTCGCGTTCGTAGTCGGTCGTCGCGACTGCCGCGTTCTCGTCGTCGGGAACTGCGTAGTAGGAGTGGACGAAGTAGGCGTAGTTGCCGTCGACCCCCTCGACCAGCGGGTGATCGCGCTGAACGTCCAGTTCGTTCCAGCCCATGTGGGGCACCTTCTGGCCCTCCGCGAAGCGGACGTTGGTGCCCGGGATCAGATCCAGCCCCTGGACGGCCGACTCGCCGTCGTTCTCGCCCTCTTCGCTGGTCGTCAGCAGCATCTGCATGCCGAGACAGATCCCGAACAGCGGGGTGCCGCTCTCGGCGACCGCGAGGAGATCCTCGCGGAGCGGGTCGGCGTTCTCGACGCCCTCGCGGAAGGCGCCGACGCCGGGGAGGACGACGCCGTCCGCGTCGGCGAAGGCGGCCGGATCGTCGGTGATTTCGACGTCGGCGCCCGCGCGCTCGAGACCGCGGGTGACGCTCCGGAGGTTCCCCAGGCCGTAGTCGACGACGACGACCGAGGCGAGAGACTGCTCGCTGGAAGTCGAAAGCGTGCTCATACCGGTACTCGGTGGGGCGCGTTGAAGTCAATTACTGTTCGCGCAGTCTCGAGCAGTCCCGAGTACAAATTCCGACTGCTCGAGCGCTGACGTGCTACGCTAGCGATCGGGAGTACAACCGTTCAGAAGCCGTCGAGTCGCGTCTGCCCGCTGTCGCCGTCGCCGACGTCCGCCAGCTCCGCCGCCCGCTCGAGCGCGTTCTCGAAGGTCTCCTCCTGGCTGCGGTCGTACAGCGTCGCCGCCGGGTGGACACAGAGGAGGACTCGCTGTGGCGTCCCGTTGATTCGAACCTCCTCGAGCGAGCCGGCCTCCTTGGTCACCGCCACCGAGCGCCCGAGCAGGTGCTCGCTGGGTACCTTCCCCAGCGTGACGATCACGTCCGGATCCAGCCGGTCGATCTCGGTCTCGAGGTACCCCCGGCAGTTCGCGAGTTCGTCTTTCGTGGGGTCGCGGTTCTCCGGCGGCCGACAGCGCACGCAGTTGGTGATGCGGACGTCCGTCCGATCCAGACCGACCGTCCGCAGACCGTCGTCGAGGACGGTGCCGCTGCGTCCGACGAACGGTTCGCCCTGTTCGTCCTCGTTGGCGCCGGGCCCCTCGCCGACGAACAGCAGGTCGGCGTCCTCGGGCCCGGCGCCGTTGACGATCCGGCTCCGCGAGTCCACGAGTTTCGGACAGCGCGTACACTCGGTCACGCAGAGGCCGTCCATCGCTTCCGACTCGTCCATACGGTCTGAGACAGGCGGTCGCCTCCTACGTCTTTCGGGTCTCCGCCGGAGTACCAATGAAACAGAAGTGGCGCTCTGCCGTCGACTCGACGACGAATATCTCGGTGAAAGCCCCTTTCAGTCCCACCCTACGGCGGGTGGTCGGGTCTGCTATCGTACATCTCGGCTCCGCCAAGTTACGTCGTATCGTTTTCCTCTCCCTCGAGCGATCCGACGAGCGAATCGCCCGCTCGAGCCGCCGTGCTCGCGACCCGAATCGGCTCCGGGCGCCCGCCGTCGGGCGTGAACGCGCGCACGACCGCGGCGGCCTCGTCGCGATCGCAGCCACGATGGCGCACGTAGACGGTCTCGTCGTTGACCGACAGTTCGCGCCGATCCGGAAGCGAGCGATACGTCTCGAGGCGCCGGTCGAGTTCCCGTCCGGAAAAGGCGTCTCGGAGGCCGGCCTCGAGACCGTCGCTCGCCTCGAAGGTGACGGCGATCACCGGCCGATCGGCGGCCTCTTGGACGCGAGACGGGTCGAGAAAATTGTACCACGCGGGTGCGACGGCGCCGAGCAGGACGTACTGGACGTCGGGTCGACCCAACTCGGCGACCAGTTCCACAGCGGCCTCGGTCGCGTCGGTGCCGCCGACGGTACACCGACGGTACGCCAGTCCGTCGAGGACACGGTCGGCACGGACGACGGCACCGGCGAGCGTGCTTCGGTCCGCGTCACGACGAAACGACTCGGCGATGCCCAGCGCCCGCACCCCGGGCTTCATCAGCCTTCGTCTTTGATCTCCTTGAGCCGATCGAGCAGTTCGTCGCTGGACGCACCGTTTTCGAACTCGATCGTTCCTTCGTGGCTGTTCTCGTCGGATTTTACCGCGTCGTCGTCATCAAAATCAGCGTCGACTTCCTGTTGCTCGGATTCGTCGTAGCTCCCGAATCCCATACAGTGATCACTTCGGGCTTCCGAGTGAAAAATCTCGTGGTTACCTGTTTATCTGCGTTTATGTCGTCGCTAGCGGACGCTGTGGCCGTCGGTCCGCATCCGTTCACGCTCCGAGCGCAACTCGCGACGGGAGCGAGCAACCGCGACGACACCGTTTTTGGGGCCAGCGCTCGAGCCATCCGGTATGGAGGTCCATCACGTCACCGAGGACGCGGAGACGTTCACCTGCAACGCATTCCTCGCGGTCGGCGAGGACGGAACGGCGACGCTGGTCGACGCCGGCGCGTGGGACGGCGTCGTCGACGAGATCCGACGCCACGCCGACGACGTCGACAGCGTAGTCGTGACCCACCAGCACGGCGATCACGTCGACCGACTCGAGGCCGTCGTCGAGGCCTTCGATCCCGACGTCTACGCCTACGACGACCACCCGACCCGCACCGACGCGATCGAGGACGGGGACACCGTGACGATCGGCGACGAGGCCTTCGACGTCGTCTACACGCCCGGCCACGCCGACGACCACGTCTCCTTCGTCTCCGACTCGTCGCTGTTCTCGGGCGACGTGGTCGTCCACGACGACGGCGCCTTCGACTACGGCAGCTTCGGCCGCACCGACATGGCCGGCCAGTCCCGCGAGCGGCTCATCGAGAGCATCGAGGACCTCCTCGAGCGCATGCCCGCGGACGTCGAACACATGTACGCCGGCCACGGCGGCGTCTTCCACGGGGACGTCCGGGACGTCGTCGAGACGGCGCTCGAGCGAGCGGAGAAGCGCGAGCCGAAGTATCCCGACGACTGACGGAGCCGAGTACCCGTTTTGCGCGCGACCGCCATTTCGATGGCATAGATATCGCTTGAAGGGACGCAGTCGCCACTCGAGGGGCAGTGCTGAGAGAACGAAAACGGAGAGCCCGCGTTATGCGGCGCGCGGTTCCTTCGCCTTGGGACGGAGCTTCTTGTAGCCGCACTTGCGACAGCGGTCGGCTCCCGAGGAGTTGCGGGCGTTACAGCGCATGCAGATCATCTTCTCGAGCGTTCGTTTCTCGGCGGCGTCGAAACTTGGCATACCGGCCCGTTAGCCCGTGGTGCATATAATCGCTGTGATTGTGTGGTTCGTAACAGCGATCCCTGGCGACCGTACCCACGGCGGTCCGGGACGCCCGTCGGCCCACAGCGACCCCGGACGGCAACCGTCGATCCAGACAGCGCGCCGACGATCACTCCTCGTCGGCCAGATACTCCTCCTGGACCGCGACGACCTCGCTCGAGTCGGCGCACTCGCTGTACCGACGCAGGGGTTCCTCGTTGAGTGTCAGGAAGGTCTCGCCCCAGCGAAACGGCTCGAGCAGTTCCGCGGCGCGCTCCCGATCGTCGAAGATACAGCAGGCGGCGGCCAGCGCCTCGACGGTCGTCAGTCGGAACGGCCGGCCGTAGTTGACCGGATTCGCGGCGACGAGGAAGGGCAGCGCCCGGTGGACGCCCCGCATCTTGAACGACGCCGCCTCGGCGGACTCCCACGAGCAGTCGAGCGCGACGAGCGTCTCGAGCCCCTCCTCGGCGTCGGCCGGCGACAGCGCCCGCTCGGCGTGGGGGTTGAGGACGACGCCGTAGGGCACCTGCCCCATCGAGCGGTAGAGGGTCGCCTCGTCGAACTTCTCGAGGCGCTTCGCGGTGCACTTGTTCGGGTCGTCGTCGCCCTCGTAGTAGACGTGACACTCCACGTCGGAGCGTTGGACGCAACGGGAGAAAAGCGCCGCGGAACGCGGGCCGCGACCCACAGAGCGAGACGGATACTCGAGTCCTCGACGTCCGACCGCGATTCGCGACGGGCGTCGCGACGTCCCGTTTCGTCGCGACGGAGCGCGTCGAGCGTCCTCGAGCCGATCCCGTCCTTCGAGAACGCGGTGACGATGTCGTCGGCTCCGATCGTCGTCTCGCCGTGCGGCGCCAGGACAGTGTCGCTCCGTCCGATCGCGATCACGAGGCTCTCTTGGGGGAGGGTCTTCCGTCGAACCACGTGCTCGAGGGGCGGGTCGGCGATGGGCGCCTCGTCGTCGACGGCGACTTCGGCGTCGCCCGAGCGAGCGACGAAGTCGGTGCTCCGTCGCGGCTCGTCCCTTCGTCGGGACCGAACGGCGCGTACGGCTGCCACGCGGCGCGTACGGCTGCCACGAGCAGTGGCCAGAGCGAGAGGTCACTGACAAGCCCATCCCTTTAGCGTGGGTACCCGACACAGTGTTCCGGTTTGGGACGTCGTTTCGGAGCCGACCTCGACTGCGGTTGCATCAGGAGGTTTATCACGGCTACCTCCTCAATTTCGACCCAATGAGTCGTCGTTACCGTTCGCTCGAGTTGTCGAAGCGGCTCCCGCCGATCGTTGCGTTCGGACCGACGAGTACGAGAGTGCCACAGGGTGGGGGAACCCCATGAGCGCCGACGAGGAACTCGCCAAGGACCTCGGCCTCCTCTCGGCGCTCACGATCGGCATCGGGACGATGATCGGCGCCGGGATCTTCGTTTTGCCGGGGACCGCGGTCTCGCGAGCGGGTCCGCTCGCGGCCGCCACGTTCGTCATCGGCGGCGTGACCGCGCTGTTTACGGCGCTGTCGGCCTCGGAACTCGGGACGGCGATGCCCAAGTCCGGCGGCGCCTACTTCTACGTCAATCGCGCGCTCGGGCCGCTGTTCGGATCGATAAGCGGCTGGGCGAACTGGCTCGGACTGGCGTTCGCCTCCGCGTTCTACATGTACGGCTTCGGGGAGTACGTCAACCAACTGGTCGGCGTCCCGACGTTCGCGCTCGGTCCGGTGACGGTGACGGCCGCCCAGACGATCGGCCTCGTCGGTGCGGCGCTGTTCATCGCCGTCAACTATCTCGGCGCGAAGGAAACCGGCGGACTGCAGGTTGCGATCGTTCTCACGCTCCTCGCTATCCTCTCGGCGTTTACCGTCATCGGGTTCCTGAACGCCGATCTGGATTCGCTACGACCGATCGCACCGCCGGGAACGACCGGCGAAGTGCTTCCGGTGACCGCCATCGTCTTCGTCTCGTACCTCGGGTTCGTCCAGATCACGTCCGTCGCCGAAGAGATCAAAGACCCCGGGCGGAACCTCCCGCTGGCCGTTATCGGCTCCGTTCTCATCGTCACGGTCGTCTACGCGCTGTTCCTCGTCGTGTTGCTGGCGGCCGTTCCGACCGAGTTGGTGGCCGGCAACGAGACCGCGGTCGTCGAGGCCGCCGAGTTGCTGTTCGGACAGTACTCCGTCTTCGGCGTCAGTCTCGGCGTCCTCGGCTGGGGGATGCTGTTGTTCGGCGGCCTTCTGGCGACGGCCTCGAGTGCCAACGCGTCGATTCTCTCGTCGTCCCGGATCAACTTCGCGATGGGGCGAGAGAAGATTATCTCGCCGTCGGTCAACGAGATCCACGGCCGGTTCGGAACGCCCTACAAGTCGATCCTGATCACCGGAGCGCTCATCATCGTCTTCCTCTTGTTCGGCAACCTCGAACTGCTGTCGACCGCGGGATCGGTCCTCCACCTGATCGTCTACGGGTTGTTGAACATCGCGCTGATCGTGATGCGAGAGGCCGATCCGGCCGATTACGATCCGGACTTCGAGGTGCCGCTGTACCCGTTGGTTCCGATTATCGGGGCGATCTCGTCGTTCGCACTGATCGCCTACATCGAGCCGGTCGTCATCGTCCTCTCGGCGGGGCTCGTCGGCTTCGCGACGCTGTGGTACCTGCTGTACGCGCGCAAACGCGTCGAGAGCGCGGGCGTGTTCGTCAACTGGGTCCTCGACCGATCCGAGGAGATGCCCGAACCGGCGGTGGCCGCGGCCGATTCGATCCGACCCGATGCCGCGCGGGAAGCGGACGCCGGCGAGTTCGACGTCATGGTGCCGTTGGCGAATCCGCGAACCGAAACGGAACTCATCACGCTGGCCGGCGCGATCGCGAAGCAACGCGGCGGCACGGTTCACGCGGTCCACATCGTCCAGGTACCCGACCAGACGCCGCTCGAACGCGCCGAACAGGAGGGGCGGGTCGACGCCGAATCGGAGAAGTTGCTCGCGCAGGCCCGCGACGACGCCGAGACGTTCGGCGTCCCGCTCGAGACGCACACGATACTCTCACACCGGTCGTTCGAGGAGATCTTCGACGCCGCTCGCGCCTTCGACGTCGATCAGGTCGTCATGGGCTGGGGCGCCGCCACTCACGGCCGCGCCGAGTCGCGACTCGACGAACTGACCCACGACCTCCCCTGTGACTTCCTCGTCCTGAAGGATCGCGGCTTCGATCCGTCGCACGTGCTGTTGCCGACCGCCGGCGGCCCCGACTCGGTGCTCGGAGCGGAGGTCGTCAGACTGCTTCGCGACGAGTTCGGCTCCCGGGTGACGCTCCTGCACGCCCTCGACGACGACGAGACTCGCGAGGACGGCGAGCGATTCCTCGAGGAGTGGGCGGTCGAGAACGACCTCGGCGACGCCGAACTGGTCGTCGACGACCGAGACGTCGAGACCGCGATCGCCGACGCGGCCACCGATGCGACGTTCCTGGTGATCGGCGCGACCGGAGAGGGGCTGCTATCGCGACTCATTCAGGGATCGCTGATTATCGACGTTCTCGACGACGTCGAGTGTTCGGTACTCCTCGCGGAGACGGCTCGAAAGCGGAGCATGCGCGAACGGCTGTTAGGCACCGAGAAGGCGGACTGATTCGATCCCGCCGGCCCGGAGACGGGATCTCGAGTGCTTTTGGCGGTGGCGCCGAACGGTCGGGTATGGGCACGGAGCCGAACCCGACCGACGATCCGAACGCCGCGTCGCTCGTCCGCCGCTACTACGACGCCCTCGACGAGCGCGACTACGAGACGCTCGAGGCCCTCCTCGCGCCCGACTTCGTCCAGCGGCGGCCGGATCGAACGTTCGAGGATCGCGCGGCGTTCGTCCGCTTCATGCGCGACGATCGGCCCACCCCCGACACCAGCCACGACCTCGAGGCCGTCGTCGCCGACGGCGAGGCCGACCGCGTCGCGGTCCGCGGTCGGGTCCTCGACGCCGACGGGGAGCGGACGCTGTTCGAGTTCGCGGACTTCTTCGAACTCGAGGGTGGGGACGGAGACGAAAACGGGGACGTTCGAATCGCTCGCCTCGAGACGTACTCGCGGTGACGCTCAGCGGCGAGTCAGAGCGCCACCCAGTAGGAGTGGCCGTCGGGACAGGTCACGGACCGTCGTTCACCGAACCGCGTCCCGAGGCGGGCGGACGCGCGGTCGTCGCTGCGAGCGGGAACGGGGACAGGGATACTCGTTCGCTTCTTACACTGCGGACATTCGGCTTCGCGGATCGCTGTAACCTGCATTCGATATCACTGTGGTATATTATGCCACAGTAGTATATAACCGATCCTCCGAAGCACGGTGGAATCCGGGTCGCGCTCAGCGAGCGCTCACGCCGAACAGTTGTTCGGCCCCAACTCGAGTTCCGTGCGATCCTCGGGCGGTCGCTCCTCGCGGCCGCGGTTCAGGGCGATGATCTCCTCGTAGTTCGCCGGCTTCTCGCCGGCGTCGGCCATGCGCTCGACGAACGCTTCCTGCTCGAGGCCGAGTAGATCGATCCCGGTGCGAGCCTCGCGGACGGTCGTCGCGATCGGTTCGCCCGGCCGACCGTGCTCGAACTCACCGTCGGCCGTGACGGTGACGTGGCCCGGTAGGACCACAACGTCCTCGGGTTCGGCCAGGATCGTGCGATGGAGCGTCTCGTATAGCAGCTCGGCACCTTCCTCACCTTCGTCCTGGCTGAACTCGAGTTCGGTTCGACCCACCGAGTCGACGTGCAGCGTGTCGGCGGTCAGCAGCGCCGCGTCGTCGACGACCAGGTTGATCATCTCGCTGGTATGGCCCGGTGCGGACAGCGCCTTGATCTCGAGGTCGCCCACCGCTAAGACCTCGTTTCGCTCGAGCGGCGTGAACTCGTAGTCGACGCCGCGCTCGGCCGCTCGCGCGCCGAGGTAGTAGGGGACCGCGAGACTGTCGGCCAACTCCCGACCGCCGGAAACGTGGTCGGCGTGGACGTGGGTGTCGACGACGCCGGCGACCGTCAGGTCGGCCTCTTCCGCGGCGACCTCGTACTCGTCGATATCGTCAGTCGGATCGACGACGATCGCTTCGCCCGTCGCCGGACAGCCGACGACGTAGCCCAGACAGCCCTTCGCTCGCCGCTGGAGTTGGACGATCGTCGGGGCGTCCGTCGCGGCCCCGGCACCGTCGTCGTCGCCGCCGACGTCGATCTCGACGTGTTCGTAGACGCCGCTCCACCCCTTCATCCCGCCGTCGACCGTCGCCACGTCGTAGGCGTCGGTGGCCGACTCGAGTCGGGTCGCCAGGTTGCCCGACGAGATCCCCTTCGCGCAGATCGTGATCACGCGGTCGGCGTCGCCGACGGCGTCCTCGAATTCCTCGAGGCGGTCGTCCAGTTCCTCCTCGGGGCCGAAGGGGAAATGCACCGCGCCCGGAACGCGCCAGGCCTCGTAGCTGTCCTCGGGACGGGTATCCTCGTCGCCGCCGACGTCGATCTCGACGTGTTCGTAGACGCCGCTCCACCCATCCCGCCGTCGACCGTCGCCACGTCATGGGCGTCGGTGGCCGACTCGGTCAGGGTCGCCAGGTTGCCGACGAGATCCCCTTCGCGCAGATCGTGATCACGCGGTCGGCGTCGCCGACGGCGTCCTCGAATTCCTCGAGGCGGTCGTCCAGTTCCTCCTCGGGGCCGAAGGGGAAATGCACCGCGCCCGGAACGCGCCAGGCCTCGTAGCTGTCCTCGGGACGGGTATCCACGAGGGTGAACGAGCCGTCTTCGTCGACGAGTTCGGCGAGTCGGTCGGCCGAGAGCGTGGTGACCATACGAATCGTACGAGAGCGCGCGACGTAAGTCTCGCCGCGCAGGTGCCGCTCGGGATCCGCGGCCGCTCACCGCGCGACCGACACCGACGGCGTCGAACTCGTTCAACTGTCGTTCCGGAAGAGAGGTCCATTTAACTGACACACGGACGAACGATCGGTATGTCCCTCTCAGAGGCCGTCGACGCGGCCGTCGCCGCAGTGCGTCGCCGTCCGGGCGATCTCCTCCCCTGGTACGTTCTCGGCGCCGCCGTCCCCGCGATCGCCCGCGTCGTCCCGTTTCTCGCGATAGCGATCGCCTACGTCTACCTCGCGACGACCGGCCGACTCGCGACGATCGTCGCGGAGCTACAGGAGCTGAGCACCGAGCCGCCGGATCCGAACGCCGACCCCGAGGCGTTCGAAGCGTGGGCCAGCCAGTTCGACGTGCTCGTCGACCAGCTGTTCACGCCGACGCTGATCGTGCTGGCCGTCGTGACGACCGGCGCGGCGCTCGTCGTGTGGATCGTCCTGTACGCGGCCGTCGCCGCCGGACAGCTGACGGCCTGCTCCGCGCGGCTTCGCGGGAACCGAGGGGTGGCGGCCGGATTCGCGGGCGCGCGCCGCTACTGGCTGCGGTTCCTCGGGCTCTACCTCCTCGAGTTGCTGGCGTGGCTCGCCGTCCTGTTGACGATCGGGCTGGCCGTGGGGGTCGTCGCCGGCATCGTCGTGCTGTCGACCGGGTCAGGCGGGCCCGCGCTCCTCGTCGGCGCCGTCGCCGGGCTCGTGATCCTCGCCGCGCTGCTCGCGGTCCGCGCGGTGTTCGCGTTCGCGTCGGTCGCCGTCGTCGTCGACGACACGACCGCGGTCGACGCGGTGACGAACGCGCTCGGATTCGTCCGATCGCAGCCCCTCGAGGCGGGCGTCTACTACGCCGTCGCGCTCGGGACGACGATCGCGCTCGCGGTGCTCTCGGCGGTAATCACGTTCGTCGACGTCGCCACGTTGCTGTCGCTGGTGACGCCGCTGGTCGTGTTCCCGGCGCTCGACCTCCTGAAGACGGCCGTCTACAACGACTATCGACGGCGCCGCGTTGTCCGGCGTCGTGCTGGTGGTGCCCGCGGTCGCCTCGCTGCTGTTCAACGGGCTCGCGATGGGGGTCTTCGCGCGAACCGAGACCGAACCGACGGAACTGCTCGCGTTCGTCGTCCCACACGGAGTCTTCGAGATTCCGGCGATCTTCATCGCCTCGGCGCTGGGGATCCGGCTCGGGCTGATCGGCTGGCGAACCCTCCGCGGGGACGCGAGCCGAACGGACCTCGCCGACGCGCTCGAACGGGCGTTCTGGGTGCTGGTCGGCGTCGGCGTCCTGCTGGCGGTCGCGGCGGCGATCGAGGGCTTCGTGAGTCCGTACTATTCCGATCTACTGTTCTGATTTCGCGGCCGTCACGCACTCTGGCGCGCCTCGGGCGTCTCGAGCGGTTCGACGACGACCCGATCCGATCAGGCGTAGGCCTCGAACTCCTCGCCGAACAGGAGGAAGTAGGCGGTGCCGATCAGTCCGACGACGGTCGCGATCGAGAAGGCCAGCGTCGGCGAGCCGGCGAACAGCTCCCGGCCGGAGAGCGGGTCCGAGAACCCGCCCCAGAGCAGGCCGCCCAGCGCGGCGCTGGGGATGACGATCAGGTTCCGGAGGAGGTAGTAGGTGCCCGTGACGCGCCCGCCCGTACCCTGCTCGGCCGGCCCGACGATCAGCGCCTTGTGCGCGGGGAGGCCCGCGAAGCGCAGTCCCGAGAAGGCAAAGAGGACGGCGAGGGTGAGGGCGCCCGCGCTCTCCGTCGGCGCGTTGATCAGCAGGATCGGGAAGATCGCGTAGACGAAAAAGCCCAGCGCGACGACCGGCTTCAGCCCGATTTGCTCGGCGGCTTTCGCGACCGGGATCATCGTCAGCAGGGCCACGAGCATCTCGATCCCGAGCAGAACCCCGAAGTACGACTGGGGCGAGAGCTCGAGGGTGCCCGCCGCGGGCACGGAGAGGGTGAGCCCGACCTCGAGAAACCGAGTGACGACGATGACGAAGAAGACGTAGACCATCCCGTTAGCGAAGCGGACGAGGGTGTCGCCGACCAGCAGCGGCCGGAGTTCGTCGGGCATCGTCCGCAGATCGGCGACGACCTGCGAGAGGCCCGCGAACTCCTTGCCGACGCTGTCCTCCTCGGCCTCGTAGAGGACGTGCTGGACGATCGTCCCGACGATTCCGAAGAGAACGGCGACGAGCAGGATCAGCTGGAAGGCGACCCGAACGTCGGCGTCGCTCGAGCCGAACGGGTAGAACAAGGCGGCGGCGAGCAGCGGGCCGACGAGGAAGGCGGTGCGACGGAACGTCTCGGTGCTCGCGAAGCCGGCGGCGAGCTGGGAGGGCGGAACCGCCTGCTTGACGATCGCGAACGTCGCGCCCAGCCCGAACGACTTCCAGGCCTGGGAGAAGAACAGGCCGACGAAGATCGCGACGACCGCGAGCGACGCGGAGCCGACGGAGACGCCGGCGAACAGGGGGGCGGCGAGCCAGATCCCGAAGCCGATCGTCGAACACAGCCCGAAGGCGGTCAGCGCGTACCGCGAGCCGATGCGATCGGAGATCGCCCCGCCCGGATAGGGGTAGACGGCGCTGATGACGTTCCCGACCGTCCCGAACAGGCCGACGACGAGCGCCGACGCCCCCAGCGCGTACATGTACTCGGCCATGTAGCGGCTGGTCATCTGGAAGCCGAGGCTGAACGCGAACATCGCCGCCGAGAGGACCAGCACGTCGCGCTCGAGCGCGAAGAACTGCCGGTAGGCGTCCAGCGGATCGGCCGTCTCGGTCTCGGGAGTGTCTCGCTCGAGACTCACAGTCCGACGTGAGCGTCCGAGCGACTTCGTTGTTGTCCACAGCTGACAGCCCGTTGGGCTCCGCAGTTTCCGACGGGCAGGTCCCGGCGATACTGTCGGAACTGCCCGCTCGCTGGCGAACACCGAACCAATAAAGGCGAGCGGGTCCGTCCACAGGGACATGACGACGACGCTCGGAACGGCGAGTGCGGCCCCCGGCGAGATGGACACGGGCCGTCTCGAGGTCGGCGAAACCCGGGACGGGAGCTCGTTCGGGTTACCGGTCGCCGTGATCAACGGCGCCCGTGCGGGAAAGACGCTCTATCTGCAGGCGGCAAGCGACGGCGACGAACTCAACGGCGTCGGCGTCATTCAGCGCGTCGTCCCGCAGCTCGATCCCGCCGAAATCACCGGGACGATCCTGATCGTCGGGATCGTCAACTACCACGCGTTTCAGGTGGCCGAACACCGGAATCCGATCGACGACACGAAGATGAATCGCGCCTACCCCGGCAACGAGGCCGGCACCTCGAGCGAGCGGATCGCGGCGGCGACGTTCGAGGTCGCGACCCGGGCCGATCTGATCCTCGACCTCCACCAGGGCTCGACCAGCCGGATGATCGACGAGGTCCGGGTCCGCTGCGGGAAGCGCCACCGCCTTCACGACGACTGTCTCAAACTCGCGAAGGTCTTCGGCTGCGGTTACATCCTCGATCAGAAGGGGCCCGACGGCCAGTTGGCCCGGGCCGCCCCGGACGAGGGAATCCCGACCGTCGATCCCGAACTCGGCGGCACCGTCGGCTGGGACGAGGAGAGCATCCGCAAGGGCGTCGAGGGCGTGTTCAACGTTCTGACTTACTACGGCTTCCTCGAGGGGGAGACGACCGTCGAGACCCAGACTCGAGCCAACGGGTTCGAACAGTACGGCGCGCCGGGCGGCGGCCTGATCTCCTTCGAGCGTGAACTCGGCGAGCGCGTCCGCCGCGGCGACCTGCTGTTCGAACTGACGACCCCCTTCGGCGAACGGAAGGCCGAGGTGACCGCCGACAGCGACGGCATCCTCTGGCGGACCCGACGGCTGCCCCAGGTCGCAAGCGGCGAGTACGTCTGCTCGGTCGCCACCGACATCGACGACTACTGACATGGCGTCGGATCTCATCTGCCCGAACTGCGAGACCGTCTACGAGGCCGGCCCGTCCGAACCGTGGCGCTGTGCCTGCGGGAGCGCCCTCGAGTTCACCGAACGGCCGCATCCGCAGGGCGACCCCCTGCCGCTGCAGAGCCTCGATACGACCGAGGGCCTCTGGACGTTCTTCGAGTTCCTGCCCATCGAGAAGCACGTGACCTTCCACGAGGGATTTACGCCCCTCGTCGACGCGCCCGACTGGGACGCCGAGTTCAAACTCGAGTACGTGTTTCCGACGGGCTCGTTCAAGGACCGGGGCGCGACGACGACGCTCTCGCGAGCGGTCGAACTCGGCGTCGAGCGGGTCATCGAGGACTCCTCGGGCAACGCCGGCGCCGCGATCGCGACCTACGCGGCCCGTGCCGGCCTCGAGGCGGACATCTACGTGCCGGCGGACGTCAAACAGTCGAAGCTGATGGCCATCCAGCGGGCCGACGCCCGCCCGGTCAGAGTCGAGGGGAGCCGACAGGACGTCACCGACGCCTGTATCGATGCTGTCGAGGGCGAGGCGCGAAGCGCCTCGGAAGGGACGAGCGGGGACACCCCGCGACAAGCCGGTGAGGGCTGGTACGCCAGCCACGCCTGGAACCCGGCGTTCTACGCGGGCACGATGACGTTCGCGTTCGAGATCGCCGCCCAGCAGGGGTGGACCGTTCCCGACGCGGTCGTGCTCCCGGTCGGCCACGGGACGCTGTTTCTCGGCGCCTACCGCGGCTTTTCGCTGCTCAACGAGGCCGGGATCGTCGACGGCATGCCCCGACTGCTCGGCGCGCAGGCGGCGGGACACGCGCCGATCGTCGACCGACTCGGCGGCCGGACCACCGACGAGGACGGCGAGGGCACCGACATCGCCGACGGGATCAAGATCGAGAAGCCGGCCCGCGAGGACGAGATCCTCCGGGCCATCGAGGAGACCGGCGGCGACGCCATCGCCCTCGGCGCGGACCCGATCGAGACCGCGCTCGACCGCCTCCACCGCGGCGGTTTCTACGTCGAACCCACCTGTGCGGTCGCCCCCGCGGCGCTCGAGCAGTACCGCGACGACGGGGTCCTCGACGCCGACGCCGACGTCGTCGTCCCCCTGACCGGCAGCGGACTGAAAACCCTTTGACCCCCCGGTCCCGATGCCAGCATAGATGGTCAGTCGACCGCCGACGTTTTGTCCCGACTGCGGTACCCGCCTCGAGACGGCCGCCGTCGACGGCCGCGAGCGCGAGCGCTGTCCGGTCTGCGAGGATATCGTCTGGCACAATCCGGTGCCCTGTGCGAGCGTCGCGATCGTCGATCGCTCGCGGACAGAGCCGAGGGTGCTCTGCGTCGAACGCGGGGTCCCGCCGGGGGTCGGCGAGTGGACCCTCCCCGGCGGCCACATCGAGATCGGCGAGGAGCCCGCGGCGGCCGCCGCGCGCGAACTCGAGGAGGAGACCGGCGTCAGCGTCGACCCCGGCGCGCTCGAGATCCTGAGCGCGTCCGCGATGGCGCCCCGGGACGGTAAGCACGTGATGACGGTCCACTACGTGGCCGATCGGGCCGACGCCGACGGCGAGCCGCTCGCGGGCAGCGACGCGAGCGCGGCCCGGTTCTGGTCGCCAGCGGCGTTCGACGCCTCCGGCGAGACGTTCCGCCCGGTCCACGAGCGGCGGTTCCGAGAGGCCGCGGCGTTCTTCGACTAATCTCCCTCGACCGGGCGAACCCGACATTCCTTTACTTCGGCCCTGAATACGGGCGGGTATGTTCCTTGCCTTACGCGCGGAGGTCGAGGACGCCCTCGAGCGGGCGCTCTCCGAACTCGACTTCCCGACCGACGACCTCGGGATCGAAGAACCGCCGGAAGACGTCGACAGCGTCCTCGCCTCGAGCGTGGCCTTCCGACTCGCCGGCGAGGCCGGCGCGGCGCCGCCGCAGGTGGCGGGTCGACTGGCCGACGAACTCGACGCCGACGAGCTGACCTACGTCTCCGAGGTACAGACGCAGGGTCCCTATCTCAACTTCCTGCCGAGCGACGCCTACCTCGCCGAGACCCTCGAGACGGCGACCGAAGAGAGCTACGGCGCCCTCGAGGACCGCGATACCAGCGTTGTCGTCGAGCACACGAGCGCGAACCCGACGGGTCCGGTCCACGTCGGCCGCGCTCGCAACCCGATCATCGGCGACGCCGTCGCGAACCTGCTCGACTACGCCGGCTACGACGTCGATCGCCACTACTACGTCAACGACGCCGGCCGCCAGATGGCCGTCTTCACCTGGTCCTACGAGACCTTCGACGAGGATGATCTCGAGAGCGAGCCGGAACGCGACCGCATCGAGTACGACCTCGTGCGTTACTACCGCAAGGGCAACGCGTTCCTCGAGAACGGGCCCGAAGACGAGGTCGAGGACGCCGAGGCCGAGATCGAGTCGATCATGCAGGGCCTAGAGGAAGGCGACGACGAGACCTACGAACGGGTCAGCGAGGTCGTCGATCAGGTGCTCTCGGGCATGACGGCCTGCCTCGAGCGCCTCCCCGCGGCGTTCGACGAGTTCGTCAAGGAGACGCGGTTCATGCGCAACGGCGACACCGACGACCTCGTCGACCGGCTGCGGGAGCTCGACGAAGCGGTCTACGAGGAGGACGCCTGGCAGCTCGAACTGGACGAGCACGGCATCGACAAGAACCTCGTCTTCCTGCGCTCGGACGGCACCTCGCTGTACGCCACCCGCGACCTGGCTCACCACGAGTGGAAGTTCGACAACTACGACCGCGCGGTGACGGTGCTCGGCGAGGACCACAAGCTGCAGGCCCGCCAGCTGAACACGACCCTCGAACTGCTCGGCAACGACACCGAGCAGCTCCGGCAGGTGCTCTACTCGTACGTCAACCTCCCCGAGGGGAAGATGTCGACGCGTCGCGGCACGGGCGTCGATCTCGACGACCTGCTCGACGAGGCGATCGACCGCGCCCGCGAGGAGGTCGAGGACCGCCTGGACGACCGTATCCGCGACGACGATTTAGACGAGGACGACATCGAGCGGATCGCCCACCAGGTCGGTATCGGCGCCGTCCGGTACGACATCGTCTCCAAGCAGCCGACGAAGGCGATCACCTTCGAGTGGGACCAGGCCTTAGACTTCGAGGCCCAGTCGGCGCCGTACGTCCAGTACGTCCACGCGCGCTGTTGCGGGATTCTGGAGGAGGCCGGCCTCGACCCCGAAACCGCCCTCGCGGCCCAAGACGTCGAACTCGAGGCCCTCGAGGCGGACCTGCTCGAGACCGAGGCCGAACGCGACCTCCTCGAGACGATCGCGCGGTTCCCGGCGGTCGTCGACGAGGCGGCCGACGACTTGGAACCCCACCAGATCGCGACCTACACGCGCGAGTTCGCCGACCGGTTCAACGCCTTCTACCGGGAGTGTCCGGTGCTCTCCGACGACGTCGACCCGGACGTCAGGGAGGCCCGACTCGCGCTCGTGGCCGCGTCGAAACACACGGTGGCCAACGCGCTGTCGATCCTCGGCGTCGAAGCGCCGCGCTCGATGTGACGGCGGTCGGATCGCTCGCGGCTACCGCCAGGCGCCGCTGACGGCGGTCGGATCGCTCGCGGCTACCGCCAGGCGCCGCTGACGGCGGTCGACGGCGTCAAAAAGACCGGTTGCGTCGAATCGGCGATCGGTCGCTGCGAATACGTCACTCGGCCGTCGACTTGACGTTCTCGAGGAACGCCTCCGCCGAGAGGTCGCCGTTCTGGTAGTCGACGAGCCAGTCGGTCTTCACGGAGAACGAAACCACCCGCTTGGCGTCGTGGTCGACGACCCAGTCGACGGCGTCGATCGCGTCCGCGAACGCCTCGGTGTCGACGATCGCGCTCGCGTGTGCCTCGGCCAGCGTCTCCAGTTCCGCGTACAGTTTCTGGTAATCGGTGATCTCGCTCGTCGCGACGACGTCGACCGCGCTGTCCGCTCGCTCGACGGACGCGATCGACACCTCGTCGCTCTCGAGGGAGAGTTTCGAACCGTCGAACCCGGGGATATCCGTGCTGGCAGTCTCGTCGGTTCCGTCGGAGTCCTCGGGGTCGCTTTCGTCGCCGTTCTCGGACGTTTCGTTCTCCGTCCCTTCGTTCTCGGAGTTTTCGGTTCCGTTCTCGGAATCGTCGTCGGTGATCGACTCGGTATCGTCGTTGTCGTCGTCCGAATCGTCGTCGTTACTGCCGCTGCCGGTACAGCCCGCGAGTGCGGTTGTGAGCGCTGCGCCACTGCCAAGGAGGATCTTTCGTCGCTCCATGGGCGACCGATCGCTACGGGATTTGATTAGTAATTAGTTCGTTACAGTCAGTTCAAAGGTTACGCGGAACGTTTTCCCGAAAGAACGGGGCCCTCACCTTCGAAAGCCGGCTGTTAGCGCTCGAGCGAGCCGCTATCGACGAGACGCTCGACGGTATGTACTGTATGAACGACAATATCGACTGATTATCACGATCTCGTGACCGACATCGAATCCGACGCGAATCGGCGGCCG
This sequence comes from Haloterrigena gelatinilytica, assembly GCF_013342145.1. Classification (NCBI taxonomy): domain Archaea; kingdom Methanobacteriati; phylum Methanobacteriota; class Halobacteria; order Halobacteriales; family Natrialbaceae; genus Haloterrigena; species Haloterrigena gelatinilytica. Next base: position 4,190,746 of record NZ_JABUQZ010000001.1, on the reverse strand, counting down.
CAAGCGCGAATCGAGCCGTTCAGGCACCGCCTACCGGCCCGAATCGGGCGAGACGAGCGCCGTCGCTCGAGTCGGCGAGCGCCGTGAATCGCCGATCAGGTGTCGGATTCCGCCTCGGTGATCGCACTCGAGACGTCGTCGTGGGCCGCCTCCCGCTCGGCGGACTCCTCGGTCGTCTCGTCGTCCGGATCGGCGGCCTCGGACTCGGCGGCCGCGTCGGCGTCTATCGTCGTGTCGGCGACCTCGATGTCGGCCAGATCGGCCGCGAGGTGGCGGTAGGCGCCGGCGGCGGGTCCGTCGGGTTCGTAGACGACCAGCGGCGTGCCGGCGTAGACGCTCTCGCGGGCCGCGGGATCGTCGGGGATCGTCGCCAGCAGCGGGGTCTCGAGGCGCGCGGCGATCTCCTCGTAGGAGACGTCGCTGTCGGGGCGGGTTCGCGTGACGACGAGTCCGGAGACCTCGCCGCCGGCGCGCTCGGTCAGCTCGAGGGTTTTCTTCGAGTCGTGGACCGCCGCGGGTTCGGGCGTGGAGACGAGAACGACGGCGTCGGCCAGGCCGAGCGGGAGCACGGTTTCGTGGCTGACTCCGGCGCCGACGTCGAGAAAGACGTAGTCGAACCGCTCGCGGAGGTCCGCGACGACCTCGCGCAGCCCCTCGGGGGAGGTGTCGGCGTACTCGTCGAGGCTGGTGCCGCTGGGGACCGCGACGATATTATCGGTGATTCGGTAGGTGGCGTCCTCGACCGACGCGTCGCCGGACAGCACGTCGTGCAGCGTCGTCGAGTCGGGGGAGAGGCTGACGAACCCGGCGAGGTTCGCCATCCCGAGGTCGGCGTCGACGATGGCGACGCGCTCGCCGGCCTGGGCCAGCGCCGTGCCGAGGTTCACCGTCGTCGTCGTCTTCCCGACGCCGCCCTTCCCGCTCGCGATAGCATAGACCGTCTCGTGAGACATACTGGATACTGTCCGGACAGTGGAACGGCAGGACCTTAAAACGTGACCTCGGCACGCGACTCGACATCGGCCCGCAAATGGCGAGCGGGCGACCGCGAACGCGACGGTAGTCGCCCGCCAGGCCGCCGGTCGACATCGCCGTCTCAAAGAATACTTACCCACAGGACCGTTTCCTAGGGACAATGAGCCAGGAGGGCGAACAGGAGCAATCCGACCGGAAGAAATACGAGTTCCGGAAGGTTCTCGAGGATCTCAAGGAGTACGACGGCTCCGGGACGCAGCTCGTGACGATCTACATTCCCGAAGACCGTCAGATCAGCGACGTGGTCCAACACGTCACGCAGGAACACAGCGAAGCGGCCAACATCAAGTCAAAGCAGACGCGGACGGCCGTCCAGGACGCGCTGACGAGCATCAAGGACCGCCTGCGGTACTACGATACGTTCCCGCCGGAGAACGGGATGGTGCTGTTCTCCGGAGCCGTCGATTCCGGCGGCGGCCGCACCGAGATGGTCACGAAGGTCCTCGAGAGCCCGCCCCAGCCCGTCGAGTCCTTCCGCTATCACTGCGACTCCGAGTTCCTCACCGAACCGCTAGAGGAGATGATGGCGGACAAGGGCCTCTACGGCCTGATCGTCTTGGACCGCCGCGAGGCCAACGTCGGCTGGCTGAAGGGCAAGCGCATCGAGGCCGTCAAGTCCGCGTCCTCGCTCGTTCCCGGCAAGCAGCGCAAAGGTGGCCAGTCCGCCCAGCGATTCGCCCGCCTGCGCCTCGAGGCCATCGACAACTTCTACCAGGAGGTCGCGGGGATGGCGAACGACCTGTTCGTCCCCCGGCGCCACGAACTCGACGGGATCCTCGTCGGCGGTCCCTCGCCGACCAAAGACGAGTTCTTAGACGGCGACTACCTTCATCACGAGATCCAGGACAACGTCATCGGCAAGTTCGACGTCGCCTACACCGACGAGTCCGGCCTGAAGGACCTCGTCGACAACGCCGAGGAGGCGCTGGCCGACGCCGAGGTGATGAAGGACAAGAAGGTGATGGAGGAGTTCTTCGAGGAACTCAACGCCGGCGATCAGGCCACCTACGGGTTCGAGCAGACCCGCCGGAACCTGATGATGGGCGCGGTCGACCGGCTGCTCATCAGCGAGGACCTCCGCAAGGACGTCGTCACCTACGACTGTCCGGAGTGTGGCAACACCGACCGCGAAGTCATCGACCGCCGCAAGTCCACGCCCGACCACACATGCACCGACTGCGGCACCGAGGTCGAGGCGACCGAAGACGACCGCGAGGACGCGATCGACCACCTCATCGAAATCGCCGAACAGCGGGGTACCGAGACCAAGTTCATCTCGACTGACTTCGAGAAGGGCGAACAGCTCTACAACGCCTTCGGCGGCTTCGCCGGTCTCCTGCGGTACTCCACCGGCGTCTAAGCGCCCCGCGCTCGCTCCGTTCGCCCGTCCGATCGCCGATCCCTTCGCTCTCCTCCGGACGGACCGATTCGCTCGTCGACCGTCGTCGATCGAACGCGTTCCCCGTACGTGGCCGTTACCAGTCAGCTGTAATCTCTCCAGTACCGGGAGAAGGGGTGCATTCGCCGATTAGAAGATGTAACGGACTCGACCCTTTTCGATCGTTCGCCGCCGTCGATCGAGTATGTGGCAGACACCGACGCGCCGGGGGGTACTCGAGGGTGTCGCGGTCGGGGGACTCGTTCCCGTCGCCGCCACGGGGACCGCCGCGGCGCGGACGGCGATACAGGACGCACCGATCGACGTAACGATTCAGGGGACGAACAGTCCGGTCGAGACGGGGGCCGTCCTCGAGGTGACCGCGACGGTCGAGAACGGCGGCAGCGGGTCCCTGTCGACCGACGCCGTGCTCGTCGTCGGTCACGATCCGACGGTCGTCGACACGCAGTCGATACAGGTGGGAGCCGGGGGCACGGCGACCGTCGAACTCACGTTCGAGACGGCGATCGTCGACAACGATCAGGAGTTTCCCGTCTGGGTCGTCGTCGACGGAGCGACCGACAGCGCGGACGTCCTCGTCTACGCGGATACGCCGCCGGTCGCGATCGACATCTACCGGACGAACGACCCCCTCGCGACCGGCGAAGTCCTCGAGGTGACCGCACGGCTCGAGACCGAGGGCGACGTGTCGACGACGGAGACCGTCGAGTTGATCGTCGGCCACGATCCGACGACCGTCGATTCGGCGACCGTTTCGGTGCCGTCCACCGGCGGCCGACTGGTGACCCTGGAGTTCGAGACGGCCCTCGTCGCCAACACGCAGGAGTTCCCGGCCCGGGTGGTCGGCTCGTCCGATTCGGCCGAACGGACCGTCCGCGTGATCGGAACGAACGACGACCCCGTCGAGACGGAGGTGACCTTCACCTCGTGTACGCGGGCCGAGGTCTCGGGCACGTTCGGCGACGGCGACAACGTGGCGGCGAGCACCGGCTTCTACAACGAGGGCGGGGGCGAACCGCTCTACGGGAACACGCTCATCGAAGACTGGATCGAGATCGGCACCCACGTCGACGCGCCGTTCGCGGGCACGATCGTCTTCGAGATCGGCGACGAACGCGACGTCTCCGCCACGCCCGACGGCGCTCGCGTGGAAGTTCCGGATTACGGCGATCTCGGGACGGTGCTGACCGGGATCACGCTGCCACCGGACTACCCGACCGCGACGATCTCCCGCTCGAACCCGCAGGCCCGATCCTGTCTCGAAGAGATCGAGAGCGGGGCCGGTGGCGGCGGCGAGGGGACCCTCTCGGTTTCGATCTCCGGAACGAACACGCCGCTCAACGCCGGCGATTTCCTCGAGGTGACGGCGGTCGTCGAGAACACCGGCGACGGATCGGCCTCGGGCACCGTCGCGCTCGTCGTCGGTCACGACCCCGAACAGGTCGACTCGACGAGCGTCTCGCTCGAGTCGGGTGCGAGCACGACGGTGTCGCTGGGCTATACGACCTATCCCGCGGCCCGGACGACTCAGTTCCCGGTTCGGGTCGAGAGCCCGGACGACTCGGCCGTCCGGTCGGTCACCGTCTACGGCACCGAGAGCTAGGGTCGCAGGTCGCGAGGGCGGTCACGTCCGCCGCGGAGCGGTCCTCGAAGCGCGGCCGGCGACGGCGGCCTCGACTCGAGGCGCCGAGACGGCGATCCGACCGTCCCGATCGAGACGGCCCGACAGGCCGGAGGGACGAACTCGCGGTCGAGCGGCCAAAACTAGAGCGTTCCGCGGAGGTGGACCGCGTCGTCGGTGATCTCCGCGATGCTTCCCTCGTCGAGCGGGTGGGCCTCCTCGCTCCTGGATCCCCAGCCGAGTTTCGCCGCGATCGTGTCCGTCAGGCTCGGATCCGGTTCGACGTAGCCGCGTCCGTCGTGGACGTCGACCAGCCGGCCGACTTCGGTCCCGTCGGTGTTCAGGACCCGTTTCCCCTCGTCCGCTTCGGTGAGTGTCCTCTCGCTCATACTCGTTCGACGATGGTTCGCGCGTCGAGTCCGGTCCGGCGGCCGGACCGACTACCCGACGACAGGCAGACGCGAGCAATAAATCGCCGAAACCGTTCCGCCGGTCACCGGCCCGTTATCGCCCGCTCGCACGCTATCGCTCGAGTAGGCGCCGGTTACGGCGCGATAGTGGCGCTCGACGCCGCTCGACCCGGTGCACAACAGAAGGGTTATGCCGGTAGTCGCGTATTACCAGTCGATCAATGGACGAATCCCCTCCCTTCGCCGCGTCGTTCGACGACCCCCGGATCACGCCCCAGTTTTGCCGCCGGGTGCCCGGGTCGTCGGGCGACTGTATTCTTCTCGGCGTCGTCCACGACCACCCCGCAAGCATCGCGCGCGTTGATCACATCCTCGAGTCGGTCGACCCCGAGACGGTCGCCCTCGAGTTGCCGTCGGCGGCCCTTCCCCTGTACCGCGCCTACGCCCGCGACGGCTCCGCGTCGTCCCCGCCCCGCTTCGGTGGCGAGATGAGCGCCGCGATCAACGCGGCGCCCGAGGCCGACGTCGTCGGCATCGACGCGCCGAACTGGTCGTTCGTCCGGCGGCTCGTGGCGCGGCTGATCGCCGACCGCGTCTCGCCGTCGACGGCCCGCCGCGTCCTCTCGGGACTGGGCGGCGCGACGCGGGAGGCGCTGACCTGCCGCGTCGCGGCGACGCTGACCCACGCGACGTCGATGACCATCGCCTGCGACGATCCGATCGAATACGACTGCGACCACGACGACACGCCGGAGCGCCAGGCCGCCCACGAGCGCTCCCACGTCGCCAGCGTCCAGGCCCTGCTTGGCAGCGTCGCGACCGAGGGCAGCGCGCTCACCTACCGCGACGACACCCGCGAGCGCTGTATGATCGATCGGCTCGAGGCCCTGCGAACGGAGACCGAGGGCGACATCGTCGCCGTCGTCGGCGTCGATCACCTCGAGACGCTGGCAGACGCGCTGTCGGCGTAGAGCGGCCGAATCGCTTTTCGCGGCCGTCGGCGTCGCATCGGCGGTCCTCGCTTCGGAGGAGGCGAGGGTTCGTCGCCGACCGCCGTCACTACGGACGTGCCGGACCGTCGACGACCGACGAGAAGAGGGTTACCGCTTCGCGGGCGGTTCGATCAGGATTTCGCCGTCGCTCGAGACCGTCACGTAGTGGTCGCGGACGGTGAAGCCGAGCGAGCCGCCGCTTCGCTGGCGGCCGTCGTGGCGCGGGCGGAAGAGTCTGTCCAGAGCCTCGGGATCGATGGCGTCGTACAGCGAGACGTACCCGTCGGTGACGTCGGTACCCATGCAGTCGGCCAGCGCGTGGCTCACGGTCGTGCTGAGCCTGGCCGAACCGTCCGGGTCGTGCGTTGCGCGGTAGACCGATGGAGAGCGAGACTGCGAGGCGGGGGAGTGAGTAGGGTTTCCGTGCATGACTGTTCGTCGTCCCTGCCCACTGTGTGCTTGAAGACCAAAAGCGTAATCGTTCATTACTCGGCTATTTTGATGGATGTATCGGATATTTATTGAGTGGTCTGACAGTCCACTTTCCGAGAATGGCGAATCGCGGGGCGAAGGACCGACTCGAGGAAGGGTTCTCGATCGACTTCGGCGAGGTAGTCCCCGACCGTCGAGGCGGCGACCGGAATCGAGACCGATGCGACGGGCTCACCGGCGGAGCGCCGAGATGCAATTCCAGCAGTAGGTGAACGTCTGGTCGGCTTCGTTCCGGACGCCGCAGTGGGGACAGCGGATCGTCTCGCCGTCGAACTCGAGGTCGTAGTCGCCCTCGGGATCGTCGGGGTCGCCGATGTCGTCGACCGCGCGCGGATACCGGTCCGGTCCCGGCGGGGTGCGGGAACTCGCGCGGTCGGGGTCGGCGAACGAGGGCGAACTCGTGCTGTCGCCGTCGTCTCCACGGAGGTAAACGTAGTACAGTACCAGGTGGAGGAGGGCGAACAAGACCACGTAGCCGATGAGCCAGCCCCAGAGCTCCATCAGTGTGCGATAGGTTCTCAAGGCACTTGGATATTCCCCGCCTCAGGAATTGCTGAGAGTCAGCAGGGGGCGACTAACAGGCTCGACGAACGGTCAGCGGAGGTCGCGTTCGAACTCGTCGAAGACCTCGAGATCGTCGGGGAGGTCGTACTCGATGCGGCGCTGTTCCTGGCGGTTGACGCCGGCCTCGTCGATCGGCGTGGCGACGTCCTCCCAGCCGGGTTTGATCTTGACGCTCTTGGCGGGCGTGCCGATGGCGATGTGGTGGGCGGGCACGTCGTGCTGGACGATGCCGCGCGCGCCGACGATGGCGTTCTCGCCGACCTTACACCCCGCGCGGACCATCGCGTCGTAGGTGAGGCGGACGTCGTCCTCGACGACGGTGTGGTAGTTGCGGACCTCCGTCTGGTCGACGACGTCGTGGTCGTGGCTGTAGATGTGGACGCCGTCGGAGATCGAGACGCGGTCGCCGATGGTTAACTTCCCGCGGTCGTCCAAGTGGACGTCGTCGTGGACGACGGTGTTGTCCCCGATCGTGATGTTGTGGCCGTAGGTGAACGTGATCCCCTTGAAGAAGCGACAGCCGTCGCCGCAGTCCTCGAAGAGGTGATCGGCGAGCATCCGGCGGAATCGGAGCGCGAACTCGACGTTGTCCGCGATCGGCAGGCTGTCGAACTGCCGCCACAGCCACTGGAGGTGCTTCGAGCGGCGGAACTGTTCTTCGTCCTTCTCGGCGTAGTACTCGCTCTCGAGGGTCGTGTTACAGGGGTCGTAGCTCTGCAACCGAACGCGCTCGGCCGGCGAGACCGACTCGCCGTTCCGCCAGCGCTCGTAGGCCTCGCGGTCGCCCGAGAGATCGATCAGGACGTCCTCGACGACCGAACAGGTGTCCTCGTCGCTCGAGAGTCGCCGGTCGACCTCGTCGATGAACTCGCGCATTCCCGCCTCCGCCTCCCCGGGGAGCGAGACGTACCGCTTTGTCATAGTCTGAGGTATTGTCGCCGTGTTCATAGGAGATTCGATTGAGTAATCGGCTTGCCGGATCGATCTAAAACCGCGAGAAGCCGGCGAGCGGACCCGTCGGCGGCGATAGGACCGAAGACGGTCTCGAGACAGCGGCGGTCGGACCGGAGGCGGCCTCGAGGCGATAGCGCGAGTTCGCCGTGCCAATCGTGCCCAGTGAACACGAGGCGTCACAGTGAACGACGAGACGTCGGAACCGCCGTCGCTCGGTCGGTCGGCTGCGACGACAGTCACCGTAACCCGGGAAAACCCTCAATTCCGTGTCAATCGTACGCTCGGTACGCGCGCCCCGTTCGTCGGCGCACGGGTATCCAATGAGTGAACAACGTCAGCGAGAACCGAAGGGCATCGATCCGGAGTACGACCACCTCCGGGAGGACGGCGTCGACGAGGAGCGCCTCGAGTCGCTGCTCTCCGAGTACACGCTCCGCCGGGACGAACACGAGAACGCGCCCGGATTCGTGATCCGCCCGGACGACGTCCAGGAGGTGCTGGCGCTGTTGCGCGACGAAGCCGGCTTCGACCACCTTTCGTGTATCACCCCCCAGGAGTACGAGGATCGCTACGAGTCGATCCTCCACCTCACGAAGTACGGGAACCGCACCCACGAGGTGACGCTGGTGGTCCAGCTCCCGAAGCACGATCCCGTCTGTCAGACCGCCGAACCCGTATTTCGGACCGCCGACTGGCACGAGCGGGAGGCCTTCGACCTCGTCGGCATCGAGTACGAGGGCCACCCCGACCCGCGGCGCATCCTCCTGCCCGAGTCGTGGCAGGGCCACCCGCTCGCGCTGGACTACGACCAAGAGAAGCCCCAAGTGGTCAGCTACACCGAACACGCCAATCCGATCCAGCCGGACCACCGCGAGGCCGAGAGCGACACGATGTTCTTAAACATCGGCCCCCACCACCCGGCGACCCACGGCGTGCTCCACCTCGAGACGGTGTTAGACGGGGAGACGGTCGTCGACGTCGACCCCGACATCGGCTACCTCCACCGCTGCGAGGAGCAGATGTGCCAGAACGGCACGTACCGCCACCAGATCATCCCCTACGCGGACCGCTGGGACTACACCGCGAACCTCCCCAACGAGTGGGCGGTCGCCCGCGCCATCGAGGACCTCGCCGACATCGAGGTCCCCGAGTACGCCCAGATCCTGCGGACCATGTCCGTCGAGTTCGGGCGGATGCTCGGTCACTTCCTCGCGGTCTCGACGTTCGCGCTGGACGTCTACGGCGACTTCACCGCCATCTTCCAGTACGGGATGCGCGATCGGGAAGTCGTCCAGGACATCCTCGAGGACCTCACCGGCCAACGGATGATGTTCTACTTCTTCCGGCTGGGCGGCGTCGCCTGGGACCTCCCCGAACCCCGCGAGGAGTGGATCGAGAAGTGCCGGGACTTCCTCGACGAACTCCCGTCCAAGGTCGACGAGTACCACGACCTGCTCACCGGCAACGAGATCTTCCAGCTCCGAACGATAAACACCGGCGTTCTCGAACCCGAGGTGGCGAAGGACTACGGCTGTACGGGGCCCGTCGCCCGCGGCTCGGGCATCGACTACGACGTCCGCCGGGACGATCCCTACGGCTACTACGACGAACTCGAGTGGGACGTCGTCACCGAGGACGGCTGTGACAACCACGCGCGGGTCCTCGTGCGCCTGCGGGAGGTCGAGGAGTCGGCCAAGATCATCGAACAGTGTCTCGACCTGCTCGAGGACTGGCCCGAAGACGAGCGGACGGTCCAGAGCAACGTCCCCCGGACCCTCAAGCCGGACGCGGGCACCGAAACCTACCGCGCCGTCGAGATCGCCAAGGGCGAACTCGGCGTCTACGTCCGCTCGGACGGCTCGAACTCGCCCGCCCGCTTCAAGATCCGCAGCCCGTGTTTCCACAACCTCTCGGCGCTGCCGGAGATGGCGAACGGCGAGTACGTCGCCGATCTGATCGCCTCGCTCGGCAGTCTGGATATCGTCCTCGGGAGCGTCGACCGCTGAGACCCCCCGTTCTCGACCGCCTCACTCGGTTCTCGGCTGTTCGTCGCCGCCGCCCTCTTCGACGTACTCGAGGCAATGGTTCCGCGCGGAGAGGATGTGATCGACAGTCTCTCCCGACGCCTCCTCGGCTAATCCGTCGAGTTTCTCCGCGACCTCGACGATCCGATCGACCTTCGGTCCCGGTTCGGACTGGGTCAGGTGGCCCTCCTGTTCCTCGAAGACGCCCGCCGTGATCGAGTTCAACTGAGTGTCGATCGGACGGTCGGCGGTTTCGGTCGCCGCCTGCAGGCGCTCGCGCACCCGCTTCAGGTGTTCGTCGGCGCTCATACGTCAGTCGAGGGAGCGAGTGCGGAAGTGATCTCGCCCTGAATGGGACGCCCCGCCCGGTCGGTCCGGCGACACGCGTCGACGAGCCGCCGATCGGCGGAACGCTCGTCGCAGCGTACCGAAATACGCGGCGCGACCGCCGACGGAATCGAGAACAGTTAACTGCGACGTCACCCGAGCACGGGACACATGTCGATCGATGGCTGGCGGCCGACCGCCGTCGCCGCGATGAATCGCCGGAGGGGCCTCGAGCGCGACTGGCGGAGCGTCCGCGTCGGCGCGGCGATCGTCGCACCGGCGAGCGCGTTCGAACTGCAGGTCCCGCGGTGACACGATGAACGGCCGTCGACTGTTGCCGGGGCTGCTGGCCCTCTGTCTCGGCGCGATACTCGCCCGAGCGCTCGCCGTCTCGCTGGGGTTCAACCGGCTCCTGCTCGCGATCGCGCTCGGGTTCGTCGCGACGAACGCCGCGGGTATTCCCGACCGCCTCGAGCCCGGGATCGCGACGCACGGCCTGTGGCTGGCCGGGGGGATCGTGCTCATGGGCGCGTCGATCTCGCTCGGGACCGTCCTCGAGGTCGGCGGACTCGTCCTGCTGCTCGTGGTCGGCGTGACCGCGACGACGCTGCTCGCCGTCGAATTCCTCGCGCGCAACGTGTTCGGACTGGCCGATCGGATGGGGTCGCTGCTCGCGGCCGGCGCCAGTATCTGCGGCGTCTCGGCGGTCGTCGCGGTCGCGGGTGCCGTCAGCGCCCGCGAGGAACAGATCGCCTACGCGGCCGCGACGGTCCTCCTGTTCGACGCGATCACCATCGTCGTCTACCCGATCGTCGGCGACCTGCTGAACCTCTCCGGGATGGTGTTCGGCACGTGGGCCGGCGTCAGTATGTTCTCGACGGGCCCCGTCGTCGCCGTCGGCTTCGCCCACTCCGACGTCGCCGGCCAGTGGGCGACGATGACGAAGTTAGCGCGAAACGCCCTGATCGGCGTCGTCGTCCTCGCGTACGCGAGTTACTACGCCCACGCGGGTGGCGGCGGTCGCCCCTCCGTCCGGACGCTCTGGAACGAGTTCCCGACGTTCGTGCTGGGCTTTCTCGCACTCGCCGTCGTCTCGAGCGCGGGCGTCCTCTCTTCGGCCCAGGTGACCTCGATCGAGAACGCCTACGACTGGCTGTTCGTGCTCGCGTTCGTCGGCCTCGGAACCGAGATCAGACTCGCCGATCTCCGGGCGACCGGGCCGATGCCCGCCGTCGTCGTTCTACTGGCGTTGCTCGTCAGCAGCGGGCTCTCGCTCGCGGCGTTGCTGGTGCTGTTTTGACCGGGCGTCGAAGTAGCTACAGCTAGCACGCGTGTGCGCAGGCGCCAGCGACCCGGCGACCATCCTCACCGGTCGGCTCTCCCGGCCGCGAGCAACGCGCGCGCTCGAATCGGGCTCGCGCACGGAATATATTTGCCGTCGGCGCGCCACTGCGAACGTATGTCTGACGGTGCATTCGAAGGATACGGCGGGCGACACGTCCCCGACCCCCTGCAGGAGCCGCTCGAGCAGCTCGCGACCGCCTACGACGAGGTCGCCGATACCGACGACTTTCGATCGGAGCTACGCGGACTCCTCGAGGAGTTCGCCGGGCGACCGACGCCGCTGTACTACGCCGGCAACCTGAGCGACCGGTACGGCGCCGAGATCTACCTCAAGCGGGAGGATCTGCTCCACGGCGGCGCGCACAAGATCAACAACGCGCTCGGCCAGGCCCTGCTGGCTAAGCAATCCGGCCGAGAGCGGCTCATCGCCGAGACCGGCGCCGGCCAGCACGGCACCGCGACGGCGATGGTCGGCGCCCTGCTGGGCCTCGAGACGGAGATCTACATGGGGAAGAAAGACGTCGAGCGCCAGGAGATGAACGTCTTCCGGATGCGCCTGATGGGCGCCGAGGTCAACGAGGTGACCCGCGGCGACGAGGGGCTCGCGGACGCGGTCGACGCCGCGCTCGAGGACTTCGCCGAGAACGTCGAGAACACGCACTATCTGGTGGGTAGCGTCGTCGGTCCCGACCCGTTCCCGCGGATGGTCCGGGACTTCCAGAGCGTCATCGGCCGGGAGGCTCGCGAGCAGTTTCAGGAACGGACGGGCGACCTGCCCGACGCGGCGGTCGCCTGCGTCGGCGGCGGCTCGAACGCCATCGGGCTCTTCCACGCCTTCCGCGAGGACGACGTCGACTTCTACGGCGCCGAGGGCGGCGGCGAGGGGAGCGACTCGAGCAAGCACGCCGCGCCGCTCGCGAAGGGGAAAGACGACGTCATTCACGGGATGAAAACCCGCGTGATCGACGACGACGTCGAGGTCCACTCCGTCTCCGCCGGCCTCGACTACCCCGGCGTCGGCCCCGAACACGCCATGTTCCGCGCCGTCGGCCGCTGTGAGTACACCGGAATCACCGACGAGGAAGCCCTCGCCGCGTTCCGCGAACTGAGCGAAACGGAGGGGATCATCCCGGCCCTCGAGTCCAGCCACGCGATCGCGCGGGCGATCCAGTTGGCCGAAGCGGGCGACCACGAGACGATCCTCGTCAACCTCTCCGGCCGGGGCGATAAGGACATGGAGACCGCGGCCTCGAAGTTCGAACTGTAGACGTCTACCCGCTCTCCTCCTGCCGCTTACGGTCTGATCTGGTGCGATTCGCCAGCGCCGCGGCCGTCTCGAGATCGAGTCGATCCCGCGTCAACGAGGACCGTCCGTCGAGAACGACGGCGACCGCCTACAACAGCCCGTACTCCTCCCGAAGCGTCCGGTACTGCTCGAGGTATCGCTCGGCGACCGCCGAGCGGTCGTAGTCGGCGAACCGGTCGTCGAACGTCCGGTGTTCGAGGTCGCCGGCCGAGAGGATGGCGTCGGCGAGTTCGTCCTCGCTGGTCGTCCGGAACCCCCGCTCCCACCCCTCGACGAGTTCGTGGGCGCTCGAGTCGACGTGGTACTCGACGATGCCGACGCAGCCGGCGGCCAGCGCCCACAGCATCTCCGTGGGAAACACGCAGTGTTCGGCCGTCTGCGCGAAGACGTGGGCCCCGCGGTAGGCCGCGATCCGCTCCTCGAGCGAGCAGTCGCCGACGAAGGAGAGCCGGTCTTCGATCCGGAGGTCCCTCGCGAGTCGCTCGTAGGCCTCGCGTTCGGGCCCGTCGCCGATCACGGTCGCGGTCCAGTCGCGACCGCGGAGTTCCGCCAGCCCGAGCAGGACGCTCTCTAAGTTCGCCCCCTCGTCGAGCCGCCGGGCGTAGACCACGTCGACGCGATCGTCTGGCGTCACGTCCCGAACGCGCTCGAGGTCGATCGGGTTGGGTACCGTCTCGACGCGGTCGCCGTCGGCGCCGCGTTCGCGGACCCACGTGGCGACGAGCTCCGAGGGCGCGACGATCCGATCGGCCCGTCCCGTCGCCCGTCTGGTCCACCGATCGTCGTCGACGCCGCCGTCGCCGTACCACTCGGCGACCAGCGGCGCCCGCGCGAGCCGCGCCCCCCAGCCGGCCGCCAGCAGCGCGGTCGGCGGCCGTGCGTTCGCGTGGACGATATCCGGTCCGGCCGCCCCGAGGTCGAACGGGAGCCGCAGGCAAAACGAGCGCCGGGCGTCGGGGTCGTCCGTGACGGCCCGGTAGGTGACGTCGTCGCGCTCGAGCGTCGGCGAGTCGCCGTCCCAAAATCGCGCACAGAACAGGTGGACGTCGTGGCCCGCGTCGCCTAAGAGTTCAAGCGTCGACTGGAGGCGCCGGTTCGTCTCGGTATCGCGGTGGTGTACCGTTTCGAGCGAGACGAACGCGATTCGCATACTCGGTCGCCACGCACCCCCCGGCTATAAAGTCACTTTTTTCGTCCCGTTGACGCACCGACGCTCGTCGCGAGGTGACGTCGGTGCGGCTCGAGTCCCGCGAGCCGAGCGGCTCTCGCGAGAGACGATCGCGTACTGCTCCGGAACGAGAGACGAATAACACGAGCCGGGTCGGACGCTGAGCCGTCGAGCCGTTTCGAACCGATCACTCGCCGTCACCGACCGGGAGCACGTCGCTGAAGAGGCCGGTGATTCGATCGACGATGGAACTCCCGTCGTCGCCGTCGCCTTCCGCCGGGGTCGCCGCGTCTTCCGAACTGTCGTCCTCCGCCGACTCGGATTCACCGGCCGTGTCGTTTTCGTCGTCAGCACCGTCTCCGTCGCCGGCTTCAGCGTCCTCGTCCGACTCGTCACCATCCGTGTCGGTCTCGTTATTGTCCGTCTCGTTGCCAGACCCACCGTCCGCATCGTCCGTCTCGTCTTCCCCGCCGTTCTCATCGCCTTCGCTGCCTTCGTCTCCCGAATCGTTCTCCTCGTTTTCACCGTCCTCGTCGTCGATATCACTGCCGTCCGACTCGCTCTCGCTCGAGTCGTTCCCGTCGTCCGAATCGTTCTCGCCGTCCGAAACGTTTCCGTCAGCGCCCTCGTCTCGGTCCGGAGCGTCGTTGGCCGCGGCGTCCTCTGCTTCCTCGGCCGCAGCCCCGTCGTCCTCGAGCCCGTCGATATCGACCGACTCCTCGCTGTCGGTGGCCTCCGACTCGCCGGTCGAAAACCCGACGCCGATCGCGGCGATCGTCAGCCCGAACGCGACGAGCACGACGACCACCATCGCGAGGACCGCGCCGGTCGAGACGCGCTCGCCGCCGTCGGGTTCGCCCCCAGTATCTTGCATCGTATCGCAGGCTTTCGGCTCGAGGCAGTTTGTTACGCGTTGCGATCAGGCACCGATTCGCCGAGTCGAACGGCGCTCTGCGCGGGCGTGCGCGTCGCAGACGCCGGAATCGATCGTTTCGTCCGCGGGACTCGATCGCTCGCCGCTGTAAGATCACCCTAGCCGCGTTACGATGCCGAACCGATTTGGGACAACGCGGTTCGACGCGCGATCGCTCTCGACTGCGACCGGCGGCGGGCGGTCGGGGCTCGTCGATCCCCGGCAACGGCATCGCCTCAACCCAAACCACTACCCACTCGAGGCGTCATCCCCGTGTATGGGCAGCTACGACATCGAACGCTACCTCAATATTCGAAGCGCCTACGGGACCTCCTTCGGTCCGGACGGCGAGCGGCTCTCTTTCCTGATGAACACGACCGGGACGCCCCAGGTCTGGACCCTCGACGAAGCCCGCGCGTGGCCCGAGCAGCGGACCTTCTACGACGAACGGGTGACCTTCGCCTCGTGGTCGCCCGAGCGGCCGGAACTGATCTTCGGGATGGACGAGGGCGGCAACGAGCGCGCCCAGCTCTTCAGACTCGACGCCGAGACGGGCGAGATCGAGAACCTGACGGCGATGCCCGACGCCAAACACCGGTGGGGCGGCTGGAGCCACGACGGCGAGCGGTTCGCCTTCGCCTCCAACCGCCGCGACGAGTCGGTCTTCGACATCTACGTGCAGAGCCGCGACGAGCGCGGAGACGAGGCCAAACTCGTCTACGAGGGCGACGGCTGGCTCTCGCTGTCCGGCTGGAGCCCCGACGACTCTCGGCTGCTGGTCTCGCGGGCCTACTCGAACTTCGACCAGGATCTGTACGTGCTCGACCTCGCAGCCGACGAGTCCGACCTCGAGCACCTCACGCCCCACGAGGGCGACGTCCGCTACCAGAGCGCCAGTTGGACCCCGGACGGTGAGGGGATCTACCTCGTCACCGACGAGGGCGACGCCGACACGCTCTATCTCGCCTACCTCGACCTCGAGACCGGAACTCTCGAGACGGTCGCCGACGGAGACGGGTGGAACGTCGGCGGCATCGCGCTGGACGACGAGACGGGCCGGTTCGTCTACTCCCGAAACGTGGAGGGCTACACTGACCTGACCGTGGGCGAATTCGACGGGAGCGATCCCACCGCGTTCGAGACCTTCCCCGAACCCGACCTCCCGGGCGGCATCTCCGGCGGCGTGAGCTTCGATCCCGACGCCGAGCGCTTCGCGCTGTCGACGACCGGCGACGCGGTCAACACGAACGTCTTCGTCGTCGACGTCGAGAGCGGCGAGACCGAGCAGTGGACGAGCGCGCCGACGGCGGGCATCCCCACCGAATCGTTCGACGACTCCGAACTGGTCCACGTCGAGAGCTTCGACGGACTCGAGGTTCCGGGCTTCTTCACGCTCCCCGAGGACTCCGAGGAAGGGAATACGCCCGTCATCGTCGACATCCACGGCGGTCCGGAGAGCCAACGTCGGCCCTCCTTCTCGTCCGTCAAACAGTACTTCCTCGACCGGGGCTACGCCTACTTCGAGCCCAACGTCCGGGGCTCGTCGGGCTACGGCGCCGACTACGCCGCCCTCGACGACGTCGAGAAGCGGATGGACTCCGTCGCGGACATCGAAGCGTGCGTCGAGTGGCTGCAAGAGCACCCCGCGGTCGACCCCGACCGGATCGCCGCCAAGGGCGGTTCCTACGGCGGCTTCATGGTCCTCGCGGCGCTGACCGAGTACCCCGACCTCTGGGCCGCCGGCGTCGACGTCGTCGGCATCGCCAACTTCGTCACGTTTCTCGAGAACACGGGAGATTGGCGCCGGGAACTCCGCGAGGCCGAGTACGGCTCGCTCGCGGATGATCGCGAGTTCCTCGAGGAAATCTCGCCGACGAACAACATCGAGAACATCGAGGCGCCGCTGTTCGTCCTCCACGGCGAGAACGATCCCCGCGTCCCCGTCGGCGAGGCCGAACAGATCGCCGAGAAAGCCGAAGCGCAGGGCGTCCCCGTCCGCAAGCTGATCTTCGAGGACGAAGGCCACGGCTTCTCGAAGCTCGAGAACCGCATCGAGGCCTACTCCGAAATCGCCGACTTCCTCGACGACCACGTCTGAGCGACTCGAGACGGAGCCGGTTCACCGAGTGTATCATCGCAAAAAATCTGTTACTAGTTATCTATTCACTGAGCAAGGCTTACATTTCAGCGGTCGGGAAATACATGTATGACAGCTATCAAAACAGCCGCCCTGACCAAACGGTACGGCGAGGACGTCCTCGCGGTCGACGGCCTCGACCTGACCGTCGAAGACGGCGAAGTCTTCGGCTTCCTCGGCCCGAACGGCGCCGGGAAGTCGACGACGATCAACATGCTGTTGGACTTCGTTCGCCCCTCCGACGGAACCGCGACGGTGCTCGGACTCGACGCGCAAGACGACACCGACGAGATCCGCCACCGAATCGGCGTCCTCCCCGAAGGCGCGAGCGTCTACGACCGACTCACCGCGCGCGAACACCTCCAGTGGGTCATCGATACCAAGGGAACCGACGACGACCCGGACGCCCTCTTAGAGCGGGTCGGACTCACCAGCGAAGACGGCGATCGAGCCGCCGGCGGCTACTCGAAGGGGATGACCCAGCGACTGGGCTTCGGCATGGCGCTGGTCGGCGACCCCGACCTCCTCATCCTCGACGAACCCTCTTCGGGACTCGACCCCACGGGAATGCAGGAGATGCGCGAGATCATCCAGCAGGAGGCCGACCGCGGTACAACGGTCTTCTTCTCGAGTCACATCCTCGGCGAGGTCGAGGCCGTCTGCGACCGGATCGGAATCATGAACGACGGGAATCTGGTCGCGACCGGCACGCTCGACGACCTGCAGGGCGACCTCGACCTCGGCGCGCCGATCTCGCTCGAGGTCGCGACGGTGCCCGACTCGCTCGCCCTCGAACGAGTCGAGGGCGTCCGCTCGGTCAGCGTCGAGGGGACGACGATCACGGCGACCTGCGCCGACCCCTCGGTCAAGGTCGACGTCGTCGAGCGCGTCGCCGCGACGACGACCGTCGAAGACATCATCTCCGAGGACACCTCGCTCGAGCAGCTGTTCAACACCTACACGAACGGCGAGCGCGCGGCAGACGGAGACGAGGCCGAGATACCGGCGCCGGAGGTGTCGGCATGAGCACGTTGGCCGTCGCGAAGAAGGACTTCCTCGACGTTCGGCGAGCCAAGATCGTCTGGTTCGTCTCCAGCCTCTACGTGCTCATCGCGGTGTTGATGTTCTACTTCGGTCAGAATAACACTGAGAACCCCGAGTTCTACTACGCGCTGACCGGACTGACCGGCAACGGGGCGATGATCCTCACCCTCGTCGCGCTCGTGACCGCCTATCTGGCCATCGCCGGCGAACGCGAGTCCGGGAGCATCAAGTATATGCTCTCGATTCCGAACAGTCGCCGCGACGTCGTCCTCGGGAAGTTCCTCACCCGTTCGGCCGTCGTCGTGGGATCGATCCTCGTCGGCTTCGGGATCGGCGCCGTTCTCGGGGTCCTCTGGTATCCGTCGGTCGACGTCGAGATGTTCCTCGGAGCGCTCGCGCTGACGATCCTGTTTACCCTAACGTACGTCTCGGTCGCGATCGGCATCTCCGCCGCGACGGCCTCGCGATCGCGGGCGATGGGCGGGACGATCGGCTTTTTCTTCGTGACGACCGTCCTCGCCCTCTTCAGAATGGTGAGCTTCGCGCTCGACTGGGTCCTCAACGACCTCCTCGGCCTCGAGCTCTCCCAGAACGCTCTCACCTTCATCGAGGCGCTCATGAGTCCGATCATGGCCTTCTCCGGAGCGATCGAGCTCGTCTTCCCCGATCAGGCCGCACAGGCGGCGCAGTCGGCCGCGGAGACCCCGTGGTACCTCGAGGGCGAGACGATGGTCGTCATCTTGCTGGCGTGGCTGATCGTCCCGCTCGTGCTCGGTATCTGGCGGTTCGAACGCGCCGATCTGGGCTGATCGCCGTCCCTCACCTCGGCTCCAACCGATGTCAGTCGACCCGCGTTCCACAAATCAGTCGATGACGCCCGTTTTCGTCGCCACCTCGAGGGCGGCCCGCTCGTTCATCCCGTCGCCCAGAATGGTGTAACGGTCGCGGATCTCGTGGCAGGTCGTCAGCGCCTCGATCACGGTCTCGTCGTCGATGCCGAGTTCGACGGCGGTCGTCGGCGCGTCGATGCTCGAGAGGGCGTCCCGAATGTCCCGCCAGATACCGTCCTCGCCGCCGTGTAAGTAGGCGGTCATGATCGAGCCGACGCCGACCTGGTGGCCGTGGAGGGCCGCGTCGGGCGCCAGCCGGTCGAGTTGGTGCGAGAAGAGGTGTTCGGCGCCGCTGGCGGGCCGCGAGGAGTCGGCGATGCTCATCGCGACCCCCGAGGACATCAGCGCCTTGCTGACGACCCAGGCCGACTCCTCGAGTCCCGGGCGGATGAGATCGGCGTTGTCGACTAAGATCTCGGCGGTCATCTCCGAGAGCGCGGCGGCGTACTCGGAGTACTCGACGTCCTTGAGCCGCTTGGCGAGCCGCCAGTCCATCACGGCGGTGTAGTTGGAGATGATGTCGGCACAGCCCGCGGTCGTCAGTTCCCACGGGGCCTGCGAGAGCACTTCGGTGTCGGCGACGACCGCCAGCGGCGGCTTGGCCGCGACGCTGTGGCGGGTGTCGCCGTCCGGGACGGAGCCCCGATTGCTGATGACGCCGTCGTGACTGGCCGCCGTCGGCACCGACAGAAAGCCCATCTCGAGGTGGTGGCTGGCCATCTTGGCGATGTCGATGGCCTTGCCGCCGCCGATGCCGATCAGGTAGGCGGCCTCTGCGGCCTCGGCGGCCTCGATCACGTCCTCGACGGCCTCGAAGGACGCCGTCTCGACGGTGACGACGGCGGGGTCGATCCCGGCGGCCTCGAAATCGGCCGCGATCGGGTCCGCCGCGACGTCCTTCGGCGTCGGACTGGTCACGAACAGCGGCCGGCCCTGCAGGTGCAGATCGTCGACGACGTCGACGACCCGGTCGATGACGCCGTGCCCGACCACGACGTTGCGCGGCAGGCGAATCCACGTCGACTTCTCGAACATACTCGCTCTGAGTCACCCGCGGGCTATGTGTTTTTCCTGTCGAATCGAGCGTGACGGTTCGGTCGTCCGAGGAATCCGCGGGAGCGACCACGGATTGTGACCGATCCTCGCAGGCACTCAGAACGCGTCAGAACGTATCGAGAATCCCGAGCACGCGCTCCTCGGCCTCCCGATCGGGCCCGTGCTCGCTCCCGTCGCGGTCGCTCTCGAGGTGGGCGTCGACCGCCCGTTCCATCGCCTCGGCGGGCGGCGTCGCCTCCCAGCCGAGCGCGGCGAGTTTCGCCGTCGAGAGGACGTGCGGGTAGTCCCGATAGAGCACGTAGTCGTCGAGTTCGATGTCGCCGGCGGCGAGTTCGCGCGGGCCGGCGGTGACGATGTCGACGTCGGTCGCGAGTTGGTCCGCGATCAGTTCGACCATCTCCGAGAGCGTGACGAGCCGCCGATCGCCGACGTTGTAGGCCTCGCCGGGCTCGCCGCGCTCGGCGACGATCCGCAACGCGGCGGCGACGTCCTCGACGTACGCGCGGTGCCAGACGTTGGTTCCGTCGCCGGGGACGACGACGCGGTCGAAGCGGTTCACGCGGTCGATCCACCAGTCGAGGCGCTCCGTGTAGTCGTGAGGGCCGTAGACGACCGGCGGACGGACGCTCATCGCGTTCACTCCCTGCTCGGCGGCCGCGAAGACGGCCCGGTCGCCCTCGGCCTTCCGATTGCCGTAGCTCTCGCTCGAGTCGTCGGTCGCCTGGTCGGGCGTACAGGGCTCGAGGGGCGTCTCGCCCTCCCGCTTGGGAATGTCCTCGCGGCCGTAGGCCGAGCCGCTGGAGACGTAGACGTAGGCCTCGCAGTCCGCGAAGATCCGCGTCGCCTCGCGGACGTCCCGGGGCTGGTAGGCCACGCAGTCGAAGACCGCGTCCGGGTCGACGGTCGTCGCGGCCGCCTCGAGGGCCGCTTCGTTCGTCCGGTCGCCCTCGACGCGGTCGACCCGGTCGTCGTCCGCGAAGGGGTTCTCGTGAGTCCCCCGATTGAGGATCGTCACGTCGTAGCCGTGCTCGAGGAGCTCTTCGACGAGGTGGCGGCCGATGAAGCGCGTGCCGCCGATAACGAGTGCGTCGTCCATATCCGATCCTCGACGGTCGCGTGGAAAACGGTGGCGAACCGGACGACGATCAGAGCCGCTCGCCGTCGGCGAGTCCGGCCGACCGCCGCGACGGAAGTGACTACTCGACGCGGACGAAAGTCACTCGCGGAACGAACTGGTTCTTTTTCCCCGTTCGTCGTAGCCGACGGTATCCATGACGTCACAACAGCGGCCGGAGCGCTCTCCCGAGTATCCCCTCGAGTGCGACCACTGTCACTATCCGATCCCCGGCGAACCCGAAGAGACCGACGACGGGCAGTTCTGTTCGACGACCTGTCTCGAAGCCGACGAGGAGGGAGACGAGGTGCCCGATCCGAGCGCGTACAAGCGCATCGTCACGGGCGTCGAGCCCCTCGACTCACTGGTACCGAACGGCGTCCCCGCCGATTCGTTCGTCTGTCTGTCGGGGGAGGCGGGGACCCGCCGGAGCGAACTGCTGACCGAACTCGTCTGGCGCGCCGTCGAGCGCGGCGAACCGGCCGTCATCCTGACCGCGACCACGCCGCCGGCGGCGGTCCTCGAGCGCTTCTTCGAGAACGGCTGGAACGTCCTGCCGGCCCTCGAGGACGACCGTCTCCGACTCGTCGACTGCTTCACTCGCCGGCTCGCCGACCCCGACGCGTTCCGCGACCACCGCGGCGAGTGGATCGAGTTCGTCGGCGAGGCCGCCGCCGACTCGATCGTCCCGATCGAGGAGCCGACCGACGTCGAGCCGATCCTGCGGGAGCTGAACGCGGCGCTCGACGACCTCGAGATGACCGAGACCGGGCTGGTCGCGATCGATTCGCTGAGCGAACTCGCTCGCGGCCTCGAGACGGATCACGTCCACGAGTTCGTCACGGAAACGCGGGCGACGGTCTGCAAGGCGCGGTACGTGCCGATCTTCGGCGGCAGGACGGCCGGCGACGAGGGCGTCGCAATTGACGAATCGATCTTCGACGGCGTCGTCGACCTGCGGCTGGCCGATCACCTCGAGCCGGATACGCGACTCCGGCAGCTGGGCGTCCGGAAGCTCACCGGCGCCCGCTTTCTCCCCCAATGGATCACCTACGAGTACGAACCGGTTCGGGGCCTCCTCGCGTCCGTCGTGGAGACCGCCGGACAGGCGACGCCCGGCGGCCCGCCGTCGCGGGAAATGCAGGGCGTCCGGGAGCGGCGCTGACACGTTCGGGCGCGTGCACGCTAGCGCGCGCTTTCCTTTTATCCGCCCGGGCGGTCCACCACACGATGTCGACAGCACCGCGGTGCCGGCCCCGCCCGCGACCGGCCGGTAGCGCACGGCCAGGAATCGAGACGAGTGACCACCGAGCGACCACAGCGCCACCACAGTCACAGCCATGAACGACCGATACGACCGCGACCGACGAGACCGAGGCACCGACCGCTCGAGCGACGCCGAGCGAGACGATCGGTATCGCGAGTCCGAGGGACGACAGCACCACGACGACCGCGGCTGGTTACACGGACTCTACAGCCGCGGCGGCAGCGAGGACACGGGCGCGAACGGCCCGTCCCGAGACCGTTCCGAAGAGGCTTCTCGAGGCCGCTCGGAGGAGTGGCACAGTTCGGAGGAAGACGTCCGCGGGACCGCCGGCGAACCGGACTACGGCCGCCAGTCGGCCGGCGGGGACCGCCAGCGGGGTCGCCGCGAGGAGGCCGGCCGCGGCGAGCGAACGCAGCGCGGCCAGCAGGGCCGCGAGATGGGCGGCCAGCAGGGCCAACGCGGACAGCCTCAGCAGAATCGGGGCGGCCGAGGCCAGCAGGGCGGCCAGGAGAGCGGGTTCGAAACCAACGCGATTCGTGAGTCGAACCTCCAGTACGGCGGCGAGGCCCGCCACGAGCGTCAGCAGTCCCAGCCACAGGGGGGTCAGCGGCCCCAGCAGATGGGCGACCAACAGCGCCGGAGCGGCCGGCAGGGCCAGCAGGGTCAGCCCCAACAGCACGGCCAGCAGAGGCAGCCCCAACAGCGCGGCCAGCAGGGTCGCCAGCACATGGGTGAGCAGCAGCACGGACAGACGGGAGGCCAGCGCGGCCAGCAGAACCAACGAATGGGCGGTCGACAACGCGGCGGCCAGCAGACCCGTCAGGGAACGGGCGAACAACAGGGCGGGCAGCGAAGACAACAGTCGCCCCAGCGCGGGTCTCAGGGGTACGAACAGCGCGGCCAACAGGGACAGGGCCGCGAGCGAACCGGGCAGTACGAGCAACACGGCGGTTACGAACAGTCCCGCCGCGAACGACAGCGCCAGCCCGGGAGCCAGTTCGAACCCGACGTGAGCGACGAGGCAGACCTCGAGTACGGCGCCGAAGCGCGCCGGCGACAGAGCGGCGCCCAGTCCCAGCCCCCCGAAGGCCGACGAGAGCAGCGCGGTCAACAGCGCCAGCAACAGACCGGCGGTCAACAGCGTCGGCGACAGACCGGCGGTCAGCGCGGTCGCCAGGGAATGGGCGGCCAGCAAAATCGCCAACAGACGGGCGGCCAACGCGGACAGCAGACGAGCGGTCAACAGCGCGGGCGGCGAGAACGCCAGCAGACGGGACGACAACAGGGCCAGCGCGGCCGGTCCCACCAAGGTCAGCAGAGCGGCTTCGAGACCGACGCGATTCGGGAGTCGAACCTCCAGTACGGCGGCGAGGCGCGTCACGAGCGCCAGCAGTCCCAGCCGCAGGGCGGCCAGCAGCCCCAGCAGATGGGCGACCAGCAGCCCCAACAGATGGGCGACCAGCAGCGTCGTCCCGACCAGCGGGGCGGGCGCGAACGCGGAACCAACGAACGAATGCCCCGCGGCGAGACGGAGATGCGGGACCAACGGAACCAGCAGGACCGCCGCGAGCGCGGCGATCGGGGCCAACAGCAGGACCAGCGACGCCAGCGCGGGCACGGCGACGCCTCTCAGCAGGGCGGCAGCCAGCAGGGCTTCCAGCGCGGGCACGAGCGCCGTAACGAGGCCCGGCAGGGCGACGCCCAGCGCGGCCAACGAGGTCGTGGACAGCAGTCCGATCGCGGTCAGGGCCAGTACAACCAGCAGAGTCAGGGTCAACGCGGCCAGCAACACCAGGGCCAGCGCGGCCAGCCCCGCGCCGGCCGCGCACAGCAGGGCGGCGGCCAACGGACCGGCGACCGGGGCGATACCGGCTCTCCCGAACAGTATCAGCCCGAGAATCGGTCCGGCGGCGGCCTCGAGCACCAGCCCCAGAGCCGGCGCTCCGAGCAGGGCGACTGGACCGACGAACCGGAGTTCGACCGGGAGTACCGGAGCCCGAACGATCGGGCGTCCCGGCGCGCCGACGACCGCGGCGAGCAGGGCCACAACCGCGACTGGAACCGCGAGCGCGATCAGCCCTCCTCGACCGACCGCGGCGACCAGTCGAGCCAGGGGCTCCCCGGCGGCGGCGACGAGCACCAGCAGAGCCAGCACGAGGACGAGGACATGGGCAGCCGACGGCACGTCCACGAGAACGATCCCGTTCCGCGAGACGACGAGCAGGATCGCGATCGCTAACGGCCGTTTCCGTCTCCGTCCGCCTCGAGTCGATCCAAGTCGATCCGACCCCACCGCGTTTCGAACCGACCTCGTTTTTGTCGCTTCGCGCCCGACGCTCGACTATGAGCGAGAGCGGCACCTACGTGCTCGTCGTCGACGTCCCGCGAGCGACGACCCTCGAGGTCGGTGCGCTGGGCGAGCGCGACTTCGCCGACGGAACCTACGCTTACGTCGGCAGCGCCTTCGGTCCCGGCGGCTTCGCTCGAATCGATCGCCACCGCGAACTCGCCCGCGGCGAGCGCGACACGCGACACTGGCACATCGACTACCTGCTCGGACACGATGAGACGCGTCTCGAGGCCGCGGTTACGTTCCCCGACGCCGACCGGGAGTGCGAACTGGCGACGTCGCTACCGGGCGAACAGGTCGACGGCTTCGGGGCTTCGGACTGTGACTGTGCGGGGCACCTCCTCGCCACGTCGGACGCCGAGACCATTCGGACGGCCGCCGTCGCTGAGGGCGGTCGTCTTCGTTTCGAGTAGGCCCACTATCTCAAACTCTCGACTGCGACGGGTCGACACGGCGATTTATGGGCTATCGTGTGGAGTGGTGTCCATGACCAAAAGCGACGCCGAGGAGGTCGATCCTGAACTGCGCGACGACGCGATGAACCGGTTTCCGGTCCCCGACCTCGAGAACCTGCCCGAAGACCTCAGGGAACGCATCGCGGACGAGACCGAGCGAGCGGGATTCACGCCCAACGTGTTCGCGGCGATGGCGTACAAACCCTCCCACTTCCGCGCGTTCGTCGACTACCACGACGCCCTCGTCGAGGACACGGCCCTCGAGCGCGAGGAGATCGAGATGATCGTCGTCGCCGTCTCGGGGGTCAACCACTGCTACTACTGCAACGTCGCCCACGGTGCGCTCGTGCGGATCTACGCCGAGGATCCGCTCCTCGCGGACCAACTGGTCGCGAACTACCGGACCGCCGATATCAACGACGCCCACCGCACGATGCTCGACGTCGCCGTGAAGCTAACCGAGCGGCCGACCGAGGTCGACCGCGAGGACCTCGAGGCGCTCCGTCAGGCGGGGTTCGACGAGGAAGCGCGCTGGGACATCGCGGCGGTGACCGCGTTCTACAATCTTAGCAATCGGCTGGCGATGTTCGCCGATATGCGACCCAACGAGGAGTTTCACACGCTGGGCCGAGAGTGAGATTCAGAACGGGCGGGACGGGTTCCCTCAGAAACAGCGGAAAACGAACGGACGGTCGAATTACGGGCGACCGCTCAGTCGTCGCTCGCCGCGAAGCTGGTCGATTCGGCCTCGGCGGACACCTCGGGCGCGCCGGGGAGTTCCTCGCGGACGTCGTCGCTGCCCTGCTCGGTGATCGCCTCGTGGTAGGCCTCGGGCATCACCTTCACGAAGGCGTCGAGCGCGCGCTCCCAGTTCTCGAGCAGGAGTTCGCCCCGCTCGGAGCCGGTGTAGGCGACGTGGTTCTCGACGAGTCGTCGGAGCATCTGCTCGTCTTTCTCCTCGAGGGCGTCGTGCAGCGAGACCATGCCGGTGTTGGCCTTCGCTTCGAACTCGCCGTCGGGGTCGTAGACGTAGGCGACGCCGCCGGACATCCCTGCGGCGAAGTTCTTGCCCGTCTCGCCGAGCACGGCGACGACGCCGCCGGTCATGTACTCGCAGCCGTGGTCGCCGACGCCCTCGACGACGGCCTTGGCGCCGGAGTTGCGGACGGCGAAGCGCTCGCCGGCGACGCCGTTGACGTACAGCTGGCCGTCGGTCGCGCCGTAGAGCGCGACGTTGCCGATCGAGATGTTCTCCGTCGGATCGTAGCCGGCCGTTTCGGGCGTGCGGATCGTGATCTTGCCGCCCGAGAGACCCTTGCCGACGTAGTCGTTGGCGCTGCCGTCGAGGTGCATCGAGACGCCGCTGGCGAGGAACGCACCGAAGCTCTGCCCGGCGGTGCCCTCGAGGTCGACCGTGATGGTGTCCTCGGGGAGTCCGGGTTCGCCGTAGCGGCTGGTGATGCGGTTCGAGAGCATCGCGCCGACGGTACGGTCGACGTTCGTGACCTCGGCGTCGATCGAGACCGGTTCCTGCTCCTCGATGGCGTCGGCCGCGGCCTCGATCAGGTCTCGGTCGAGTTGCTCCTCGAGTTCGTGGTCCTGCTCGCGGATCTTGCGGCGGACGTCGCTGCCGGGGTCCGCGAGGACCTCCGAGAGGTCGACGTTGCGGGCCTTCGGGTGGTCGACGTCGTCGCGCTGCTCGAGCACGTCGACCTGACCGATCATC
Organism: Haloterrigena gelatinilytica; assembly: GCF_013342145.1. Taxonomy (NCBI): domain Archaea; kingdom Methanobacteriati; phylum Methanobacteriota; class Halobacteria; order Halobacteriales; family Natrialbaceae; genus Haloterrigena; species Haloterrigena gelatinilytica. Next base: position 4,164,158 of record NZ_JABUQZ010000001.1, on the reverse strand, counting down.
TCGTCGAGGGTCTCGAAGCCGAGTTCGGCCATGATCTCGCGCAGTTCCTGCGCGATGAACGTCATGTAGTTGATGACGTGCTCGGGCTCGCCGGGGAACCGCTTGCGCAGGTCCTCGCGCTGGGTGGCGACGCCGACCGGGCAGGTGTTCTTGTGACACTGCCGGGCCATCACGCAGCCGCCGGTGACCAGCGAGGCGGTCCCGAAGACGTACTCCTCGGCGCCCAGCAGGGCGGCGACGGCGACGTCGCGACCGGTCTTCATCCCGCCGTCGGCGGAGACGCGGATGCGGTCGCGAAGGCCGGTCGCACAGAGCATCTGGTTGGCCTCCGCGAGACCGAGCTCCCACGGGAGGCCGGCGTTCTTGATCGAGGTGCGCGGCGAGGCGCCGGTACCGCCGTCGTGGCCCGAGATGTGGACCACGTCGGCGTTAGCCTTGGCGACGCCGGCGGCGACCGTGCCGATGCCGGCCTCGCTGACCAGTTTGACGTTGATATCGGCCTCCTCGTTTGCCGCCTTGAGGTCGAAGATCAGCTGTTTGAGGTCCTCGATGGAGTAGATGTCGTGCAGTGGCGGCGGCGAGATGAGGCCGACGCCCGGCGTGGACTTGCGGACGTGGGCGATCATCTCGTTGACCTTCGAGCCGGGAAGGTGGCCGCCCTCGCCGGGCTTGGAGCCCTGGGCCATCTTGATCTGGAGCTCGTCGGCGGAAGAGAGGTACGTCGAGGTGACGCCGAAGCGGCCCGAGGCCACCTGCTTGACGTTACACTCGCGTTCGGTGTCGAACCGCTCCGGGGGCTCGCCGCCCTCGCCGGAGTTGGACTTGCCGCCCAGCCGGTTCATCGCGATCGAGTTGTTCTCGTGGGCCTCCGGCGAGAGGCTCCCGAGGCTCATCGCGGCCGTCGAGAACCGCTCGACGATGTCCTTGATCGGCTCGACGTCCTCGAGCGGGATCGACTCGCGGTCGGAATCGAACTCGAGCAGCCCGCGCAGGGTCTGGAGGTTCTGCTGTTGGTCGTTGATCTTTTCGGCGAACTCCTGGTAGCGCTCGTAGTCGTTCGAGCGGACGGACTGCTGGAGCGCGCCGACCGTGTCGGGGTTCCACTGGTGGTGGATTCCGCCCGAGCGGTGTTCGAACTCGCCCTGTCGCTGGAGGTTCGGATCGTCCTCGTCGACGAAGGCGGTCTCGTGGCGCTCGCGGAGATCGGCCTCGATCTCGGGGAGGCCGATCCCTTCGGTGCGGTTCTCGGTGCCCTCGAAGTACTCCGCGACGAGGTCGCTATCGAGCCCGACGGCCTCGAAGATCTGGGCGCCCTGGTAGCTCTCGACCGTCGAGATCCCCATCTTGGCCATGATCTTCAACAGGCCGTCCTCGACGGCGCCGACGTAGGCGTCGATGGCGACCTCGGTGTCCGCGCCGTCCTCGCCCGCGGTGATGTCCGCGATGGTCTGGTAGGCGAGGTACGGGTTGACCGCACCGGCACCGTAGCCGACCAGCGTCGCGAACTGGTGGACGGTGCGCGGGTCGGCCGATTCGACGACGAGGCCGACGTGGTTGCGCAGCCCGTTGCGAACGAGGTGGTGGTGGACGCCGCCCGTCGCCAGCAGGCTCGGGATCGCGACCCGATCCTCGTCGACGCTTCGGTCGGACAGGACGATCACGTCGTGTCCGTCCTCGATCGCTTCGACGGCGTCCTCGCGGACGCGTTCGATCGCGTCGCGGAGGTCGTCGCCCGGCTCCTCGCGTTCGGGCTCGTAGGTGATGTCGATCGTCGCGGCCGTGATGCCGTTGGCCTCGCAGTCGCGGATCGACTCGAGTTCGGCGTCGGTCAGGATCGGCGAGTCGAGCACGAGCTGGCGGGCGTGCTCGGGGGACTCGTCGAGCAGGTTGCGCTGGTAGCCGAGCCGCGACTCCATCGAGGTGACGAGTTCCTCGCGGATGTAGTCCAGCGGCGGGTTGGTGACCTGCGCGAACAGCTGCTTGAAGTAAGAGAACAGCGGTCGGTTGAACTCCGTCAGAACCGACAGCGGCGTGTCGTCGCCCATCGAGCCGACGGGATCCTTCCCCTTCTGCATCATCGGCTCGATCAGGTTCTCGAGTTCGTCGTGGGTGTAGCCGAAGGCGGCCTGGTAGTCGCGGAGGTCGTCGACCGACTGCCGGGGCGCGCTGTCGTCGGTCGTCCGGATGTCGTCGAGGTGGACCTGCTCCTGCTCGACCCACTCGCCGTAGCGGTCGTCGGTGAGGTCGTCGAAGACCTCCTCGTCGGGGATGACACGCCCCTCGTTGGGGTCGGCGAGGAACAGCTGTCCGGGCTGGAGGCGGCCTCGCTCCTCGATGTTTTCGGGGTCGGTGTCGAGGGCGCCGGCCTCGCTGGCCATGATCAGGCGGTTGTCGGACGTGACGTCGTACCGGCAGGGACGCAGACCGTTGCGGTCGAGGACGGCGCCGACGCGTTCGCCGTCGGTCGCCGCGACCAGCGCGGGGCCGTCCCACGGCTCGACGAGCGAGGCGTGGAAGTCGTACCAGTCCTTCCGATCCGGGTCCATCGCGTCGTCGCCGCGCCAGGCCTCGGGGACGAGCATCCGTAGGGCGTGCGCGAGGTCGCGCCCGTCCTGCATCAGCAGTTCGAGGGCGTTATCGACGCTCGCGGTGTCGGACTGATCCGGGTCGTCGATGATCGGCTTGACCGCCTCGAGATCCTCGAGTACCTCGCTCTCGATGTCGGTCTCGCGGGCTCGCATCCAGTTGATGTTGCCCTGAATGGTGTTGAACTCGCCGTTGTGGATGATGTTCCGGTAGGGGTGGGCGAGGTGCCAGGCGCCGAGCGTGTTCGTCGAGAACCGTTCGTGGACCATCACGAACGTCGACTCCATGCGCTCGTCGGTCAGGTCGGGATAGTAGGTGGGGACCTGAACGCTCTTCAGTAGCCCCTTGTAGACGATCGTCTTCGAATCGAGCGAGACGACGTAGAAGCGCTCGTAGTACTTCGGATCGACGTCCTCGACGGCGTTTCCGCGAGCATCGCGAGCGGAGGCTCGTTGAGCACGTTGCTCAACGGCGTTCTCGAGGGCTCGGCGACCGACGTAGAGGCGCCGATCGAACGTCTCCTGATCGATGTCGTCCTCGGGAGCGACGACGACCTGCCGGACGTCCGGTTCGGAGTCGACGGCGGTCTTCCCGAGCTCCGCGTTATCCGTCGGGACGTCGCGCCACTCGAGAACCTCCAGATCGTAGGTCGAAAGCGAGTCCTCGACGAGCGAGACGAGCGCCGCCCGGGCCGCGTCGTCTCGGGGCAGAAAGAGCGATCCGACGGCATAGAGTTCGGGGAGATCGGTCTCGAGAACGTCCTCGAAGAAGGCGTCAGGTCGCTGCAGCATGATACCCGCGCCGTCGCCGGTGTTCTTCTCCGCGCCGGTGGTCCCGCGATGTTCGAGGTTGACGAGTAGTTCTAGTCCGTCGGCGACGACGTCGTGTCCCCCATCCCCATCGAGGTCCATGACGACGCCGACGCCGCAGTTCGACCGCTCGTCCGCGGGGTCTACGAGCCCCCGCGAACGCTCGGCGGATGACGCTATCTGTGGCTGTGTCATACACCCTCATTACGAGAACTGCTATAAGAGATTGATCCATTATGGCTAAGTGTATTATAAACACATATAACCGGATATAAGGTCTATGGCCATACTATACAAGTATCATAATTGATCAGCTCAATCCGTCGCTGAGGATGCGTTCCGGTCGTTCAACGCCGAAATTGGTGCGCGAAACCCGTCTCTACAAAGCGGCTACTGTCTTCGAAAAGCGACGTTCTCGAGCGGGAAAGGATCGCTGCCCGGGCAGGGCAGCAGTGTCAGAGGCACGTAGTGCTCACCCACCAGAGTGAACACCACATCCCTTCGTACACACTCTTTCCGTAAGGAAGATTCGGTTAAAGAGTTAGGTTCGGGTGGCTATACCGGTTCGCTATTCGCGGCAGTCCCGCTACCGAACCCACTTGCGCCGACTGCGGATCGAGAACCGAGTGCTGCCTCGAGTCGACGAGAGTATCTCGTCCGAGAGAAACGTGAGTAACAGCCCGAAGCGGACGGCGAAACGACCTGACCGGCGATCAGTACGACTTCGCGAAGTAGGCGATCTCGTCGGCGGGGTCGCCGCAGACGCCGCACTCGTCGTGCTCGGGTTCGGGCACCTCGCCGCTCGACTGCCCGCCCGCGTCTTCGAGCGGTTGCATGACGATCTCGGCGGCGATCTTCTCCTTGATGGCCTCCTCGCAGGCCTCGTCGCCGCACCACGGCGTCTTCACGTAGCCGCCGTGTTTGCCGATCGTTCCGAGGATCTCCTCGGGGCTGTGGGCCTCGCGGATGTTCTCTTCTAGGTTCTCCTCGGCCGTCTCGTAGAGCTTGTCGTAGATCTCGTCGAGGTGCTCGTCGACGCTCTCGACGATTTCGTCGCGGTCCTCGACGGACTCCTCGTTGTCCGGCCGGTGGACCATCGTGACCTCCTCGTCTTCGACCTCGTAGGGGCCGATCTCGAGTCGCAGCGGCACGCCGTTGAGCTCGTGCTCGTTGAACTTGAAGCCGGGATTGCGCTCGTCGCGGTCGTCGAGTTCGACGCGGAAGCCGGCGTCCTCGAGGTCGTCGGCGATGTTCTCGGAGTACTCGAGGACGTCTTCTTTGGTGTCCTCCTGCCAGATGGGGACGATGGCGACCTGCGTGGGCGCGATCGTCGGCGGGAGCACGAGCCCCTGGTCGTCGGAGTGGGTCATGATGAGCGCCCCGATCGCGCGCCAGGAGACGCCCCACGAGGTGGTGTAGGCCGTCCGTTCTTCCTCGTCCTCGTCGGCGAAGGTGATGTCGAACGCCTCGGCGAAGCTCTGGCCGAGGTTGTGGCTGGTGCCGCCCTGGACGGACTTCCCGTCGGGCATCAGGGCCTCGACGGTCGTCGTCGTGTCCGCGCCGGGGAACTTGTCGTGCTCGGGCTTCTTTCCGCGCAGCACCGGGATCGCGAGCACGTCCTCGTAGAGGCGTTCGTACTGGCCCAGTCGGGTCCAGACCTCGTCCCAGGCGCCCTCGTCAGAGGCGTGGGCGGTGTGGCCTTCCTGCCACATGAACTCCTTCGTCCGGAAGAAGGGCTTGGTCTCGGTGGCCTCCCACCGGACGACCGAACACCACTGGTTCAGGCGCAGCGGCAGGTCGCGGTGGCTGCGCGTCCAGTCGGCCATGAAGGGCGCGATGATCGACTCGCTGGTCGGCCGGACCGCCAGCCGCTCCTCGAGTTCCTCGTGGCCGCCCTGGGTCACCCAGGCGACCTCGGGGTCGAACCCCTCGACGACGTCCTTCTCGCGCTCAAGGAAGGACTCGGGGATAAACAGCGGGAAGTAGACGTTGTCGACGCCGGTCTCCTTGAACCAGCCGTCGAGCGCGTTCTGAATACCCTCCCACAGCGCGTAGCCGCGGGGCTTGGTGACGATGAATCCGCCCATCGGCGCGTAGTCCGCGAGGTTGGCCTTCTGGACGACTTCGGCGTACCACTCGCCGGGTTTGTGCGATTTCGACTCGGTGATTCCGAGTTCCTGGCTCTCGTCGCTCATTGGTACGTCATCCAGTCAGCGCGGTCTTAAACCATGCGAAGGCCGGACGCTCGGTGGCGCTCGAATCCGAGACGGAGCGCGAGTTTCCGGCGGCGGTCTCGAACCTACCTCGTCTCCGCCGTCGCTCCCCGGCGGACGGCGTTTACCGCCGCGCCAAGCAGTATCACGACGCCGCCGAAGTAGAGCCACGTGACGAAGAGCAGGACGGCGCCGATCACGCCGTAGGCCGCGTATTGGCCGGCGTTGGCCGCGTAGATCCGGAACCCGACCTGCAGGAGTACCCAGCCGATCGCGGCGATGATTGTGCCCGGGAACACTTCCGATATCGAGACGCTCACCGGCGGAAGCACGTAGTATATCGGCAGAAACGCGATCGTCAGTACGACGATCAGTACGAGCGTTCCGACCGCGTTGGCGAACGGGAATTGCAGGCGCAGTATCGAGAGCGCAACGCCGACGGCGACGACGAGCGCGACGGCGAGTGCGATCCCGACGAGGACGACGATGGCGTCCCGGATCTGGCCCAGGAGCGACGCGTCGACCGCGCCCGCGTACACCTCGTCGAACGCCTGGTCGAGACCGCGAAAGAGCTTCAGGGCGCTCCACGCCAGCGCGAGGAACCCGACCACGGACGCGGCCGCCCGGCCGGACGGGTCGGTCAGCGCCCGCGACACCATCTGCTGTCCCGAAGACGACAGTTGCTGACTGAGCATGCTGGCCACGCGATCGGCCAGCGCTTGTCCCCCGACGAACGAGGCGATCGTCACGGCGAGCAGCAGCAACGGTATCGTCGAGACGAACGCGTAGTAGGCGATCCCCGCGGCCAGAAACGTGAGATTCCGATCCCTCGCGAGAGCGACGACGGAGCCGACGGTCGACATGGCCGTCGTAGGACGGCTGCCCAGTTGAACCCGCTCGTGGCAGTCGCAACCGTCTCGGTTCGTTTCCCGCTCGACGACGATGAACGCTCCCTCGGTTTCGTCCGGTTCTGACAGCGTTATGTGTGCGACGCCGGTACACGCATTCGGTATGAAAGCGATCGAAGTCACCGAGTACGGCGACAGCGACGCGCTCGAGGTCGTCGACGCAGACCTGCCGGAGCCGAACGCGGGCGAGGTCCGCATCGAGGTCGAGGCGGCGGGGATCAACTTCGCGGACATCATGCAGCGCCGCGGGGTCTATCCGGACGGTCCCGACGCGCCCTACGTCCCCGGGATGGAGGCCGCGGGGACGGTCGACGCGGTCGGCGAGGGCGTCGACGACGTCTCCGAGGGCGATCGCGTCGTCGCGATGCTGAACACCGGCGGCTACGCCGAGTACGCGGTCGCGAACGCGCAGATGCTCTTCCCCGTTCCGGAGGGGATGAGCCTCGAGGAGGCCGCCGGCTTCCCCGTCCAGTTTCTCACCGCTCACTGCTGTCTGTTCGAGTGGGGCGGCCTCGAGGAGGACGAATCGGTCCTGATCCAGGCCGCCGCGGGCGGGGTCGGGACGGCCGCCGTGCAACTCGCCTCGAACCACGGCGCGGAGGTCTTCGGAACCGCGAGCACCCGGGAGAAGCTGGATCTCGCCGCCGACCTGGGCTGTGACCACCCGATCAACTACACGGAGACGGACTTCCGCGACGTCGTCGACGACGAAACGGACGGCGAGGGCGTCGACCTCGTCCTCGAGAGCGTCGGCGACGACGTCTTCGAGCGCAGCCTCGACGCGATGGCCCACTTCGGCCGGATGGTCACCTTCGGCGTCGCCAGCGGCGTCCCCGCCGAGGTCCAGAACCGACGCCTGCTCTTCGAGAACAAGACGGTCAAAGGATTCCACCTCGGTCAGGCCTCCGTTCACGACCCGAGTACGGTCATGGCGGCCGTTCCCGATCTCACCGAGGGGTTGACCAGCGGCGACCTCGAGGTGATCCTCGGCGAGTCGTTCGCGCTCGAGGACGCCGCCGAGGCCCACCAGTACATCGAGGACCGCAAGAGTTCCGGGAAAGTCGTGCTGAAGCCGTAAACGCCGATCGCACCGGGGTGACGTGCTGACTACCCGGAGTCGTTCGAGTCTTCTCCGTCGTCGGTTTCGTCGTCCGTATTCTCCCCATCGTCTGTGCTGTCTCCATCGTCTGTGCCGTCCCCTTCATCTGTGTCGTCCCCATCGTCAGATGATCCGTCTCCATCGTCCGTTTCGGACGACCCGTCGTCGTCAGACGATCCGTCTCCGTCATCCGTCTCCTCGTCCGATGATCCGCCGTCGTCCGTGGGCTCCGCGTCAGTGTCGTCGCTCGTCTCGCCGTCGCCCCCGTCGTCTTCCGAACCGCTCTCGCCATCACCGTCGCTCCCGTCGTCGTCTTCCGAACCGCTCCCGCCATCGCCGTCGTCGTCTTCAGCGTTCGTCTCTTCGCCACCGTCTTCGTCCGAATCGTCCTCGCTGGTATCGTTCTCGTCTTCGTCCGCACTGCTATCGTCTCCCTCATCGTCGTCTCCCTCTTCGTCCGCCTCGCCGTCATCCTCGTCCGATCCGTCGTCAGCGTCGTCTTCATCCGCACCGCCGTCGCTCTCCGATTCGGTCGCTTCGTCGGGGCCGTCGTCCCCGTCCGCGCCGTCCGTCTCTCCGCCGTCATCGCTCCCGTCCTCGCCGTCATCGCTCTCGTCGGAGCCATCATCGTCCCCGTCGTCCGTCGCCTCGTTCGCGTCGCTTCCGTCAGCGGACTGGCTCGAGTCGGTGTCTCGGAAGATTCCGTTCTCGGTGCTCTCCTCGCTGTCCTCGTGGGTCTCGCCCAGACAGCCCGCGAGCGCGCCCACGGTGCCGACAACCGCTGCGACGAACGTCCGCCGAGGCGTCGTCTCGGTCATATTCTCGGGTCGACCGTCCACGAGCGGATAGAAGAGTAATCAGGCGGTACTCAAGTCGGGGTCCGTATCGTCCGTAGTGATTACAGCCCACCTCTGGTAGAAGTACAGTTTTCCGAGAAAGACTGGTTCGATATCATTTCGAGGGGAGAATCCGGTCGGAGCGACGATCGACCGGCCACGGACGCCGGCCGTCGAGTCACGGGTTTCGGTCGTCGGAATTCGCCTCGAGGTCGACGTCCCACTCGAGGTCGTGATCGACGAAGTCGGCTTCGTCGAGCGGCGTGCCACCCTCGAACCGGAACTCGCCGGCGACCGTCCGCCCCTCGAGGACGCCCGGCAGCCAGAGGTAGTCGTCGTCCCACATCCGGTCGTAGGGCACCTCGCCGACGGGGATCCACTCCGGCCGGGCCTCCTCGCTGGCGGTCGGCTCGCCGGCGAACGATCGCGTCCGATAGACGTGACAGAACGTGTGTTCCGTCCCGTCGAGCACGAACTCGAGTTCGCCCGCCTTCTCGAGGGCCGCGGGATCGACCTCGAGGCCGACTTCCTCGCGGGTCTCGCGGACCGCACACTCGCGGGGCGTCTCGCCGGCCTCGAGTTTGCCGCCGGGGCCGTTGTACCAGCCCGCGCCGAGCCCCCGGCGTTTCTCGATCAGGAGCACCTCGTCGGTCCCGGTCGGTTCGCCGTCGCCCGCCGCACCGCCGTCGACGTCGCGGCTCCGCAGCGGAAAACACAGCGTCGTCTCGGTCATACGGCATCGTTCGACCCGGTCGGGATAAAGCGCCCGCACTCGAGCGAACGGGCCCGCCGTCCGATGCTCCGCCCGTTGGCGGACGCGTACTATGCCACGCGATCGCATTCATCCGTTGTCATCTTCCCGGGAATCCTCGCCGCCTTCGACAGCCGTTAAGGTGTCTCCCCCCGAGCATCCGTATGGAGTATCTGGTGTGGGTTCTCGTCGCGCTCCTGGCGTACTCCGCGGTCGCGCCGCTGACGAGTTACGTCACGGAGGACGTCCCGGCGGCGCCGGGGCTGTTTCTCGCGACGCTCGTCTTCCTCGCGATCGCGACCGTCGTGATGGTCGCCACGGGCACCGCCGATCCGTCCCTCGCGACCTCGGCCGGCGCGGGCTACGTCTACGCCGGCGGCGTCTTCCTGACGGTCGGCATCCTGGCGTACACGGCCGCGCTCGAGGCCGGCCCGGTGAGCGTCGTCGTTCCGATTTACGGACTCTTTATCGTCGGCAGTTCGGTCATCGGCATCCTGTTTCTCGACGAGACGCTGACGCTGACTCGAGCGGCCGGCATCGGCTGCGCGGTCCTCGCGATCGTCTGTAGCGCGGGTGGTGAGCAGTGAAGCGCAACTACCTCGTCCTGTCCCTGCTGGCGTTCGCGACGTACAGTCTGGTCGCGCCCCTGCTGAAGATCGCGATGGAGTCGATCCCGAGCACGACCGCGGTCTTCCTGTCGAACGGACTCATGACCGTGCTGATCGGCGCGCTGATGGCCTACCGGGGAACGTCGCCGTGGCGGTACCTCTCACACCCGAAAGCGCCCTACATCGCGGTCTGGGGCGCGTTCCTCGCCGTCGGCCTGCTGGCCTACTACCGGGCGCTCGCGCTCGGTCCGGTGAGCGTCGTCGTTCCGATCTACGGCCTGTTCATCGCGATCAGTTCCGTCATCGGGATCGTCGTCCTCGAGGAGTCTCTGACGGTCAGGAAGGGGCTGGGGATCGCCTTCGCCGTGCTCGCGGTCGTCCTCATGTCGCTGTGACCGCGTCGCGGGTCGGCGCCGGCTACCAATCCCGTCGCTCAGTTCGAGTCGATCGCCGCCGAATCAGAGAATCCCAATAGAGTCGATCGCCCTCCGCAGTCAGTCGTCGCTCGAGGTCTCGAGGTCGTCGGGCCCGCAGCCGAGCGATCGGTGGGGACAGTGCCGGCAGTGGTCGCCCGGCGTCGTCTCCTCGAAGGAGGGATCGTCGACCGCCGCGAGCCGCTCGCGAACGGCCGGCCACGGGGGAAGCTCGTCCGCGTCGAGCAGGTCGACGCGCGGCCCGGCGGCCTCGCTCACGTAGACGTAGCCGACCGCCGACACCGGCTCGTCGAACCGCTGTTCGCAGGCGCGGGCGTACAGCGCCAGCTGCGTGGCGTCGGCCGGTGCGATCCGCTCGGCCGTCGCCTTGTAGTCGAGCACCGCCAGCTCGCCGTCGGGCGTCCGCCGAATCGAGTCGATATAGCCCACGACGTCGCCGGTCACGTCGGTGACCGCCTCGAGCGAGAAGGGCAACTCCGCGGCCACCGGCTCCCAGTCGGCGACCGGCGCGTCGTAGTCGGCCGCGGCGGCCTCGAAGAAGCGATCGATACAGTCCAGGACGCCCTCGCGGTACTCGAGTAAGTCCCGCGCGGTGAGCTGGCGGACGGCGGCCTCGCGCCACGCCTCGCGGGTCCGGTACTCGCGGTAGAACGCCTCCTCCGCGACGTCGTGGAAGACGGTGCCGACGAGCCGGGAGCCGGACTCGAGCGGGTGATCCGCCGTCGCTGCGTCCGTCTCCGCCGCGTCCGTCGTCGACGTGTGCGTCTCCGGCCGAGTCGTCGTTCCGTCGACGCCCGCCGTCGGATCGTCGAACGCCCGCACGACGTGATCGAGGTAGTGCTTTCGCGGACAGGTGTCGTGGGTCTCGAGCGCGGTGTAGCTGTGGCGGAGCGCGACCGGCAGCGTCGTCGCGTTCGCGAGCGTTTCGACGGGGAACCGAACGGTGTCGGTCGTCAGCGCGGAGAGCCGGCGACCGGTCGGGACCTGCCGACCCGGATCCGCCTCGCCGTTCGCACCGGTCTGGCCGGCCGCACTGTTTCCGTCACACCAATCGCTCCCGGCGGTCTCGAGTCCGTGACTCGCCGCGTCGGCGGCCGCCAACAGCGTTTCCCCGCGGAGCAGCCGCCCCAGTCGGTGGACCGTCCGAATCGCGTCCCGCGTCTCGAGGGGTTCGACGTACCGGTCGTCGTAGCCGGCGTAGTAGGTGATCGTCCCCGGATCGACGCTGGCCGCGGCCGCGAGTTCGTCGGTTCGGTCGACGACGGTCTCGGGATAGGTCTCACGCACCCGCTCGAAGCTCGCGCGGAGCGACGACCACAGCTCCATCCGCTCGCCGGCGACCGACCACTCGATGTCGTCGGAGAGGCAGGCGTCGGCGGTCGCACAGCCGAGTTCGTCCTCGTCGCCGTCGTAGTCGTACTCGCTCCCGAAGACGAACAGGTGGTTCTCGGCCCGGGTGAGCGCGACGTGGAGCACGCGCCACTCCTCGCCGACGGTCTCGGTCGCGAGGTCGGCCAGCAGCGGCGACTCGACCTCGTCGTCGAGCGTCGCCGCGAGCAGCCGGTACCGCGCGCGTTGCGCGTAGTCGCGCTCGACGCACCACTCCTCGTCGGAGAGGTACGGGACGAGGACGGTGTCGAACTCGAGGCCCTTCGCCTGGTGGACGGTCATCACGTCGACCGAGTCCGAGGACTGGGTGCCACGCGTTCGCTCACCGCTCCCGCCCTGGAGGGTTCGTTCGAGCGCGTCGACGAACGACGGCGTCAGCGTCCCGATCACCGAGTCGCCGGTGTAGGCGTCGACGAACCGCTCGATGCGCTCGAGTTCCTCGCGCTCGTCGCCGGTGAGGAACCACTCGAGGTGAGTCACCTCGCGGAACCGCTGGACGAACCCCGACAGCGGGTAGACGTCCCGCACGTCCTCGAGTTCCGCGAGGTGGTCGCGCGCTCGCCGGACGCGATCGGGATCCTCGAGCGCCGCGGACTCGACTTTCTCGGTCGAATCGATTCCCATCACGGCGTCGTACAGCGAGCCGTCCGCGCGCTGCAGCGTCGCGAGGTCGGCCTCGGAGAGCCGGTACCGGTAGAGCAGCACGCGCCGGAGGTGCGCGTCGGCGTCGGGATCGACGAGGACCCGGAAATACGAGACGAGCGTCCGGATCCCGGGGTCGATCTCGCCGCGCGGCGAGCCGGAGAGCTCGTAGGGGATCCGTCGCTCCCGGAGCTCGTCGGCGACGGCCTGTGCGTGGCGATTCGTCCGGACGATGACCGCGATGTCCGCGAGCGAGCGCCGGGGAACGTTTTCGGCTTCGCCGTTCAGCAGCCGCGAGACGGTGGTCGCGACCTGATCCGCCGGCGACGGGCCGAGCTCGCCGCTTTCGATCTTGACGACGCGATCCGGGCGGTCTTCGCCGGGTTTACTACCGGTTTCGTGACCTGCCGTCGCGTCGCCCTCCGTTCGGTACTCACCGGGGGCCCGCCCGACCTCGCGGAGCCGTTTCGAGGACTGGGGCCCGTAGTCGCAGTGGTTGGTGAGATCGAGGATCTCCTGGCGCGACCGGAAGTTGAGCTCGAGTTCGATCCCACGGTGGTCGTCGTAGGCGTCGGCGAGCCGGTCGAGCCCCTCCCGGTCGGTGCCGCGCCAGCCGTAGATCGCCTGGTCCTTGTCGCCGATCGCGAGCAGGTCGGGTCGGTCAGGTCCGTCCGTGAGTTCGGTGATGAGCCCGAACTGAGTCTCGTCGGTGTCCTGGAACTCGTCGCAGTAGACCTGCGTCCACTCGCCGGTGATCTCGTCGGCGATCGCCGGATCGTCCAGCAGTCCGGTGGCCGTCCGGACCAGTTCGTCGAAGTCCAGCGCGCCCTCCGCAGCGAGGGCGTCGTGGTAGTCTGCGTAGACCTCGGCGTAGTGGCGGGCCAGCCGCAGGAATTCGACGTAGTGTTTCAGCCGGCCGAACGGGCTCTGCTCGACGCGCTCGGTCGCGGTCCGCCAGATCTCGTTGCCGAACAGCGCCCGCGGCAGCTGTTTGGTCGTCCGATCCTCGAGCGAGAGCGCTTCGATCGTGTTCGTCACGGTGTTCTGCACGACCCGAAGGTAGCGATCGATGTCGCGAACGACGGCGTCCTCGCGGAACGGTTCCGGCGCCTCGGCGATCTTCTCGCGGCAGTACTCCAGCAGCTTGCCGTACTCGACCAGCGACGAGCGGGACTCCTCGAGGTGGTCGTCGGCGTTGAAGTAGCGAAGCGCCTCGTTGTCGAAGGAGAGTTCCTGGCCGGCGGTCCGCTCGAGCCAGAGGACGAACTCGTTGCAGAGCTCGAGGGTGCGGACCTCGGGGAGCCGCTCCCGGAGTTCGTCGGGCGTGACGTCCTCCTGGCTCATCGACTGGATGAAGTCGTCGACGGCGGCGGTGAGGTCGTCGGGCGAGCCGTCGCCCCGCGTCGCGGTCGCGAAGCCGTAGTCGTTGGTCGCGAGCAGTCGGCCGACGATCCGGCGTCGCTTGCGCTCGGTGACGACGTCGAACTCCGGCGAGTAGCCCAGGTAGTAGGCGTACTCCCGGACCAGTCGGTAACAGAAGGAGTGGTAGGTGTAGACGTCGATCGCCGCCGCGGCCGCGGGATCGAGGCGCTCGGCGACCGCCTCGCGGATGCTCCCGGCGGCCTCGTTGGCGAAGGTCAACACCAGCACGTCGTCGGGATCGACCTCGCCGCGCTCGATCGCCCGCTCGATCCGCATGAGCATCGTCGTCGTCTTCCCGGTGCCGGCGCCGGCGTCGACGGAGGTGCAGTCCGCCCGGCTCTCGATGACCTTTCGCTGATTCCCCTTCGGCTCGAGGGCGCCCAGAGCATCGGCGACGCTCGAACCCGCGGTCTCCTCGGCGTCCGAACGCGGTCCGCGCGCGTCCTCGTCCTCAGCCATCGAACCGCACCTCCGCGGCGATGTAGTCCTGACAGCAGACCGTGTAGTCGCAGTCGGGACAGGCCTCGCTCGAGATCTCGTCCCAGCGGCCGGTGTCGGTCGGATCGAACGCGCCGGCGACGAGGTCGGCGACGACGCGTGCGAGGCGATCGTCGACCGTCCGATTGCGGTGTTCGTGGGTCATGCCGTAGGTGTGGTGATCGATGTAGCGGTCGGTCAGATCCATCGTCTCGAGGCTCGTCTCGACGGTCTCGCGGACCCAATTGACGGCAGTCGTCGACCGGTCCGCCAGCGGGATCTGGACGTACCGGCAGGTCCGGTCCTCGAGGCCGAGCCGGGCACAGCGGTTCCGGAGGCCGTCGAGGACCGTCGCCGTTTCGAAGAGCGCGGCGACGAACGACGGCTCGAAGGCGTCCGCGTCGGGGTCGAAGTGGTCCGTGAACTGGCCGGCGATATCGCCCGCCCACTCGGAGCGGTAGCGCAGCAGTCCCAGCGGCGCCAGCGTCGGGACGAAGCGAACGCCGACGACCGACGAGCCGTCCGCGTAGACGTAGTCGACGGTCGCGTCGATCGCGACGCTGTCGGGGATCGCCCCCGTATCGGCGGTCCCGTCGTCGTCCCCGTCTCGCTCGGGCAGCGATATCGTACTCGAGAGCGGCAGGTTCGGACCGATCAGCTCGCCGCCCGCCGCGTCGGCCGCGAGCGCCTCGATGCCGGCGGCGTGCTCGGTGCCGACCGCCTCGACGTAGGCCTCGAGGGTCGCCTCGAGTACCCGCCGTTCGTGTCGGCGCTGAGCCAGCGAGTGGAACCGCTCGTCGTGGTCGTCCCAGAGCGCCTCGAGTCGGTTGCGGGCGGCCTCGAGGAGGGACTCTCGATCGGCCTCGCCGCGTCGCAGCGCGTCGCAGATCGCGGTCCGCAGGAGGTCGACGCGGTCGTCGATCGACGACTCGTCGCCGTCGCCCTCGAGATCGTACGCGTGGGCGAACTCGTACCGGCGAGGACAGTGGAGGGCGGTCGCGACGGCGTCGGTGGAGAGCGCGTCGGGAACGGGATTCGGATCCGATTCCGAGCCCGGGTCCGCGTTCGGCCGAGCGCCGTCAGTCATCGCGGATCACCTCGCCCGCGGCGAACTCGAACTGCGAGCGGACCGCCTCGGCGAGTTCGTCGTCGACGTCGCCCTCGGCGAGCACGACCGCGATCTCCTCGAACAGTTCCTCGGTCGCGCCGAGGTCGGCCTCGCCGCCGGTGCTGGCCTCCCGGAGGATGCGCTCGAGTTCCCCGCGGGGCTGGGCGAGCAGCGCCTCGAGGGCGTTGGACTCGCCGTGGATCGCCGCGTCCGTGTCGGCGTCGACGGCCCGGAGTTCGAGCCCGGGCGTCGCCTCGAGTTCCTGCAGGTAGCGCGACTCGTCGTAGGTCCGCCGCAGGCCGCCGGCGCCGCGTTCGTACGAACAGCAGTAGAGGCGGCTCCGCGCGGCGCGGGCCCCGAGCGCGAGGCACCGACGGGAGCGCTGGGCGTGATAGGTCTCGAACGGATCGCCGACGCCGTCGCCGTCGACGGTAGCGAACGTCGCCGTCACGTCCTCGACGCTTGGGTCCGTGACGGCCGGGTAGCTGTCCATCTCGCGGAGCCACGCCGTCGGGAACAGTTGCGTGAGGAACTGTTCACCTGGATAAGTGTCGTCGATCAGGTCCAGCAGGAAGACGGCCTCCCGCGAGTCGTACTTGAGATCGTCGACGGCGCAGACCGTCACGCCGCCGGTCGGCGGCTGGGTCTCGACCGCGTGGACGTACGGCGCGTCGTACTGGATCGTCCGCCGGAGCATCCGGCGCAACCCGCCCCAGTCCGGGCCCACGAGGTCGGTCTCCTCGACGAACCGGGCGATCTCGAGGACCCGACGAACCCCCGCGTACCCCTCGCGGGCGTCGATCCAGTCCTCCTCGCGGGCGATCCGCCCCTTCAGATCCGTCCGTCGGAGCCACCGCTCGAGCGACCGCGAGACGCTCGCGCCGGCGCAGTCGGCCAGCAGGTCCGGCGAGAAGTCGTCGACGCGGGCCCGAAGCCGCTCGAGGGCGACCGTCTCCGGGTCGTCAGGGTCGCGGTCCGGAGAGCCGCGGTCGCCGGCGAGCGCGGCGTCGATCCGGTCGTCGCCGTCGCGATCGCGTGCGCACTGCAGCGTCACGAACGCGTAGAGTTCGTTGACGGCCGGATCCTCGGCCAGCGACGGCGTGCCGATCGTCGCCGTCGGGATCCCGGCCTCGCGGAGTTGCGTTCTGGTTTCGGGAACCCGCTCGATCCGGGGGACGGCGACGGCGACGGCGTCGTAGCTCCAGTCGTTCCGATCCCGGAGCGCCTGGATCTCGGTGGCGACGGCCCGGACCTGTTCCCTGGCGGTCCGGGTGCGGATTCGGCGGGCGTACCCGGCGGTCGATCCTCCGATCGTCGATGGCCCATCGATCGCCCGGGGCGCCCCGCCGGTCGTCCGCAGTGCACCGCCGGCCGTTCGCGGCGTTTCGCCCGTCGCCAACAATCGCGTTACGGAGCGGTGCGGTGACGCCGCGGTCTCGCTTCCGTTCTCGTCCGATTCGAGGATCTCGATTTCCAGCCCGTCGCCGACGTGATCCTCGATCGAGCCGGACTCGATGCGGGTGCGTTCGACGCTGGCGTGGCGCTCGCCGAGACAGACGAGGTCCGCGTCGGCGGTCAGCGCCGCGAGGTAGCGCCGGTCGAGCCGTCGGTACTCCTCGAACTCGACGGCGAGGACGGCGTCGATCGACTCGCCGATCCGCGTCCGCAGGTCCTCGGTGTTCGCCTCGAGCGCGTCGACGGTTCGGGGGATCACGTCCGCCCGTTCGACGTAGCCCCGGTCCTCGAGTTCGGCGTGGAACCGGTCGTTCATCGCGTACAGAAAGGCCAGACAGTCGTGGGGGTCCTCGCCCTCGACGTCCGCGAGGCGCAGCCGCTGGCGGGTCGCCTCGAGCAGCAGTTGCCCGACGTCGCGGGCGAAGCTCTCGTGGTCGGCGGCGCGCTCGAGGTACGGCGGCACCTCGCGGCTGGCACCGTCGATCACCAGCGAGATTAGCTCGATGCGCTCCTCGTACTCGAGTCGGTCGAGCGTCGGGTCCAGCGCCTCGAGGACCTTCGAGGCGTGCTCGGGCAGCGACTCGACGCGCGGGGATTGAGGCGTGCCCTCCGTCGTTCCGGCGTCGGCCAGCGCGTCCGCGAGGCGCTCGAGGCCGGCGGGATGGCGTTTCAACACCAGCACGTTCCGCGGGCCGTACTCGGCCGCGAGGGCGGCGTACTCGCCGGCGATCCAGTCGAAAAGCTCGTCGCTGGGTGCCGGTTCGGCGCGGAGTTTGCAGGTCCCCTGGAGGGAGGCCGGTGACGGAGCCATCGATCGGTCTGTCACCCAGTATAGCCGAGTTCGTACTTAAACCTGCGCCGCGGACTGAACGTGGTTTTCGCGGGTCGGCGTGTCGATATGTTGACCGATCGACGGTCGCGCGCGTCCCGATCGAGCCGTCGACCATCGGCGAACGACTCGACTTCGACAATTCTTATAGTGTATAAAGAATACAGATGTGTATGGAGGATATTTTCGTCGGACGGGTCATGTCCTCGTCGCTTCACACGGTGACGCGGGAGACGCTCGTCGAGGAAGCCGCACAACTGATGCTGGAGAACGAGATCGGCTCGGTCGTCGTCACCGACGACGATAACCGACTGGAGGGGATCCTGACGACGACGGACTTCGTCCGCATCGTCGCCGAGCAGAAGCCGAAGGATCAGACGCCGGTCTCGAAGTACATGACCGAGGACATCACTACAGTCTCGGCCCAGGACAGCATCCGCGACGCCGCGGACGTCATGGTCGAGCACGGGTTCCACCACCTCCCCGTCGTCGACGACGAGGTGGGCGTGATCGGGATGGTCACGACGTCCGATCTGACGTCGTATCTCTCCCGCGAGGAGACGCCGAGCCCCGAGTAGTTCTTTTCGCCGCCGGTCGGCTTCGGTCACGGTGTCCCGTAGCGGCCTCGGCTACCCGATTCGTGTGGCGGTCGCTCTCGAGGCCGTCACGACGACAATGAGCGATGACGAGTTCCCGTTCCCGTTCGTCGGGATCCGATCGATAGCGCGGCATCACCGGGAGTGGCGTGGCGTCAGCGCTCCGGGTCGCCATCGCCGTCCGGCATCCAGCGGATCGTCTCGTCGAGGCGATCCCGGAGCCGTCGAGCCTCCGCCGGCGTCAGTTCGACGTCGGCGTGGCCCGTGCCGTGATCGCCCGCCATCGCGTCGATGCTCACGACGATCCGGTCCCCCTCGTCCGACTCCGGTCGGACGGAGACGTCGGCCCGGTCCGGATAGTCCCGCGGCGGCCCGATCTCGAGGTCGGTCTCGCCGCGGGTGACGCCCACGCGGACGCGCTCGGTGAGTTCCAGATCGATCGCGTCCGTCGGATCCTCCTCGATCGGCTCCGGTTCCCGCTCGTCGGCTCCGTCGTGAGTGGTGTCCTCACCCATGGGTGATCGTTGGATCGCATCCGCCTTGGGTGTACGCCCGGACTCCATCGTTCGAGAACCGACGGCGGAGAAGACGGGACGTCGAACTGCGGTGTGTTCAGCGTGTCCTGCACTCGCGTCCGCTCGGAACGGGCGACGGCCGTCGTCGCGGTGACTCTCACTCGAGTTCGATCCGGTGGCCGTCGTCGCCGTCCTCGGCGATCGGCAGGCGGACCTCGAGGACGCCGTTGTGGTAGGTCGCCGTGATCTCGTCGGCGACGATTTCTTTCGGGACGGGAACGTGGCGGCCGACCCGGCGGGATCGGACGGATTGGGCGGTGTCGGTGCCCGACTCGACGTCGGTCCGCGCGTCGATCGTCAGACGACCGTCTGCGTAGCCGAGGTCGATGTCCGTCTTCTCGAAGCCCGGCAGGTCCATCACGAAGACGTAGGCGTCGCCCTCGTCCTCGAGGGTCGCCGCGTCGCCCATCGCGGCGCCGGTCTGCGATCCGAAGCCGCCGAAGACGGGCCACTGCGAGCCGGATACGGGGCGTCCGGACTCGAGGGACGAGCCGTCGGATCCGAGAGTCCGGCGGTCGGTTTCAGGCGCGTATCGATCCGACTCGAACCCGGCGTGGCCGGACTCGAGGGTCCCGCCGAAGCCGGGCGACGCGAACTCGCGCATCCAGGTCGTGCGGAGCTGGTCGAACGCGCGGTCCATCTCGCGAAACATGCGGTTCATTTCGTCGAAGGATGTCATCGATAATCGACGTTCTATTGGACACGATTAATAATAAGGATTACTGGACACGTGATAGCACGCGTCTACAGCGCGGGATCGCGCGAATCGGGGCCGACGCACTGCTGGCGCTCCTCGAGTTCGGCGCAGGCCTCGCGGAAGAGTCCGTCGAGGATCTCGGGCGTGGTAGGGTGGTAGGCCCGGTTGGGGACCTCGCGGACGTCCAGCCCCATCTCGACGACGACCTGCATCGTCTTCGCCATCACGTCGGCGTGCAGGTGAATGCCCTGATAGCCGAGGACGGCCCCGCTACTGGCGTCGATCACCAGCGTCGCCCGCCCCTCCGGGTGATTCTTCGTCTCAAATACGCCGTCGGACGACGCCTCGCGGGTGACGACGAACGTGTCCATTCCCGATTCGGCTGCCGTCGCGGGCGTGTGGCCGACCCTGGCGACGGGGTAGACGCCCAGCCCCGAGAAGATCACGTGGTGGGGAACGTTCGCGTAGGGCTCGAGGTCGTCGCCGCGAGCGTGGTGGACGACGTTCGCCGCGGCCGCGAAGCCCTGCTCCTTGGCGACGTGGAGGATCGGCTCGCGACCGTTCGCGTCGCCGACGACGAAGACGCGCTCGTCGTCGGTCGCCTGCATCGTCGACCCGACCCAGCCGTCGCCGGGCTCGAGTCGCGTGTCCTCGAGGCCAAGTCCCTCGAGGTTCGGGTTGCGACCGGTGAAACAGTAGAGTTCGTCGGCCTCGACGGTCAGTTCCTCGCCACTGTCTCCCCGCCCGCTCTCGCCAGCCCGCTCGGCGAACAGCCGGACGCCGCCGTCGTCGGTCGGCTCGAGGCGCCGCTCGTCCGCGGTCGTCACCACCTCGATCCCGAACTGGTCGCGATAGATCTCGAGGAGGGCGTCGCCGTAGGCGTCCGGAAACGCGTCGAGCGGCCGTTCGTCGTGCTCGATCACGGTGAGGTCGACGTCGCCGACCTCGCTCAGGTAGGGGCCGAGCTCGAGGCTGATGTAGCCGTTGCCCAGCACGACCCCGGAGTCCGGAAATTCGGTCGCGTCGAGGACGTCCGCGCTCGTCCGCACCGGGACGTCGTCGATGCCGGGCAGATCGGGGATGTTCGGTACGGAGCCCGTCGCGACCACGACGTAGTCGGGTTCGATCCGGCGGTCGCCGACCGCGAGGACGCGGTCGTCGACGAACCGCGCCGTCTCGCGGAGCAACTCGACGCCCTCGCGCTCGGCCAGGTCGCGGACGTGATCGCGGCGGTGTTCGGCGAATCCCGAAACGTGGTCGTCCTTCCGGGCGACGACCGCCTCCGGATCGACGTCGGGGACGCCCTCGAGCCGGTCGTCGTGGCGCGCCTGGTAGCGGTGCTGGCCGGCCGAGAGGACGTCCTTGCTCGGCATGCAGCCCCGCAGAATGCAGAGGCCGCCGCCGGGGTCGCCGTCGTCGATCAGCGTCAGTTCGAGGTCGGAGAGCTCCCCGCGGCGCTCGAGGAGTTCGTCGGCGACGGCGACCCCCGCACTGCCGTACGCGCCGACGATCGCGACGTGTACCATAACCCGCTGTACGCCGGCGCGACAAAAAGGCGTTCCTCAGGAGGTAGGTGAGCGAAAGCGTTCGATACACTGAAAACGCGGTGCGGGGCGGACGGCGGAGACGTTAGCTGTGGACGCGAGCGCCGACGCCGATCAGCGCGGCGACCAGCGCCGCGACGGCGCCGAAGCCGGGGAGGCTGTCGTCGCCGCTCTCGACGTCGTCCGCGTTCTGGATCGCCACGTCTCGCTCCGAGAAGTGGTCGATCGCGACGAGCACGTCGGCGGCCGCCTCGGCGTCGCCCGAGGAGGTCACCATGTAGCGGGGCTCTTCGCCGATCCCGCCCTCGAGTTCGCCGTACGAGGAGGCCTCGGCGGCGGCCTCGCCGTCGACGGTCACCGCGAGGTCCTCGGCGCTCCCGACGGCCTCGAGGGCGGCCTCGGAGACGGAGACGATCACGACCTTCCCCTCGCTCTCGGCGCGTTCGACGGTCATCTCGAGGCGCTCTTCGGCCTCGGCGCCGGTCTCGACGGCCGTGTCCTGACCGTAGGTCGCGACGTCGACGACGCGCTCGCCGTCGACCGCGTCGGCGTAGACCTCGGCGGTCGCCGTCCCCTCGGCGATCAGCCGTTCCTGCTCTTCGGCGTTCTCGTCGCGCTCGCCGTCCTCGTACGAGCGGAAGACCAGCGTCGACTCGCTGCCGAGGTCGGCGGTCACGTCGCCGTTGTCGTTGACCGCGACCTCGCCGTCGCCGGCGACGACGAGCGCGCCGGTTCGGTTCTCCGTTTCGACGAGGACCCGGTCGCCCTCGTCGCTGGCCGTCGCGTTGCTCTCCTCGGAGAGGGTCAGCTCGACGTACTGGGCGTCCTCGCCCGCGTCGACGGTGAGGATGCCGCGTTCGGTGTCGTGAGCGGACAGCGACGCCGAGCCGTCGGTCGCGACGTCGGCGCGCGTCTCGCTCTGTGCGTCGAGGGAGAGTCCCAGACCGGAGAGATCGACCACGGCCGAGAGCCGGGCGTCGGCGCCGGCCTCGGTCCGGCTCTGGTGGTCGCTCTGGCTGGCGACGGTCACGTTCTCGAAGACCGTCTCGTCGTCGACGCGGTAGTCGACGATCGCGTTACTCGAGGTCTCGAACGCGACGTGGGTGCCGGCGTACGCCTCGCCGTCGGCCGTCGCGTCCTGGGCGGTCATCGCGTGCGATTCGGAGGGCTGTGCTGCGCCCGCAGCGCCGACGACGGCGACCGACAGGGTCGCCATCGTCACGAGGGCTGCGAGTGCAACGGCTGCGATTCGGGACATTGCACTCCGCCGGGAGACACCGGGGTGTAAAGGTCCTTTTGACAAAGTCGTCCAACTGTGGGATACGACCGCACGGTTGTGTACTCATCTAGCTGTACAAGTCATTCTCGGCAAATAATATTTGGAAAAGAGATCCGAACTCGAACGGATCGATTCGCGCGCTCATCGGCTCGGCTCGCACCGACGGGCGTCACTCAGTCCTGCAGTCGGGCGAACAGGCCGGCGACGGCGATCGCGACGACGGCGACGCCGACGCCGAAGCCGGGCATCCCGTCGCCGCCGTCCGCACCGGCGTCGCTTTCCTCACCGTCGTCGGCGTCGCTGCCGTCCGCATCGCTTTCGCTCCCGTCGGTCGTCCCGTCCTCTGCAGTCGCGTCCGTCTCGTCGTCCGTCCCGCTATCGTCGCCGTCGGTCCCGTCCGTCTCGTCGCTATCGTCCGTCCCGTCGGCTCCGCCGTCCGAGTCGTCACCGTCGGCGCCGTCGATCGTCGCCGTTCGCTCGGAGAAGTGGTTGACGGCGATGTAGACCGTCGCCTCGGCCGACGCCTCCGACTGCTGGGCGACCATGTACCGGGACTCGTCGCTCCCGATCGCGCCCTCGAGCTCGCTCTTCGAGGAGACCTCCGTGGCGGCCTCGCCGTCGATCCGGACCTCGAGGTCCTCGAGGCTGCCGACGGCCTCTTCGGAGACGGTGGTCAGCACGACCGTCCCCTCGTGGGTGGCGCGGTCGATGGTGACGTCGACCCGATCGCGCGCCTCGGTTTCGACCTCGGCGCTGGTCTCCTGGCCGTACGTGACGGCCTCGCCGACCGCCTCGCTGTTCCGGTCCTCGACGTGGACCTCGACGGCGGCGTTCCCGTCGGCGATCAGCGATTCCTCGTACTCGTCGGTCTCGTCGCGCTCGCCGTCCTCGTACGACCGGAACGCCAGCGTCGCGTTCTCGGCGAGTTCGGCCGTGACGTTGCCGTCGTCGGTGACCGTCACCTCGCCGTCGCCGACGACGAGGACGGTGCCCTCGTGGTCGCCGGTCTCGACGCGAACGCGGTCGCCCTCGTCGCTGGCCGTCGCGTCGGCGGCGAGTTCGGCCCGAACGTACTGACCCTCCGAGCCGCTCTCGACCACGAGCGTGCCGCGTTCGGTGTCGTGGGCCGACAGCGTCGCGCCGCTCTCGGCCTGCACCTGGGCGCTCGTCTCGGACTGGGCGGCCAGCGAGAGGCCGGCGCCCTCGAGGGTCGTCAGCGTCTCGAGGTCGACCTCGGCGCCGAGATCGGCACCGGCTCCGGCGTCGCTGGTCGACTGGACGGCCACCGAGGAGAACGTCTCGTCGCCGCCGATCCGGTAGTCGATGACTGCGTCGCCCTCGACGTCGAACGCGACGTGGGTGCCGGCGTAGGCCTCGCCGCCGGCCGTCGCCGCGCTCGCCGTCTCGGTTTCGCCGTCGGTGGTCGTACTCGATTCCGCGCCGGTCGACGCGCCCGCGCCGGCTCCGAACGCCGCGCCGACGGCGCTCGTCGCCAGGAGCAGCGCCACGATCACTGCGAGTCCACGATTCATGACGGTCGCAGCTTCCGACCGGGATATAACATAGCTTCTGGCAAACCCGTCAAAACGAACGCCGCGAAGAGACGGGGACCGGCACGTGGAGCGCCACGAGAGCCCCCTCGGGGCCGGCTTCGGAGACGCTTCGAATCTACCGGGAGAGGTCGGTCCCGCCCGATTTGACGACCGCGTCGACCTCCTCCTTGGAGACGAGCGCGACGTCGCCCGGAATCGTCCGCTTGATCGCCGCCGTCGCCGCGGCGTACTCGAGGGCGGTCGGGACGTCGTCGCCGTGGAGGCGACGAGCGATGAACGCGCCGGTGAAGGCGTCGCCGGTGCCGATCGACGAGACGGTGTCGGTCTCGTAGGCCGCCTGTTCGTGGACGACGCTGTCGTGCCAGCCGATCGCGCCCTCCGCGCCGCGGGTGACGACGACGGTCGTGAAGTCGTACTGCGAGCCCAGCCGGTGGGCCAGTTGGCGCGGATCGCCCTCGATGCCGAGGACCGTCCGGGCGTCGCGGGCGGCGATGACGAGCACGTCGATCCCCGGGAACAGCTGCGTCAGGGTCTCGCGGGCCTCGTCGGGTGACCAGAGCTTGTTCCGGTAGTTGAAGTCGAAGGCGGTCGTCGTTCCGCCCTGTCGGGCCGCCTTGAGCATGTTCGCCGTCGTCTCCCGGAGCGTCGACGAGAGCGCGGGCGTGATTCCGGTCGTGAAGAAGACGCGCGCGTCCTGAATCCGATCGATGTCGAATTCGCGAGCCTTCGCCGTCGAAACGGCGGTGTTCTCCCGATCGTAGATCACGTTCGTCCCGCGGGGCTTGCCCGCCCGCTCGAGGTAGTACGTGCCCTGACGCCCGCGGTGGCTCCAGACGACGTCGGTGTCGATCCCGTGCTGGCGGAGTTCGCCGACGACGCGCTTCCCCAGCGGCGTCTCCGGCACCTTCGAAATCCACGTCGCCGTCGCGCCCAGCCGACTCGCCGCGATCGCGACGTTGCTTTCGGCCCCCGCCGCTCGGACCTCGAACTCGTCGACGTCCTCGAGGCGCTCGTTCCGGGGCGGCGACAGCCGGAGCATCGTCTCCCCGAACGTGACGATATCGCTCACCGATCGGCCCCCCGGACCGAGTCGCCGGTACTGTCTGCGTCGGTCATACCCGGATCAACGGACGGCTGTGGTATAAGTTATGGCGATAAGTTAACCGATGCGTAAGAGCCGCTGACCGCGGTTCCAGGCCTCGAGTCAGGAATCGACGGTCGAGTCGACCGTCACTAGCGCCGGTCGAGCGGCATCGTCCGCAGGAGCGGTCTCGCCGTCGGCGCTGCTCGTCACGTCGCGCTCGAGGTCGAGCGCGATATCGGCGCCGAAAGCCTCGAGTAATTCGCGACTCGTCGCTACGTGGTCGGTGACGGCGGGGATCCGGACGCGACCGCCCGCGAGCGCGAGGAAAACGAGTAACTGATCGGCCATGTGGCGGTCGACCGGTGGCGCCGGCACGCCCCCGTTCCCGCCTCCGTTCTCGACATCGCGTCTCAGGAAGCGGTTCGCGGCGTCGGCGGCGTCCTCGCCGACGCGCTCGGCCGGCGTGCCGCGCTCGCCCAGCGCGGTGAACCCTGCGATTCCCGTCCCGTGATCGATTCGGAGCACGATCGACGAACCGGGCGAGGGGCTCTCGACCGTCCGTTCGCAGCGGTCGACGACCTCGAGGTCGGTCTCCGCGAGCGCCAGCCGCTCGAGGGCGCCCTCGGCCTGCCGGTGAGCCACGTCTCGATCGGCCAGCGACGCGGACTCGGTCGAGTAGAGTCGAACGCCCTCGAGCGGACCGCGCTCCGCGAGTTCGATGGGCTCGAGCGTCGAGGGCGCGAGCTGCAGCGTGGCTCGCCCGCCGCCGTCGGGGTAGAACCCGCGACGATCGACCTCGACGGCGGCGGTGAGACCGAATCGGCGGAGCAGCGGCAGTTTCACGCGTCGCGCGTAGTCCACCGGCGGCGACCACTGGACGTCGGTGCCGCCGGTGACCGTCACCGACAGCTGCGACTCGAGCACCGACGCGAGCGGCAGGAGCGCGTCGAACAGCAGCGTCGCGCTCCCCGCGGTGCCGATGTCGACCTCGTAGCTGCCGCCCGCGAGCCGGCCGCGTCCGGCGCCGCCCCAGCCGCTGGCGTCCGCGGTCGACTCGAGGTCGGGCTCGAAGTCGATCGTCTCGGCGCCCAGTTCCGCGCCCGACACGTCGGCGTCGCAGACGGCGGCCATCGTCTCGAGGACCGCCAGGTGCTGGTGGCGCAGCCCCGGCGTGGATCGGTTCCCGCGAACGTTCTCGATGCGGACCGGTTCGTTCTCGAGGACCGACAGCGTGAGCGCGGTCCGGACGAACTGGCCGCCCGCGTCCGCGCCGTCGAGATCGATCGTCATGCGCGGCCGTTCGGCGTCGATCCCCGTACCGTTGCCGATGCCGGTGCCGGCGCTCGAGCGACTCGCCGCGCTCGAGCGGCGTCGGTTACGGCGACCGCGACGGAACGACGGACGATCGGGGCGTCCGATACCGGGCGCGTTACCTACTGATACGGGGATACACGATCTAACGGCGCCGTTGCAGGCCGTCCCGTTACAACGGCCGCTCGCCAAGCGTCGCCCATGACTGAACTCGGCGATCGACTCGTCATCCTCGTCATCGCGGTGACGGGCGTGCTCGTGTTCGCCCTCGGCTGGGCGGGGGGGCTGGTCGAAGCGGAAGCGTCGTCCGAACTCGCTCTGTTCGTCGGGCTAGCGCTGCTGGCCGGCCTCATCGTAGTCGGGATCTGGAAAGGGTTCGACCGGATCAACAGCCGGCCGGACTGAGTCCGGGCTCGAGCCCGGAGCGTCGGTCCGAACTCGGTCGGCTCAGCCCTGATGGCCCGGGTAATCCCGCTCGAACCGATCCTCGATCTCGCGCTCGTCGAACCGAACGATCACCGGCCTCCCGTGCGGACAGGCGTACGGATTCTCGCAGTCGTCCAAGGCCTCGAGGAGATCGACCACCGATCCCTCGGTCAGCGACGTGTTCCCCGTGATCGACGGGTAACAGGCCAGATCGCCGAGGAACTCGTCGGCCAGCGCGTCGACCGTCTCCGCGCCCGCCTCGCGGTCGCCCTCGACGAACGACGCGAGGACGTCCCGCAGGCGCTCGGGCTCGAGCGTCTCGTCGAAGACGGCGGGAACGGTCGTCACGGCCACCGTCCGGTCGTCGGTCCGGTCGGCGTAGAACCCCAGCCGCGAGAGCGCCTCGCGGTAGCCCTCGAAGGCCTCGGCCTCGGCGGCGGTCAACTCGAGTTCCACGGGCTCCGCAAGCGCCTGCGCGGCGGGGTCGTCGGCGAACGCCCGCTGCAGACGCTCGTAGTTGACCCGCTCGTCGGCGGCGTGCTGGTCGATCAACACGAGGCCGTCGTCGGTCTCGCAGACGAGGTAGGTGTCGTCGAGCTGTCCGAGCACGCGTAAGGCGGGCAGCGAGTCGAACGCGGTCTCGTCGCCGGTCGCGGGCTCGCCGTCGAGGGTCCGCTGTTCGGTGGCCGCGGCGAACTTGCGCTCCGGCTCGCGGCCGGTCCGATCGGAATCGTCACCCCCGCGATCGACGCTCGAGTCCGCTCGAGACGTCGTCGACTCGGTCGCCGAAGCGCCACTCGAGTCGCTATCTGTCGGCTCGCTCGAGGTTCGGTTCGCTGACCCGCTCGAGACGGTTCCCGCCGGAGTTCCAGACGTCCCGCTCGAGTCGCTGCCGGGCGGACCGCTCGAAGCGGTTCCCGACGGGCCGCTCGAGGCGCCGCCGGCCGGCGGTGATCCGGCCGAACCAGTCGTCGAACCGCCGTCGGCGGAGTCGGCGTCGACCGTCGACGGCGACCGCGACGATGCCGCTGCGGTATCGTCGGCCGTCGGCTCGGACGACGAATCGGCTCCCGATTCCGACTCGCCGTCGCCCTCGAGCGCGGCCGGGAGGTCCTCGGCCGTCGGCTCCTTGTCGCTCGTCCCGCGAGCGGCGTCGCCGGGAACGACGCTGGCCTCGCCGGGCGCCGACCGGCCGCGGGGCGCACGCGAGCGCAGCAGGCCGTGCTCGAGCAGCGCCGATTCGACTGCGGCGTCGACCTGCCGGCGGACGGAATCGTCGTCGTCGAACCGGACCTCCCGCTTTCGGGGGTGGACGTTGACGTCGACGGCCTCGCCGGGCACCTCGAGGAAGAGCGTCACGAAGGGGTAGCGATCGCCGCCCAGTTGGGCGCCGTAGGCGCCCATGATCCCCTCGCGGACGGCGTCGGCGGTGACCGCCCGGCCGTTGACGTAGGTCGCGAGGTACTCCGGGCTCGAGCGGTTGGTCTCGGGGTGGGAGACCAGCCCGGAGACCGACTCGAGCGGCCCCGGGGGGAGATCGTCGCCGTCGGCCTCGACGGGGATCATCGCCGAGGCGACCTCGCGGCCGTAGACCGCCATGACGGCGGCCTGGAGGTCGCCCTGTCCCGTCGTCGCGAACACCTCGCGATCGTCGTGGGTCAGCGAGACCGCCACGTCGGGATTGGCCAGCGCGTAGCGCGTGACGACGCGGTTGACGTGGGCGAACTCCGTCGCCGTCGTCTTGAGGAACTTCCGACGGGCGGGCGTGTTGTAGAAGAGGTCCTCGACCTCGACGATCGTTCCCTCGGGACAACCCGTGGGTTCGACGCCGGTCACCTCGCCGCCCTCGTAGGTCAGTTTCGTCCCCGCACCGGTCTCGTCCGCATCGCGTGGGCGCGACTCGATGGTTACCCGCGAGACGGAGCCGATGGTGTGTAGGGCTTCGCCGCGGAATCCCAGCGTGGCGACGCCCGACTCTAGGTCCTCTAACCCCTCGATCTTGCTCGTCGTGTGCTCGCGGACGGCCGCGCGGACGTCGGCCTCGCCCATCCCGCGGCCGTCGTCGGCGACCCGTATCAGTTCGGTGCCGCCCTCCTCGACGGTGACGTCGACGCTGTCGGCGTCCGCGTCGAGGCTGTTCTCGACGAGTTCCTTCACCGCGCTGGCGGGGCGTTCGACGACCTCGCCGGCGGCGATGCGGGCGACGGTGTCCTCGTCTAGCTGGCGGATCTCGGTCTCCTGTGGTGGCTCGTCGGTCATGGCTCGGTCCCCGCGTGCGAACGGTCGGGTGACTCGAGGAGCGGTGTGGAACTGCGGAGCCCTGCTCGAGTCAGGCCGAGTCCGTTCGCTCGGTTCATGGCGGTCGCTCTCGCTCGAGCGAGGTTAATCTGTGGATTAGTGACTGT
This sequence comes from Haloterrigena gelatinilytica, assembly GCF_013342145.1. Classification (NCBI taxonomy): domain Archaea; kingdom Methanobacteriati; phylum Methanobacteriota; class Halobacteria; order Halobacteriales; family Natrialbaceae; genus Haloterrigena; species Haloterrigena gelatinilytica. The sequence continues at coordinate 4,135,122 of NZ_JABUQZ010000001.1, read as the reverse complement.
CCGGGTCGTCGGAGCGTCTCGGTAGACGATATCGGCGCCGTAGAGGGACCTACTCGCTCGTTTCGAGCAGCCCGTCGACGGCGTTTCCGATCGTCTCGCGGCCGTCCTCGTGGACCTCGACCAGCGGCGGACGGACGGCGTCCGAGGGGATCACGCCGCGGTACTCGAGGGCCGTCTTCGCCGCCGGCGCGAACCCGTAGGTGGCGCAGGCACCGAACAGTTCGCTGACGGCGTCCTGCAGTTCGTCGCCGCGCTCGTCGGCGGACGCCTCGTACAGTTCGGTCAACTGCTCGGGCACGGCGTTCGAGAGCGCGTTCACGCCCCCGTCGGCACCCATGCGCAGCGCGGGGACGAGTAAGGCGTCGTACCCCTGCAGCATTAGGAAGTCGTCGGGCGTCCGGCGCACGACCGACAGGAAGTACTCGAGGTCGCCGCTCGAGTCCTTCAGACCGAGAACGTCGTCGTGGGCGGCGACGGCCGCGACGGTCTCCGGTTCCAGTCGCTGACCGGTACAGGCCGGGATGTTGTACAGCAGGAGCGGCAGCGGGGATCGATCGGCGATCCGCTCGAGGAACCGCTGGTTCCCCTCGGGCGCGTTCGCCGTGTGGAAGTACGGTGGCGTGACGACCGCCGCGTCGGCGCCGATCGCGGCCGCGTCCTCGGCGTAGTCGACCGCCTCGGCGACGCTCGTGGCCGCGGCGCCCGCGAGGACCGGCACCTCGCCGTCGACCGCGTCGACCGTGATCTCGTGGACGCGGTTCCGTTCCTCGGGCGTGAGGCTGGCGAACTCGCCCGTGGTGCCACAGGGGAAGACGGCGTCGATGTCGTTCTCGAGGAGGTGCGCTATGAGGTCGCGGAGCGCGGCCTCGTCGATATCGCTCGCGTCGTCGAACGGGGTGACGAGCGGGGTCGTGATTCCGCGGAGTGCCTGCTGGAGTTCCATACGTGGGTGTTTCCCGTGGGGTGCAAAAACGTACTCCTCTCTCGGTCTCCGAGGTGGAGTGCTCGAGCCGGTCTCGGGAACGCGCTCGAGTGCGATGCGGTTCGACCGCGCTGCGTCTCGGAGCGCTACGTGTTACTCGAGCCCCAGATCCTGCGACATCGAATTCCCGGCCCGAGGAACGCCCTTCGCGGTCACGGTCTCGCCGTTCATGAACGAGGCGGCGGGGCTGGCGAGGAACTGAACGACGTCGGCGATCTCCTCGGGGTGGCCGATGCGACGTTCGGCTTTCTCTCGAGGCGGCATGTCCTCGCTGTCGATGCCGAGCGTCTCGGCGACGCCCGGCGTTTGAACGAGCCCCGGCGCGACGCAGTTGACGCGGATGTCGTGTTCGGCCCACTCGACGGCCAGCGTCTCGGTCAGCCGGATGATCGCCGCCTTCGAGGCGCCGTAGTGGCTCTCGCCGGGCGCGGCGTGCTGGCCGTTGACCGACGAGAGGTTGACGATGACGCCGCCGGACCCCTCGCGCATGACCTCGCCGGCCAGTTGCGTGCAGTGGACGGTGCTGTTCAGGTTGAGGTCGACGATCGTCTGCCAGCCGTTCTCGGAGATCTCCTCGAAGGGGGCGACGAACTCGCCGCCGGCGTTGTTCACGAGGATGTCGACGTCGCCGAACTCGTCGACGGTTTCGTCGACCAGATTCTGTACCTGCTCGCGCTCGCGGACGTTGCACTCGACGGCCAGCGCCTCACCGTCAGCCTCGCTCTCGTTGATCTCCTCCGCGACCGGTCCCACGCGGTCCATCGAGCGCGAACAGATCGCGACGTTCGCGCCGCCGGCCGCGAGCGTCTTCGCGATCGATTCCCCGATACCCTGACTCGCGCCGGTGACGATCGCGGTCTTCCCCGCGACGCCGAACTCCGGTTCGTGCATCGTACTCACTCGCGTCGCCTCGAGTCATAGTCGTACCGATCCGACACTTCGCCAATCCGTCGACAGGCTAGCAATCGCTCGATTCCGCCCGTTGAGTGGCGGGTCTCGAGTGTCGACCGCCCGGTTTGTGACACGGTGGCACACGCCAGCGGCGGTCTTTTCGGCGCCGCTCGCCTCGAGTCGGGTATGGACGCGCGACGGAGCTACGCCGTCGCCCGGGAGATCGTCGCGGTCATCGACGAGCACAACGTGACGTTCATGGCGGGTAGCATCGCCCACGCCGCCTTTCTCTCCCTATTGCCCCTCCTACTCCTGCTGTTTCTCGTCGCTGGCGCGGTCGGCAACGAGTACCTGACCGAACAGCTCGTCGCGATGGCTCGCGACCACCTGAGTCCCGCCGGCCAGGGGCTGGTCTACGAGGCGCTGACTCACGCCTCCGAGCGCGGCGGCGCGTCGCTGATCGGACTCGTCTCGCTGCTGTGGGGGATGTTGCGGATCTTTCGCGGCGTCACGACGGCCTTCGACGAACTCTACGCGGACGGCGAGAACTCGTTTCCGGAGAAGGTCGTCAACGGCGCCGTCGTCTTCGCGGTCATCCTGATCGCCACCGTCGGCGCCGGTTTCGGGACGACGACGCTGGCCGCGATCGACCACCCCGTCGTTCAGGCGGCGACGCCGATCGGCCTGTTCGTCGCCCTGTCGGTCGCGTTCTTCCCGATGTACTACGTTTTCCCGGATCCGGACGTCTCTGTTCGCGACGCCCTCCCGGGAACGTTTATCGCCGCGGGGGGCTGGGTCATCCTCGAGACGGTCTTCGGGATCTACGTGGGGCTGGTAAACACCGTCGGGACGTTCGAGACGTTCGGCGCGGTCATCCTGCTGCTGATCTGGCTCTACGGCAACGCGTTAATTCTGCTGGTCGGCGCGGCGGTCAACGTCGTGATCGGGGGCCACCACGCGGTCGATCGCGAGGACGACCGCGACGCCGACGGCGAGAGCGCGCAGGAGACGGTCGGTGCGTGAGTCGACGTCGGTCGATCGCCGTTCGCTCGCGTTCAGTCGTCCAGAAACGACCGGAGCTCGTCTCGCGTGCCGGTCTCGCCCGTCGCGACGTAGTAGGACGCCGCGCAGTTTCCGAGCGCGAGCGCCGTCTCCCAGTCCCAGTTCCGTGCGCGGGCGACGGCGAGGCCCGCACCGAACCGGTCACCGGCGCCCGTCCGCCGTCGGGGGTCGTCGACCGAGACGTTCTCGACGACCGTCGTCTCCGCCCGCGTCGCGACCGCCGCGTGCTCGGTCTCGTGGAGAACGGCAGCCGTGATCCCCGCCATCTCCCGAACACTCTCGAGGCGCTCGAGGTCGGCGTCGACGCCGGACGCATCCGAGTCGGCCCCGATCGCGGCCGCCGTGTACTCGAGTTCCGACCGGTTCACGCTGTAGACGACGGCGGCCGTCTCGTCGAGGTCGCCGAGCGCCTCGAGGAGGTCGGTCACCGCTCCATGAGATCGCGTGCGCACCGGTCCCGGATCGAGGACGAACGTCCCGGCCGCGAGCGAACCCGCGGCGAGCGTCTCGAGCGCGTCGGTCAGTCCGTCGATCGACGCCCAGTTACCACAGCAGACGGCGTCGGCCGCCAGCGCCTCGACGGCGTCGCCGCTCGGCGCCGCGGCCTCGAGGTCGCCCAGCGACCAGTTCGCGACGTCCGACGACCGCTCCGCGAACAGGAGGGCGTCGTCGTCGAACGGGAACACCGAGACGCGGGACGGGTCGCCCATCGACGTCGCCTCGAACGGCAGGGCCTCGAAGACGGGATCCTCGAGGTGGCCGTAGAGCGTCGGGTCGTCGCCCAGGGCGTGGACCTGCCGGGCCGCGTTCACCGCCTGCCCGCCCGGTTCGCGGGCCTCGCGCTCGATCGGAACCGCGTCCGAGTCCCCGCTGGCGATCCGGTCGCCGAACGCCTCGCGCTCAGCGATCCGCTCGCCCGCCGCGTCGAAGGCGGCGTAGTAGTCGTCGACGCTACCGTCCGGAAACGCCGCCACCCGCCGCTCGCGGTCGTCGGCCGCGAGTCGCTCGGCGAGTTCGTCGTAGCTCATATCGGTCCCCCAACGGCCGTTCGGAAAAACCACCCCGCTGCGGTCGCTGCCACCGTCCGTTCGCCGGTCGTTTCCCCGCCGATCGTCAGTCGTCCGCGCGGGGCAGTTCGATCCGGATCGTCGTTCCGTCCGGGCCCGTCTCCTCGATGTCGATCGTCCCGCGGGAGAGGGAGACGATCCAGTGAACGAGCCAGAGCCCCATCCCGAGGCCGTGGTAGAGGGGTTCGACCGCCCCGTCGCCGGTGATGATCCGCCGCTCCTCGTCGGGAAGGCCGGGGCCGTCGTCGGCGATCCGGAGGCGGACCGTCTCGGGTCGCCGCTCGACGCGGAGTTCGACCGACGGCGATTCCCGGTCGCCGTGGGCGACGCCGTTCGCGAGAAGTTCGTGGATCGCCGTCTCGAGGGCCGGAATCCCGACGACGGTGGCGTCCAGGTCGCCCGCGAGCGAGACGTCGGCGTCGGGGTAGTCGGTCCGGACGCTCCGACACGGGCGACGACAGAGCGGCTCGAGCGCGATCGGCTCCGGCGTCGGCCGCTCGCTCAACAGGCGGACGATCGAGCGGTGCTTGTCGGTCAGGCCGAGCAGCTGGTCGGCCTCCTCGACGATCGTCTCCGCGGCGGCCGCGGTCTCGCCGCCGGACCGCTCGGCGAGCTGTTCGGCGGTCCCCCGGATGATGCTCATCTGGTTGGCGAGGTTGTGTCGCAGGACGCGGTGGAGCACGCGGAGCTGTCGCGTCGCCTCCTTGCGCTCGGTGACGTCCTGCTGGAAGCCGACGTAGTTCGCCACGGTTCCGCGCTCGTCGGCCACCGGGGCGACCGTGACTCTGTTCCAGAACTCGCTCCCGTCGGTCCGGTAGTTGCGGAGTTCGACCGTGGTCGATCGCTCGGCGTCGATCGCCGCGCGCAACTCGTCGACCGGCTCGGCCTCGGTTCGCTCGCCCTGGAGGAACCGACAGTTCCGACCGAGGATCTCTTCGCGGGAGTAGCCGGTGATCCGCTCGAACTGGTCGTTGGCGTAGACGAGCGGATTGTCCGGCCGCGTGGCGTCACAGAGCGTGATCCCGATCGGCGCCTCGTCTATCGCCCGCTTTTTCAACTCGAGTTCCTCCTGTCGCGCCTTGCGCTCGGTGACGTCACGGACGAGCCAGAGGCGGCCGTACTGTCGGCCGTCGTCGTCGCGGACCGGCGTCGAGTACAGCTCGAACGCCCGTCCGTCCTCGAGGGCGACCTCCTCGCGGCTCGTTGCCGACGGCTGCTCGGTCAAGTGTTCGACGCGACGGTGGAACGCCGTCGGATCCGCCAGCTGGCGGCTGATCTCCGCGAGGACGGCGTCGCCTCGCGGCGGCTCCAGCTCCTCGGCCGACACGTCCCACAGTTCCCGAAACCGGGAGTTCCAGGAGCGAAGCGAGCCGTCTTCGCCGACGACGAGGACGCCGTCGGGCATCGCCTCCTGCTGGGCCTCGAGGAGCGAGCGACGGAAAGCGAGTTCGCGTCGCCGCTCGGCGCTGCGGTGGTTGCGCAGGGCGCGGTGGACGACGTCCGCGACGTCGCCCGCGAACCGTATTTCGGCGTCGGTCCACTCGCGCGTCCGGCCGATCTGTTCGTGACAGACGACGCCGATCACCTCGCCCGCCGATCGGAGGGTCGCGTCGAGCAGCGAGTCGATCGCCTCCGGCTCGAGGTAGTTCGCTGTCAGTTCGCGGGTTCGCGGATCCGCGCGAGCGTCATCGGCGCTGATCGTCCGGTGGGTCCGCAGCGCCTCGAAATAGGCGGGAGAGGCCGCCGCGGCGAGTTCCGCGCCGTCGCTGTGGGCGTCCGTTCGACGGTCGTAGCGGTCGACGCAGCGGATGCGCTCGCCGTCCTCGTCGAAGAGCCAGATGCCGACGCGGGTCGTTCCGACGATCTCGGCGGCCGTTTCGGTGATCGTGCGCGCGGCCGCCTCGAACCGTCCGTCGACCACGTCCGCGTCGGTCGTGAGCTCGAGGACCGCCTCCTGATAGCGTCGGCGGGAGCCCCGTCGCCGCGCGTCGGACTCGTCGGTCATCGAGATACGTGCTGTTGCGTGACGGACAGAATGAAGCTTTGGGCCCGTTCGGCCGATTCGGGACTGCCCGCCACGGCCGGTCAGCGCTCCGTTTCCTCGAGGCGCTCCTGGAGCTCCTGGACCTCCGTGACCAGTTCGATCGGCGGCGTCGTGTTCACGTCGATCTCCGCGAACTCCTCGAGGACCGCCTTCGCCTCGGGGTCGACCGTCTCGCCCTGTTGGTCCGTTTCGTTCCGCTCCGCCGGCTCACCGCCGTCAGCGTTCGCCGGCCCGCGGAACTCGCCGTCCCCGAGATCGAAGACGGTCTGGACGGGCTCGCTCGAGGTGCCTCCCTTCGCTTCGATCGCCTTCTCCTCGCGCAGGCGCTCGAGGACGTCTCTCGAGCGCTCGACGACGGGATCGGGAACCCCCGCGAGGTCGGCGACGTGGATCCCGTAGGAGCGATCCGTGGGCCCGTCACGAACCGTCCGGAGGAAGGTCACGTCGCCGTCGCGCTCGTCGGCCGCGACGTGGACGTTGGCGACGCGGGGCAGCTTCTCGGCGAGCCCGGTCAGCTCGTGGTAGTGGGTGGCGAAGAGCGTCTTCGCCTGCACCTCGTTGTGCAGATACTCCGTGGCGGCCCACGCGATGGAGATCCCGTCGTAGGTCGCCGTTCCCCGACCGACCTCGTCTAAGATGACCAGCGACTCCTCGGTGGCGGTGTGGAGGATGTTCGAGAGTTCGCTCATCTCGACCATGAACGTCGACCGGCCCTGAGCGAGTTCGTCGAGCGCGCCGACGCGAGTGAAGATGCCGTCGACCAGCCCGATCTCGGCCGACTCGGCGGGGACGAAGCTGCCGATCTGGGCCAGCAGGACGATCCCGGCGACCTGTCGCATGTAGGTCGACTTGCCGGACATGTTGGGTCCCGTCACGACGAGGAATCCGCGTTCCTCGTCCAGCCGGACGTCGTTAGGGACGAACTCCGTCGTCTGCTCGACGACCGGGTGCCGTCCCTGCTCGATGTCGAGGCGGTCGCCCCGGTGTAACTCGGGCTGGATCCAGCGGTTCTCCGCGGCGTGGGTCGCCAGACTCGCCAGCGCGTCGACGGTCGCCAGCGCCCGCCCGACGTCCTGGAGCAGTTCGGCCCGGTCGGCGACCGCCTCGCGTAACTCCTCGAACAGTTCGTACTCGAGGTCGCCCCGCTGTTCCTCGAGTCGGAGGATCTCGCGTTCCTTCTCCTCTAATTCGTCGGTCGTAAAGCGTTTGGAGTTCTTGAGCGTCTTGATCTCCTCGTAGTGGTCGGGGACGCCGTCGGCCGCGGACTTGCCGACCTGAACGTAGTAGCCGTCGGTCTTGTTCCGGTCGACGGTCACGTGGCTCAGGCCGTACTGCTTCTTCTCGCGTTCTGCGAGCGTATCGAGCCACCGCTTGACCTCCTCGTGGCGGTCGATCACCTCGTCCAACTCGTCGTCGTAGCCCCGCTGGAAGAGCCCGCCCTGCGTCACCGTCGACGGCGGCTCGTCCGCGATGGCCTCCTCGAGGGCCTCCCGAAGCTCACTCGCGGCGTCGCGGTCGGGCCGGTCGACGATGTCCGACAGCGGCGACGCCGCGAGGTCGGGGTTCGACTCGATGGTCTCCGCGAGCGCGGGCAGCACCGCGAGCGTCTGCCGTACCGAGAGCAGATCACGCGCGTCGGCGCTGCCGTGGCTCGCCTTCGAGGCCAGCCGCGCCAGGTCGTAGGCCTCGTCCAGCCGGTCCCGTAACTCGTCGCGGGCCAGCGCCGCCGAGGACAGCGCGGCGACGCTCTCCTGGCGGCGCTCGAGGGTCTCGAGCGACCGTCGCGGTCGCTGGAGCCACTCCTTCAACAGGCGGCCGCCCGCGCTGGTCTCGGTGTGGTCGATCGTCGCGAACAGGGAGCCCTCGCGCTCGCCCTGCATGGTTTCGGTCAGCTCGAGGTTGCGCTGGGTGGTCGCGTCCAGCGTGACGTGGTCGTCGCCGTGGTGGGCCTGAATGCGGGTCATCGAGGCGAGCACGCCGGTGCCGGTCTCTTCGACGTAGTCGAGCACCGCGCCGGCGGCCGCGAGGGTCGAGTCGCCGACGGCGAGCCGGTCGACCGTCTCCTCGCCGAACTGCTCCCGAACGGCGTGGGCGGCTCGCTTGGGCGCGAAGGCCTCCGTCTCGTGGAGCGTCAGGGCGGCGTCGATCCGCTCTCGCACGAGGCCCAGCAGGTCGTCGGTTCGCACGTCGGGCCCCGGCAGCACCTCGACGGGATCGAATCGGTACAGTTCCGTCAGCGCGTCGTCGGCGTCCTCGGCGTCGGCCACGAGGAAGCGTCCCGTCGTCACGTCGGCGAAGGCGAGGTCGTAGCCGCCGTCGCCCGGGGAGTCGGTGCCGTCGACCACCGCCGCCAGATACTGCGCGTCGGCGTCGGTCGTCTCGAGCAGCGTCCCCGGGGTGACGACGCGGACGACCTCGCGGGCGTGGCCGGAGTCGGTCTCGTACTGGTCGGCGACGGCGACCCGGTAGCCGCGCTCGACCAGCGCTTTCAGGTAGGGCGTCAGATCGTCGATCGGCACGCCGGCCATCGGATACGACGAGCCGTGCGAGGACTTCTGGGAGACTTTGAGATCGAGTTCCTCGCTGACGATCTCGGCGTCCTCGCCGAAGAACTCGTAGAAATCGCCACACTGCATCGTCAGCAGATCGGCGTCGGTGTCCTCCTTGAGCGAGAAGAACTCCCCGACGATACCCGTCGCCTCGGTCATACGCGGTGACTGTGCCGCCACCGCTAAAACCATGCGGGTTCCGCCGCGGGCGTCGACTCGAGTGCCCGGCGGACGGCGGGACCGCTCGTCCGACCGCCTAGACCTCGTGCTCTTCTTCGACCTCGGTCAACTGTTCGACCAGGTCGACGATCTCCGTGACCAGCGGGTTGGCCTCCGCGTTCGCCTGCGCGAGGTCGTCGGTCTCGGAGGCGACCTTGGTCGCCGTCTCCATGACGGTGTCGGTCATTCCCGCGACTTCCTCGGTGCTGGCGGCCTGATCGTCGGTCGCGGTCGCGACCTCCCGGATACCCGAGGAGGACTCCTTGACCGCGTTCTCGATCTCTTCTAAGTTGTCGACCGTCTCCTCGACGAGTTCGACCCCGTCCTCGATCTCGTTGTTGGCCGTCTCGAGGCTCTCGACCGTGTCGTGGGTGTCCTCCTGGATCTCGGCGATCATCCGCTCGATGTTGGTCGCCTCCTCCTGGGACTCCTCGGCGAGGGACTTGACCTCGTTGGCGACGACGGCGAAGCCGTCGCCGGCCTCGCCGGCCGTCGCGGCCTCGATCGAGGCGTTCAGCGCGAGCAGGTTGGTCTGGTCGGCGATGTCGTTGATCACTTCGACGATCTCGTCGATCCGCTGGACGCCCTCGCGGAGGTTCTCGACGTCGTCGGTGACCTCGTCGGAGGCGTTTTTCACCCGCTCCATCTTGGTGATCGCGTCCTCGGCGGTCTCGGCGGTGTCGACGGCGATCTCCTCGGCGTGTTCGGTGGTCGCGCTGACCTCCTCCGTGTTCGAGGCGATCTCCTCGACGGTCGCGCTGAGCGTCGACATCTCGCTGGCGATCTCCGAGATCGACTCCGACTGCTCCTCGGTGTAGCCGTCGATGTTGTTGATGCCGTCGTTGATCTCGTCGGCCAGCTCCTCGAAGTCGCCGAGGATCCCCTGGAGCTCCTCGTGGACTTGCTCCCGGCGGCGTTCCTGTTCCTCGAGTTCGGCCAGGTAGACGTCGACGCGCGCCTCGATCGCGAGCTGCTGGTCGATGACCGCCGTCCGGAGGAACGCGAGCGATCGTTCGACGGTGGCGTCGACCGCGTCTTCGACCGCGGGCTCAGCGTCCGACTCGTCGTCGGCCGTCTCGAACTCGGCTTTGACGTCGGCGGCGATCTCGTTGAGCATCCGCTCGTAGACGAGCCCGAACGAGCCGACGTACTTGTCGAGCCCCGCCTCGAGGAACGGGTCGATATAGCCGGTCTGCATGCGCCGCTCGAAGAAGGAGTGGTCGTACTCGCCCTGGCCGAACTCGCGGAGATACGTTCGCTGTTCGCGTTCGACCTGATCCGCCGTCACGCCCTCGTTTCCGAACGCCTCGAGGACCTCCGGCTGGGCCTGGACGTTGTTGTAGTACTCCTGGGGGAGGTCGTCGCTGACCCGCTCGAAGATCTCGGACATCGACTCGAGAATCTCCTCGTCCCGGGGGCCCATCCCGACGAACGATTTCACCTGCTCGACGGTCGCTCGGTCGACGGTGAACGACGCCGCTTCGCCTGCGTTCCGGTCGGGCAGCTGTGAGTTCGAGGGCCCACTGTGTTGTGACATGGATACATCAGGGCCCCTGACCGCCATAAGTGTTCTTGCCGGACAATTACCGTTACCTCGAACAATCGTCGTGAATGACTTGGTATATCCCGTCTACCGGCCAAAAATCAACGTGGATGTGAGAGGAGTTCGATATATTATCAGCCATCAAGTATTTATCCGAGATCCGTAATCGCGTCGATCGGTCGGGTGAGAACGCGCTTTCGACTGGCGACCGTCGACCGCGATCGGACGGGCGGGCCGGCCGATCAGTACAGTTGCCCGCCCGTCGGGACTCCCTCGTCCGGCGACACCAGGATCGGATACCCCTCGTCGCTGGGGACGCCGACGGTCAACGCCTCGGAGTTGAAGCCCGCGATCCGGACCGCGCCGAGGTTCGTCGCGCACAGCACCTGCCGGCCCTCGAGTTCCTCGGGGTCGTAGTGGTGATCCAACTGCGCGGCCGACTGGACCTCGCCGTGTTCCCCGCCGAGGTCGATCCACAGCTTGGTCATCTCCGGCTTGTTCGCCTCGGGAAACGATTCCGCCGCGAGTACCTCGCCGACGCGAATGTCGACGTCGAACGGACTCTCGACCATGCGGCGCGGTACTCGATCCTCGAGAATGAGCGTTCGGTTCCCGGAACCGGCGTGTGCTCGTCGTGACAGCCGGTTCCGGGTTCGGGGTCGACCGCGCTCAGCTATCGTTGCCGGGAGCTTCGACTCGCGTTTCGACCGTTCCGGCACCGTCCCCGGCGAGCGAGAGCGCGAGGCCGATACCGACGTTCGCCATCGTTACCGCGACGCCGATGACGAGCAGCCCCAGCGCGAAACCCGTTTCCGAGGACACCGGCAGTTGCGGGCCCATCACGGCGGTCGTCGCGAGCGCCAGCAGTCCGCCGAACGCGCCGGACCAGAGGCGGGCCGTCGTCCCCCACTCCGAGTTACCCCGTAACAGTCCCGGGATCGCGTCCGCGTGATAGGCCGTCAGCCCGACCCCGATCGTCCAGAACGCGCCGACGTACGCGGCGAGCAACGGCACACCGGCGAGCCAGTAGACGCCTCCCGGGGTCGCGAGTCCGAGCGCTATCGCTGGAAGCCACGTTCTCGAGTCGATCATACGTGTCCGTACGCCGGTATCTATTATAACGCTGTTGTTGGGATGAAAACACGAACTCGTCGGGCCGAGAGCGGACGGCTCGAGGCGCCGACCCCCTATTCGAGCAGCTCTCCGGCCAGCAGCTCGAGGCTCTCGTCCCCGTCGTCGGCCGCGTCGGGAACCACGAGCATGACCTCCTCGATGTCCGCGTCCGCGTACGCCGCGAGGCGGTCGCGGACCGCCGCGGGCGTCCCCGTCGGCGCCGTCTCGACGTACCCCGAGAGGAAGAACTCGCGGGGCTCGGACGGTTCGTCGGGGAGGAAGTCGTCGGCGAATCGCTCGCGTTTCGCCTCGGCGTCGTCGGTCGTCTCGCCGACGAAGACGAACAGTTCGGCCGACTTGCGGATCTCGTCGTAGCGTTCCTCGCTCTCGCAGTGCTCGCGCAGCACGTCGAGTTTGTCGGCGAAGCCCTCGGGCTCGAGCGTGCCGAAGTTCCAGCCGTCGGCGAGTTCGGCGGCGTACCGCAGCGTGAACTCCTCGCCCCCGCCGCCGATCCAGATCGGCGGATGCGGGTCCTGTACCGGCCGCGGTTCGCAGAAGGCGTCCTCGAGGTCGACCTCGAGGTGCTCGCCCTCGTGGCTGTACGTTTCGTTCGTCCACAGCCCCTGCAGGATCTCGACCGTCTCGGCGAGCCGGCGGAGCCGCTCCGCGGGCGGGTCCCGGAACTCGTAGCCGAAGCGGTCGTACTCGTCGGCGTACCAGCCCCCGCCGAGGCCCAGTTCGAGGCGGCCGTCGCTGATTCGGTCGACCTGCGCGGCCATCTTCGCCAGCAGCGCGGGATGACGGTAGTCCTGACTCGTCACGAGCGTTCCCAGCCGGATCTCGTCGGTGGCTTCCGCGAGGGCGCTGAGCGTCGTCCAGCACTCGTGGACTCCCCGCCGCGGGTCGCCGATCCACGACTGGAAGTGGTCCTCGAGCCAGACCGCGTCGTAGCCCAGCGACTCGGCCTCGAGGGCGACGTCCCGGACCGTTTCCGTCGCGGTGCCGTACTGCGGGAGGACGAGTCCGACGTCGAGATCGGTCGCGTCGCCGGCGCCGTCGTCGCTCATCGGCTCACCTCGCCCTCGAGCGCCAGCGCTCGTTCGGCCAGCGTCTCCGGGTCGCTCGCGACGAGTTTCACGAGCGGCTCCTTGCCGATCTCGCCGCGGTCGACGACCGCGACTGGAGCGTCGTCGCGCTCCGCGAAGGCCTGTCGGGCCCCCCAGCCCATCGTGCTCCCCTCGGTCGCCGCGACCTCGTCGGGCTGTTCGTCGCGGTCGTACTCGGCGACCGACCACTCGAGGGCCTCGAGCGCGTCCGCGACGTCGTCGTCGAACCGGCAGTTAACCGCGAACCGGAGGTCGGGGAAGAACTCCCGGGCCGCGAGCAGAAAGCGGGCGACGTGGCTCGAGGCGCCAAAGCGAACCCCGCGGTTGGGCCGGGCGCCCGAGAGCGTGCGCGTGATCCGTCCCTCGACGGCCGCGGTCTCCGCGACCGATTCGGCGTAGGGGGTCGCGCCGGCGACGTTCATCCCGACCTCGGGGACCAGCGCCGACACGTCGGCGTCGACGAAGCGGTCGACGACGGCCTGGACCTCTTCGGCGGTCAGTTCGCGGCTGGCCTCGTTTCGCAGCGGGACCATGTGGTTGACCGCGCCGTGACCCTCGCCGACGTCGTAGTAGTAGCGCACCGCGCGGGCGAGGAACTGCGTCGCGCCCTCGACGGCCGTCTCGAGGGGTTCGACCTTCGCGAGGCGGGCCGCGATCGCCGATCCCAGCGTACAGCCCGAGCCGTGGGTCGCCTCGGTGCCGACCCGCGGGTGCTCGAACGTCCGGACGCCGTCCTCGGTGACGAGCGTGTCCCGGACCGTCTCGCCGGGGACGTGACCGCCCTTGACGAGGGCGGCGTCGACGCCCGTCTCGAGGATCGCCTCGCCGGCCGCGACCGCGCTCTCGTCGTCGGTCACCTCGATACCCGTCAGCACCTCGGCCTCGTCGGCGTTGGGCGTCGCCAGCCGCGCCTCGCCGAGCAGGTCCTCGTAGGCGCGCTCGGCCTCGGGCTCGAGCAGCCGATCGCCCGAGGTCGCGACCATCACGGGATCGACGAGCAGCGGGAAGTCGAACTCGCGGGCGTACTCCGCGACGGTCTCGATGACCGGCGTCGTCGCGAGCATCCCCGTCTTCGCCGCGCCGACCGCGAAGTCGCCGGTGACGGCCTCGATCTGGGCCTCGATCTCTCCCGTCGGCAGGACGTGCGAGGACTCGACGCCGCGGGTGTTTTGGGCCGTGACGGCCGTGATCGCGGACGTGCCGAAGACGCCGTGGGCGGCCATCGTCGCGAGGTCGGCCTGGATGCCGGCGCCGCCGCCGGAGTCGCTGCCGGCGATCGTGAGCGCTACCGGGCGCGAATCGGGTGCTGGCGTTCTCATACGTGGCTCGTATTTTCCGGTTGTACAAAGCGGTCATGGTCGACGATCGTGAGAGTCGACTTTCTCTCCATACCAGCTCGATAGGCAGGCGACGGCGGTGGCGCGTGCGGAGCCGCAGTTCGTGCATCACTCACTGCGGCTCGAACCACGCGAGGGATGAGCGAACGAGTTTACGAGTGAGCGAATCGGGTGGGGAGGGTGTGGAAATCCCCGTTGCCACGATAGCAGGAGATCTATTGTATCGCATTTGCTCCAAACAAGCGTCCTGCTCGTACTGGCAACGGTGAATCGCCTTCCCCTCCCCAGCCGATTCGCTCGTTTCATCTGCTCACGGGCGCTTCGGCCCGTTCGCATGGTATGCGGGACCTCCGGTCCCGCACTACTCGCTCATCCCTCGCGTGGGATCGCCTCGCGGTTCGCGTTTCGCTCACCGCGATGCCGCACGCGCCACCGCAGAACGAGATCCGCGAGGCGACTCGAGCGTCGGCCGCGGGACTACGGAACGGAGCAACGTCCCTACTCGGTCGCCGAAGCAGCCAGTTCGGCGTACGCGCGCCACGAGGGATCGACGGTCGGGTGCGCGAGGCGGTCGCCGTCGACGAGCACTTCGCCGTCGTCACTGGCACTGCTGGATTCTACTCGGCCGATTTCGGCGACGACGGTGTCCCGGTCCTCGAGCGTCGCCACCACGTCGTCTACACCCTCGGGATCGACCGCGAGCAACAGCGACCCGCTGCTGGTCGCGGCCCAGGGATCGATCTCGAGGTGTTCGCACACCTCCCGGACGCCGGGGCGCATCGGAACGGCGTCCCGATCGACCGAAAACCGAGCGCCGGCGCCGTCGGCCATCTCGTTCAACGCGCCCGCGAGGCCGCCCTCGGTGACGTCGTGCATCGCCGTCACCGGCCCCGCGGCGGCCGCCGCGAGGGCGTCCCGAACGCAGTAGACCTCCGCGAGTCGCTCCCGCGCGTCGTCGATCACGTTGGGAGACAGTTCCGCCTCGAGTCTGTCGCCGAACAACGTACTCAAAAGCCCCACGGACTCCACGGCGGGCCCGGTCGTCAGGAGCAGCCGATCGCCCGGGCGGGCGCCGTCGGGCCGGACGATAGCGTCGGGGTCGCCGACGGCCATCGCGGTCGCGGCGCCGACCCACGGGTGGGAGGGATCCGAATAACGAGCGGTGTGGCCCGTCACGACGGCCACGCCGAGGTCGGCGCACTCCTCGTGGATGGTCTCCCAGACGGTCGCGAACTCCGCGTCGGTCATCGTCTCGGGGAGGGTGAAACAGATCGAGAGATGCGACGGCGGGATCCCGCTGACGGCGACGTCCGCGAGCACGAGGTCCAGCGCGAACCGGGCCGCGCGCTCGAGTCCCAACTGGGGCATGATCGAGACGGGGTCGGTCGCGGTCACCAGCGCCTGCCCGCCGATCTCGAGGACGCCGAAGTCGACGCCGTGCTGGGGGCCGACGGCGACGTCGTCGCGGTCCGCGCCGAGGTTCGGCGCGACGCGACGGTCGAAGAACTGCCGATCGATCTTGCCGAGGTCGCTCACGGTCGATGCCTCCGAGCGAGCGGTCTTAGCGATAGTGGTTTCGAGGCGACACGAGACGAGGATGCCGGCTCCGGTACACAGCGCTGTGCGGCCACGCCGTACGTGCGGACGCAACGTCCGTGTCCGCGGGGCCTCTAGCGCTCGCGGAGCCCCTCGCGAAAGAGCGCGACGATCCAGCCGATCGTGATCGCGGCGATCGCCAGTCCGGCGATCCCGAACGGGACGTTGCCGTCGGAGACGCCCGTACGGAGCAATCCGAGACCGAACACGGCGGCAAGAGCGAGCAGGACCCCGAGTATCGCGCGGTGTATCGAGGCGACGAACCGATCGGTATCGGTGGTACTGGCAGCCATACGCTACGATACTCTATGCCGACACATAACTATTAGCTCACCGAAACGAACCGATACGCGACGGCGTTTCGCACCGCTCGAGTCGCCCACGGCCGCGAGCGGCGGTCACGACGACCGACTCACTCGAGTTCGAGGCGATCCCAGCGGGGCGCCGACTCCAGTTGCGGCAGCGCCGACTCGAGGTCCTGTTCGGCGGCGCCGTAGAACCGTTCCCGGCCGACGGGCGTCTCGACTCGCATGACGACGGTGTTGCTCGTCACCCGAAAGATCGTCAGCAGCCACGAGCGGCCCGCCCGGGCCCACTCGCTGTGTCGAACGACGTCCTCGCCGTCGACAACGCGCGATCCGAGTTCCCAACTCAGTCGCGATAAGTGCGGCAGATCGAACGGCACCGCGTCGGGCAGGGAGACGCCCGTGCCGGACCCGTCCTGAAAGCCATGGGTAGCCATACCACGCGATTCGACACTCGAGCGGAAAAAGACATTCATCCGAGCTCACTTATAAAAGAACGCCGACCATGGTCGGCGTTCCGACTCGAACGGGGACGAAACCGGAACGACGAGTACGATCTCGAGCGACCGACGGTGAATCGCCGCAAAAACGAATCGCAAGGCCGGCGGACCGCCGCGCTCGGTTAGTCGCCGGGCGAGGAGCCCGACTCGGGACGGTAGCTCCGGCTGATGACCTTCCAGGAGCCGGTCTCGAACCGGTAGTAGGTGACGACGGCCGGAACGAGCGTCTCGAGGACCAGGGCGGCGTAGAGCGCGCCGATGCCCAGCGGCGTCGCGGCCTCGAGACCCGGCACCGGAACGGCGGCGGCGCCGAGGTAGGCGACGGGGATCGCGAAGACGTACAGCCCCAGCGCCTGCCCGTAGAACGGCCAGTTGGTGTCGCCGCTGGCTCGCAGCGGGCCGGTCGCGCCGCCGCTGATCCCGCGGAAGATGACGCTGACGCAGGCGACGGCGATGAACGTCGTCACCAGCGGGAGGATCGACGGATCGTCGACGAAGACGCGGCCGACCTGCTCGGCGAAGACGAAGACGATCGTCGCGCTGATGAGATAGACGCCGGTGCCGAACCAGAGCACCTCGCGGCCGTAGGTGTCAGCGGAGCGCTCGTCGCCGGTGCCCAGTTCCTGTCCGACGAGGCTGCTCGAGGCCAGCGAGAAGCCCCAGCCGGGGGTGTCCATCAGGTCGCGGACGCGGCGGGCGACGACGTAGGCCGCGAGGACGTTCGGACCGAACAGCGCGACGATCGCGAGCATCGGGAACTGGGCGGCCCGGCGGGCGCCGTTCGTAAAGACCAGCGGCGTGCCGATCGAGAGCACGTCGCGGACGTCGGCCCGCGTTACGGGGGGCCACTCGAGGTCGAGCGTGACGGGGAATTCGCCGATAACCGGGAGACGGCCGGTCGTGAAGCCGACGACGAAGGCGGTCAACACGAGGACGTTCGCGACGACCGTTCCGATCGCCGCGCCGACGACGCCCATCTCCAGGACGAAGATCAACACGGCGTTGATCGCGACGTTGACGACGGCGCCGCCGGCCCGGAGCATCATCGGCGTCCACGCGTCGTCGGCGCCGACGAGGGTTCGGCTCCCGATGAGGTTCAGCCCGGCGAACGGGACGCCGAGAGCGAGAACGCGGAGGTAGTCGGTACCGTAGGCGATCGAGGCGGCGTCGTTGCCGACGAGTCCGATCAACCACTCGGGGACCGTCCCGTAGAGGACCCCGAGCGGCAGCATGATCGCGGCGGTGACGAGCGCGCAGGTCGTCACCGCGAGCGAGAGGTCGCGGACGCTCCCCCCGGTGTAGCGCTGGGAGACCAGACTGATCGTGGCGCCGGCGATGCCGCCGCTGATCCCGAAGGCCAGCCCCCAGTAGGGGGTCGCGAGGCCGACGCCCGCGATCGCCGCCGGCCCGAGGGCGATCCCGACCATCGCGACGTCCGCCGCGGACTTCGACATCCGGGCGAGCCCCGTGACGATCCGCGGCCACGCGAGGTCGGTCGTCCGCTCGACGCGCCGGGAGTCGATCACGCCCAGTCGCGCGAGCAGATAGCCCACCGAGAGCAGCAGCCAGCGGAGGGGATTCGGGACGGTACGCAAACGAGAACTCACAGCGATCCGTTCGTGACCGAGCACTAAATGACTTCATATGTTGAGATGTCTAGGGAGGATATCACACATTCAGCAAGTAGTACACCATCATCGTTCATTATCCATACCTCTCGGTTTTGACATCCGGAGCCCGAAAACGGTGACCGACGGGGCGACGGTTTCCGATCGCGCCGACGCGGACCGCTCGAGTCGTCGCCGCGTTCGACCGACGTTTTTACCGCCGGGCCGCCAACTGCGGGTATGGAACGCAAGGAGTTTCGCGATCTCGCGACCCCCGCAGAGGCGCGGGCGGCGATCGACTCGCTGTCGCTCGAGGGCGGACTCGAGCGCGTCTCGCTCGAGGACGCTCGCGGCCGGGTGCTGGCGGCGCGACTCGACGCCGAACTCGACGTACCGGGGTTCGACCGGGCGAGTCTGGACGGCTACGCGCTCCGGGCCCGGGACACGTTCGGCGCCGACGAGGCCGACCCGGCGCGACTCGAGGTGGTCGGCGAGGTCCACGCCGGCGAGGAACCGGATGTCGCGGTCGAAGAGGGGCAGGCGGTCGAGATTTCGACCGGCGCGGTGATGCCCGACGGCGCGGACGCGATGGTGCCCGTGGAACGAACGGATACGGATGCCGACGGAAGCGAGGTGCTCGTGCGCACGTCGGTCGCGCCCGGCGATAACGTGATGTTCGCCGGCGCCGACGTCGCGGCGGGCGAACGGGCGCTCGGCCCGGGGACGCAGGTCACTCCCCGCGACATCGGCCTGCTCTCGGCGCTCGGGATCGACGAGATTCCCGTCCGCGCACCCCCGACGGTCGGCATCGTCTCGACGGGCGACGAACTCGTCCGGCCCGGCGAGGACCTCCACAGCGACCGCGGCGAGATCTACGACGTCAACAGCTACACGATCGCGGCGGGCGTCGAGGACGCCGGCGGCGAGGCCGTGCTCTACCCTCACGCGGGCGACGAACAGGACGAGATGGAACGCATTCTGCGGGAGGCCGCCGAGGAGTGCGACCTCGTGCTCTCCTCGGGGTCGACCAGCGCGAGCGCGGTCGACGTCATCTACCGGGTGATCGAGGAGCAGGGCGAACTGCTCCTCCACGGCGTCAGCGTCAAACCCGGGAAGCCGATGCTCGTCGGCCGCCTCCAGAACTCCGCGTACGTCGGTCTGCCCGGCTACCCCGTCTCCGCGATGATGGTCTTTCGAACCTTCGTCGCGCCCGCGATCCGCGAGGCCGCCGGCGTGCCGGAGCCGCGGGCCGCGACCGTCGCCGGGACGATGGCCCGAGAGGAGCGCTACGAGGAGGGTCGGATGCGGCTGATGCCGGTCGGCCTGATCGAGGATTCGAACGGCGAGACGCTCGTCTACCCCGTCGACAAGGGCAGCGGCGCGACGACCAGCCTCGCCGAGGCCGACGGCGTCGTCGAGGTCGGCCCCGAGACCGACTACCTCGAGGAGGGCGAGTCCGTCACCGTCCGCCTGTTCTCGCCGGACGTCCGGCCGCCCACGCTGCTTGGCGTCGGCGAGGACGACCCGACGCTGAATCGGTTGCTCGACGGCCTCGAGAACCCCCGCTACCTCTCGGTCGGCACCCGGCCCGGGCTGCGACGGCTCCGCGAGGGCGTGCCGGACGTCGCGATCGCGGCGGGGCCGCTCGACCGGGAGATCAGGGCGGCGACAGCCGCCGAATCGGAGCGCGCCAGCGGGCGCGCGATCGACGCCGAGGAACTCGGTCGCTGGGACCACGAGTGGGGGCTGATAACCCGGGCCGGCAACCCCCGCGAGGTGGAGGGACTGGCCGACCTGATCGAGCGCGACCTGCGATTCGTCAACCGGACGAGCGACTCCGGACTGCGCTCGAGCCTCGAGTCGGCCCTCGAGAGCGTCGCAGCCGACCGCGACGCGAGCGCCCGCGACCTCCGCGAGTCGATCGACGGCTTCGACCTGGGCCTGCGGGCCCACGAGAGCCCCGCCCGAAAGGTCATCGCGGGCGAGGCCGACGTCGCCCTCGGACTGCGCGAGACCGCCGATCGACTCGATCTGGGCTTCGTCCCCGTCGACGAGCAGCCGGTCCGCGCCCTCGCGAACCCCGATCGGACGAGCAAGGAGAGCGTGCGGGAACTCGCCGCCGCCCTCGAGGCTGAGTTCGGGACCGAAGCCGACGACTGACGGGGTCCCGATCCCGGATTCGCCGACTGCGGACGAGCCGCGATCGTTGATCGTACCCCGACGGTATCAACGAGAGCAACAGTCATCTCCGTCTGAACAGCGCTTTTTGTTCCAGTAGCGTGTACGAGTGGTAATGTCCACGATCGCCGAGTTCCGCCTTCCGGCTGCGGAGACGACACTGGGGGTCGCCCTCGAGCACGTCCCGAACGCCACGTTCGAACTCGAGTCCTCGGTGTCGAAGACGCGACCGTCCCTGTGGCTCTCCGACGTCGACCGCGAGCGGGCCGAGGCCGCCTTCGAGGCGGACCCGTCGGTCGCGGGGTACGAACTCCTCGTCGAAACCGAGTCCCGGCTGTTGTACGACGTGAACTTCGTGGACGAGACGGTGCGGCTCAGCGACGAACTGCTCGCCGAGGGCGGTTCCCTGCTGGAGATGTGGGGGACCGACGGCTGGTGGCAGGTACGGGTCCGGTTTCGCGACCGCGACGCCCTCGTCGACGCCTACGACCGCCTCGAGGAGGTCGGCATCTCCGCCGACCTGCGCCGGGTCAGCGACGTCACCGGCGTCACGGACGACGAGACGCAGCTCACCCCTCAACAGCAGGAGGCCCTCGAGGCCGCCCTCGAGCACGGCTACTTCGAGATTCCCCGCGGCATCTCGATGGAGGAACTGGCCGACGAACTGGGGATCTCCCATCAGGCGCTGTCCGAGCGGTTCCGGCGAGCCTACGAGACGCTGGTCGACGACGAACTCCAGCCGGCGAGTAGCCGATCGGACCTCGAGTGACGCGAGCGGTCTCGATCGCCCCGCCCGCTACCCGCGGTCGCGCCCGGCGACGAATGCATGGCAAAGGGTTACGCCCTCGAGCGGTGACGATGGCCGTACATGCTCGAACTCTACCAGGCGGAGGGCTGTCCCCACAGCGCCGAGGTCCGGGAGACGCTCACCGATCTCGGCGTCTCGTACGTGATCCACAATCCCCGGCGGCCGGGTGACGAGGGCGGCGACACGCTCAACGAACAAACGCTGCAGGCGATGGAAGCCATTGGCGGCGAGGACGCGATCCCGTTTCTCGTCGACACCGACCGCGGCGAGACGCGCTACGAGAGCGACGAGATCGTCGACTACCTCGAGACGCACTACGAGTGACGGTCGTCGCGTCGCTGTCGGTCGCTCGAGCGCACTAGTAGCGAATCACGACGTACGCGCAGCTGACGGTCGGTAGTCGACAGCTTTCAGAAACTACGATAGCAGCCGCTCTCGAGTGTTGAAGCGACGGGGTAGGTCAAGGCAGGTGAACCCGCGTGGAAACCACGCGGGCTGAAAGGTGACTGCTGACCGTGCCGTCTACCCTCCCTTTCGCCTATCGTCATAAAACACCTCCGGTACGCGACTCCGATAGGGTCGAAACTCAGTCGCTCGAGGGAATCAGATCGTCGACGAAGATTTCGGTGGGTACGTCGGGCAGCCGCGGGGGGACGACGCCGTCGCTCGAGTCGATGGTGTGGCCGGTCTCGACGTGGTGGTCGATCGCCGCACGCGATCGAGTTCGGGCGGACGGTTCGTCGGTCGCGCTCGTGTGCCAGTCGCAGTGCAGACAGTACTTCATCCGTTGCTATCGCTAGCTGCGACCACGGTCCTGAAGCCTTTTCGGTGTCCGACCGGGGGATCAGAACAGTTCGTCGAACGATTCGACGCGGTAATCGCCGCGGACGCACCGGCCCCGGCGCTCGTGACCGACGCGTTCGACGTGAATCGCGTCGAGGCCCGCGTTCCAGGCCGCGCCGACGTCGCTGGCGCCGTCGCCCGCGAGGACGCCCTCGTGTCCGTTCTCGCCGACGCCGAGCTCGTCCATCACGCGATAGACCGGGTTCGGGTCGGGTTTCCACCCGGTTTCGGGGGTACAACAGAGGCGGGCGTCGAACCAGTCGCGGATGCCGAGGTGGTCGAGCACCGGCTCGCAGAGGAACTCCTGGCAGTGGGTCACCAGCCCCACGGGCTCCTCGAGGTCGGCGACGAACGCGGCGTCGTCGTGGAGATACGTCTGCTCGGCCCGCACCAGCGGATCCTCCTCGTCGTGGAAGGCGGTCCAGAACTCGTCGGGATCGATGCCCCACTGCCGGAGCTGTCGGTCCCGGGAGCCGGTCAACCCGCTCCAGAGAATGTCGGCTTCCCGGTCGGTAAACTCGTACTCGAGTCGCTCGCCGACCCGGTCGAACACGTCCCGGGTGTAGGACCACTCGACGTCGACGAGCGTGCCGTCGAGATCGAGCAGCCAGAAGTCGTACTCGCCGTCCATCGGACACTGTGGTACGAGCGTCTCGAGTAAAGATGTATCGCCTGTTCGCACCCGAGCACGGCGGCCCGTCGCGACCGGTAGTGTGACCCGGGCACAAATATCACACTCAGTAGCGGTAAATCGCACGGTCGTCGGGATAGGTACTATCCACAATATATAATCGAGTGGTACCAGTCAATTATACCATGACGAAGAACGACGATAGTAGTCGAAACGAGACAGCGACTCCGACGGACGCGGTCGACGGCGGCGGATCCGATCTCGACGAATTCCTGCGGTTGCTGGGCGAACGGCGGCGGCGCTACGCGCTGTACGTGATGCGCGAACGGAACGTCGAGGAACTATCCGTCCTCGCGAGACGGATCGCCGCGGAACTGGCCGGGGCGACTCCCGACGCCGTCGACGAGACGCGCCGGAAAGAGGTCGAAACGATGCTCGTCCACGCCGACGTCCCGGCGCTGGCGGCCGCGGGCATCGTCTCGTACGATCGGCGAACCGAAACGCTGTCTCTCGAGCACCTCCCGGAATCGCTCGAAACGGTGCTCGACGCGTGTGCGACGATCGACGGTATCGGCTCGGACGAAGGACGGACGCCCGAAGAGACGTCGAACGATTCCGACTGAGCCGAGTCGTCGGCGACGCCCGCGATCGAAACCGGTGCGGTTCCGGGCTAGTCGTCGGTATCCGTCACTCGGATGCTCGAGCCGAGATACTTCGAGAGCACCTCCGACACGTTGTCGGCGTTAAAGAGTTCGAGGTCGTCGGCGATCGCGTCCTTCAGCGCCGCGAAGTACTCCTCGTCGACCTGTAGCTCGCGAAACGAGACGGACTCGACCGGCTCGCCGAGCCACTCCTCGGCGAGTCGGCGGCCGTAGTCGGCGTCGCCCACCTCGCCGCGCCACAGCGTATCCCGGAAGAAGAGCCAGCCCTCCTCGCCCGGCTCCGGGGCCTCGCGGAAGACGGTGACGGTCGTCTCGGTCGTCGACGGCTCGAGTCGGACCTCGGGCTCGTCGGCCTCGAGGCGGAGCTCGGCGCGGAAGACGTACCGGGCGTCCATCCTCAGGCGTCGCGCTCGGACTCGATCAGCTCGGCCATCTCGATGTCCTGCTCCGTGACGCCGCCCTCCTCGTGGGAGGTCAGTCGGATCTCGACTTCCTCGTAGCGGATGACGATCTCGGGGTGGTGGAACTGCGCTTCGGCTATCTCGCCGACCATCTGGGCGAAGTTGACCCCGCGGAGGTAATCGTCGAACTCGTAGGCGCGAACGATCTCGTCGCCCTCGTGGGTCCACTCGTCGGGCAGTTGCGCGTCGATCTCGTCGTCGGACAGTAGGTCGGCCATAGTCGCTCGAACGGAAGCCAATCAGATAATGATTGTGCCACGGCGTATTGGCCGCGACGGGTCTCGAGACCCCCGCGAGCGGATCGAATCGGGATTCGACGACCGTGACGACAACACTCGCGACAGACGATAACGCGCGTCGCGACCGAATCGATAGCCGGAACCGAGGTCGCGGACGGCCGCGGCGCCGACAAGGACTTATCCACGAGCGGAGTACGTGCTGGCAGTGTAATGTGTGACCGGTCAGGCGACTGCGCGAACGACGAGACGTGCCAACTCGTTCTCAAAAACGAACACACCGGGATCGAGACGACCGAGTACTACTGCAAGGCACACCTCGTCCTCAGAATCTGGGAAGTCGAAGCCGACGATGCGCTCGATATCGTCGACGCGACGAAGCTCTGGCACTAACCGTCAGTCGTCGTCGGTCGCCTCGAGCGGCGAGGCGGTGCCGGTGACCGGTGGGGCGACCGGGCCGTCGTCGCCGGCGAAATCGGGATCGAACAGCTGAAGGGCGGTGTTGATCGTGCTCCAGTCGTCTTCGGCCGCCGCCTCGCGGAGGCTCTTGGTGGGCGGCGCGAGCAACTGGTTGACCAGCGCGTCGGCCATCGACTCGACGACCTCCCGCTGTTCCGCGGTGAACTCCTCGTCCTCGAGTCGCGACAGCGCCGTCTCGAGTTCGCGTTCCTTCATGCGCTCGGCGGATTCGTACATCGCGGCGATCACCTCGTCGGCGCGGGCGCGCTTGTACTGGTCACAGAGCAGGTCGAACTCGCGGTCGACCATCGATTCGACCTCGCTTGCCGCGTCCGCGCGCTGTTCGCGGGTCTCCTGGGTGATCGACTCGAGGTCGTCCAGATCGTAGACGGCGACGGTCGAGAGGTCGCCGGCGGCCGGCTCGACGTCGCGGGGCTGTCCGAGGTCGACGACGACGCGGTTCGTCGCGGCGTCGGCGTCGGCGTCGGCGCCGCCGTCGGTCGCGAGGTGATCCGGCTCGAGGATCGGCTCCTCGCTGCCGGTCGCGGTGACGACGACGTCGGCGCCGCCGGCGACGGTGGAAAGCGCCTCCAGCGGGACCGCCTCGGCGTCGAGTTCGGTCGCGAGGTGTTCGGCGTGGGCGACCGTTCGGTTCGCGACGACGATGTCCTCGACGCCGGCGTCGGCGAGGCTGCGGGCCGCGAGACGGCCCATCTCGCCGGCGCCGACGACGAGCGCGGTCGTCCCGTCGAGGGAGAGCTCCCGGTCGGCGAGTTTCGTCGCCGCCGACCCCAGCGAGACGACCCCCTCGTTGATCTCGGTCTCGGTGCGCGCCCGTTCGCCGACGTGGATCGCCTTCGTCACGGCGGTCTCGAGCATCTCGCCGATGCCGCCGGTGGTCCGGGCGTCCTCGTAGGCGGTCCGGACCTGCCCGAGGATCTGATCCTCGCCGAGGACGACCGACTCGAGGCCGGCCGCGACCGACAGCAGGTGGTGTAAGCTCTCGTCGTGGTCGCTGACGACGACCGCGTCGTCGTCGACCGCCGCGAAGAACTCCTCGAGTGCGGCCCGCCCGACGGCGGCGTCGGTGCCGACGACGTAGGCCTCGACGCGGTTGCACGTCGAGAGCACGTACGCCTCCTCGATCTCCGGTACCGAGAGCAGGTCGGCGACGGCGTCGCGTTGGCTCTCGGGACTCGCGTCCGCGAGGTCGTCGACGCTGCCGCTCTCGTGTGTTACGCGCGCAGCCGTGACGACTCCGGCCGAGATCACGGTCGATCACCCCCCGTAGCTAGTTCCTCGCCCAGCACGTCCTCAATCACTTGACGATAGTTGGAAGTACCGGTACGTAAAGCTGTCCAAAGGTCCGGAGAATTGACGACGTCGGTGACGACCTCCCGCCGTCGCTCGGGCGGGACGTCCCGCGATTTCAGTTCCGTCCGCAACTCGGCACAGACCCGCGCCATCTCCCCCGCGCCGGCGAGCGTCTCCTCGAGGTCCTGCCGGAGGTGCTTGCTCAACGCGGGCGCGGTGCCGCCGGTCGAGATCGAGACGACGACGGGATCCTCGCGCACGGTCGCCGGGACGACGACGCTGCCGACGTCGCGCTCGCCCGATCGATCGGCGCGGTTGACCAGCGCGCCGCGCGCTCGAGTCGCCTCCGCGACGGCCTCGTTGAGCGCCGCGTCGTCGGTCGCGGCGACGACCAGCGCGGGATCGGTTCGCTCGAGCCAGTCGTCGACGGCGGCCGGATCGGGCGCGGCGCGAACCAGTTCGGCGCCGCCGAACTCCCGATCGGCGAAGTCGGGGCTGACGACGATCACGTCGGCCTCGCGGGCGAACCGGCGGGCCTTCCGGGCGCCGACCCGCCCGCCGCCGAAGACGAGTACCGTGGTGCCCGTGAAATCGTGCAGGAGCGGGATCATTCTGGTATCGAACGTTCGTCTGTCATCCGTTACTCGGCCTCCGTGTTCGCATCGGCGCGCTCGTCCAAACGAATACCGGTTTTCTTCAATATCTGTGTGGAGTGCAAGGTATCCCAGTCGTCGGCAGTTACGTCCCAGTAGTCGTCCATCCGTTCCCGAACCTGTTCGATTCGCCGCCGGCTCTCGGCCTCGCTGCGACCGTGGGTCATCGCGAAGAAGTTGTATGGCCAGACGCCCTCGTGGCGCGGACGCTCGTAACAGTGGGTGACGAAGGGTAAGGCGGCGATCTCGGGACCGACCTCCTCGACCCGGTCGTCGGGCACGTTCCAGACCGTCATCCCGTTTTCCGTGTACCCCAGCGCGTAGTGGTTCGGCACGACGCCGATCCGCCGGATCTTCCCCTCCCGTTCGAACCGGTTGATCGTCTCGAGGACCCACTCGGTCTCCTGACCGACGGCGTCGGCGACGTCGGCGTAGGGCGTCTCGGTGAGGGGAAGGCCGTCCTGGACCTCGAGGAGCAGGTCTCGCTCGGCCGGTGAAAGCGTCTCGCTGTCGGCCGTCGCCACGTCGGGGCCGAGATCGGTGCAGTCGACGCCGGCGCGCTCGACGTCCCCGTCGCCGTCCAGCGGACCGTCGACGTAGAACTTCGCCTCGACGCGGAACTCCCGCTGTTTCGGCAAGTTGTACGTTTCCTGCCCGGTTTCGTCTTCGATCTCCGCGAGGACTTCGTCGACGCGATCCTCGTCGGCGACGCTCACGACGAACCAGACGTTCAGGTGGGGGTGCTCGCGCTCGTAGTTGTGTGCGACCTCGCGGTGGGCATTGACCTGCTCGACGATCTCGTCGAACCGGTCCTCGGGGGCGTGCATGGCCACCAGCGTCGCCGCGCCGCCGATCTCCTGGGCGTTGACGAGCGGGCCGAACCGGGAGAGCACGCCGCGCTCGTCCAGGTCGTGGATCGTCTCGAGCAACTCGTCCGCCGTGATGTCGACCCCGCGGTCGCGCATCGCGGCCGCGGCCGGCTCGAAGGGCCGTTCGGTGACCGGGAACCCGCCCTGAAAGGCGTTGACGACCGCCCGCTCGCGCTCCGTGAGGTCGACGTCAGTGGTCATATCTGGATCCTCGGGAGTCACGTGGCATAAGGGAACCGGGACGGTCCGCTCGAAGCGACCGTTCGCGCTCCGAGCGAACCCCGATCGCGGTCAGTCGCCCCGAACGCCGGTGACCT
The DNA here is from genome assembly GCF_013342145.1 of Haloterrigena gelatinilytica. NCBI lineage: Archaea > Methanobacteriati > Methanobacteriota > Halobacteria > Halobacteriales > Natrialbaceae > Haloterrigena > Haloterrigena gelatinilytica. The sequence continues at coordinate 4,107,770 of NZ_JABUQZ010000001.1, read as the reverse complement.
CGTGACCGAGCTCGCGGATGTCCTCGAGGATCCCCTCGTGGTCCGCCGTCGCCCGGTAGTAGACGACGATGTCGAAGCTGCCCTCGCGCAGCAGTTGCTGGCACTCCCAGACGAACTCCTCGTCGTCCAGCGTCAGCCCCTGGTGCTGGTTCGAGGAGAAGTCGGGGTCGTCGTTGCCCGAGTAGACGTAGCAGTCCTCGGGATCGTACCCCGAACGCTCGGCGATGACGTCGCCGACGTCGAGGGTCGCCTGCATCATCTGGACGTCCTCCTGGCCGTCGTAGTCGGTGTGGACGATCGCCCCGTTGAGATCGATCTCGCCGGGCTCGAGCAGTGCCTTGGTCCGCTGGTAGAGGTCGTCGTCGATCGCGTCTGCCATTGTCAGAACCGAGCGGGGCCGAACGGATAGCGGTCACGATTTTCTCGAGGAGCCTGCGTTCTCATGCTGATAGATGCCACACAAGACACATAGGGATAGAAGACCTTTACTCCGGCAATGAAGCGGTGGCTCCGTGAACGCGTCGACGCTGCCTACGAGCGGTTGCTCTCGCGAGAGATTTCCGGCGCACCGACCCACGTCGCGGTGATTCAAGACGGGAACCGACGGTACGCCCGCAGTAACGGCGACGACGCTCCCGACGGCCACCGCGAAGGTGCGAAGACGACCGAACGGGTCCTCGAGTGGTGTCAGGACATCGGCGTCGAGGAACTGACGCTGTACACGTTCTCGACCGAGAACTTCAATCGGCCCGACGAGCAAAACGAGGCGCTGTTCGACCTGATCTGCGAGAAACTCCACGAGTTCGCGGACGCCGATCGCGTTCACGAGAACGAGGTCTGTATTCGCGCTATCGGGAAGACGGAACTGCTCCCCGACCGGGTGCAACACGCCATCGAATACGCCGAACGCCGCACACAGGAGTACGACCGGTTCGTGCTCAACATCGCGCTCGCGTACGGCGGTCGGTCGCGGCTGCTCGAGGCCGCCCGCGGGGTCGCCGAGGACGTCGAGCGGGGCGACCTCGACCCGGCGGAAATCGACGTCGAGGACATCGAACGTCGACTTTACGACCGCCCGATCCGGGATGTCGACCTCATCATCCGACCCGCCGGCGAGGAGCGGACCTCGAACTTCCTGCCGTGGCACGCCAACGGCAACGAAGCGGCCGTCTTCTTCTGTACGCCCTACTGGCCGGAGTTCTCCAAGACGGACTTCCTGCGGGGGATCCGGACCTACGAGCACCGCGCCGAGTCCTGGCGGCGGAACCGCGCTCGGCGGGCGCTGGCCCTGCTGGGCGCCGTCAGCGACGCCGAACTCGCGGAGGCGAAGTCGGTCGTCGAGCGGTTCCGCGACTCGCTGCCCACGTCAGAACAGCCCGATCCGGAGGAGTTAGACGCGATCCAAAACGAACAAGGCGACGGCATCGACTCGAGCAGTCGGGCCGCCGACTGATCGGCTGCGACCGCCGACGCACTCGCACTCGCGGTCGCAATAGGGAGCCGCCGCGACCCCAAAAATTTTACCGATATGTGTGGAAAAATAATAACCATGGTAGTAGCTGGCAGCGTCGTCGACATCGAGCGGCTCGCGCAAGTGACGAATTGCTCGATAGAGGCGGCTGCAACCCTGCTCGGGAGTTCGCGGACGCGGATCGCGCTTCGGGTGCTGTCGCGGTGTGACCCGCCGGTCTCGCTCGATCGACTGGCGGCCGACGTCGCCGCGGTCGACGACGAGCGAACCCGGGCGGCGGTCCGCATCACGCTCGTTCACGCGACGCTGCCGAAACTCGAGGACTACGGGCTGCTCGAGTACGATATCCGGTCCGAGACCGTCCATCTGTCGGGCCCCGTCGTCGCGCTCGAGGAGCCGCTGGGAACGCTGCCGGACGGCGACGACCGGCGCCGTTAACGGCCGAACCGACGCGAGCGGTTACAATATTCCCGGACGGCCCGCAGGAAGTCCCGCTTGCGGAAGTCCCGCCAGTTGACGTCCGTGAAGTACAGCTCCGAGTAGACCGACTGCCAGATCATGAAATCCGAGAGCCGCTCGGCGCCGGTCTTGATCACGAGGTCGGGCTCGGAGGGGAAAACGAGGTGATTCTCGACCCGCTCGTCGTCGATCTCCTTGGGCGCCAGTTGCCCGTCCTCGACGTGTTCCGCGAGCGTCCGGACCGCGCTGGTGAACTCGTGTTTCCCGCCCAGACCGATTCCGATGCGAATGGGCGCTTCCGCCGGCGTTCGATCGTCGGGACCGCGGACGGCCACTTCGCGGGGCGCCTCGAGGGTCTCGAGCTCGCGTCGCAGGGCCGGCACCGCCGCGGCGTCGAGGACGCTGACGTAGACGGTCAGCTGGGTGGCGTACTCGAAGGCCCACGCGAAGAAGTCCGTCAGCGTCCCGTAAGCGTCCCGCTCGAGGAGGTCGCGCTCGGTGATGACGAGCGCGATGTGGTCGGGGAGCTCGCCGTCGTGGCGACGGATGCGGAGGCTGAGATACTGTTCGTACAGACCCACGGCAGTGAGTTTCCCGTCCGACCCCATACCGGTTTCGGGTTTTCGCGGGTAGCGATTCCTCGCCCCGGCCGGCGATCGACCCGCCTGTAGCCGACCGGTCGGTCGTCCGAACGGAGAGGTTCCGACGTAACAACCCGGTGAGGCGGGGCAGAACGGCCACAGCGAAGTTCACGAAGGTTCAAGTGAACGCCACAGAAAGGACTCGATATCGTGACAGCACCTGTTCGGCGAGCAGGCGTGTTTGCTGCCCTCTGTACGCTCGCACTCGCCGTTCCGCTCGGCAACCCGCGGGTCGGGGCCGCGATCGCCGCCGTCGCGGTCCTCGGGGCGCTCGCCGTGACCGACGGGCCGCTCTTCGAACTGCTGGCCTATCCGAGCGACTACGAGGCGGGGCGCCTCTACGGCATCGTCACGCTCGTGCTCGCGGGGACCACGCTCGGCCTCATCGCGGTCACGACGTCGATGTCGATCGCGGTCTTCGTCGGGACCGTTCTGCTGGTCGGGTACGGGAACCTCGCCGAGCAACTCGCCCACCAGTGGACCGACCGCGACGTCGTCCACACGGCGGCCTTCTGCGTCGTCGCGACCGTCGCCGCCGTCGTCGGCCAGTCGGCGGCGCGCTCGATCGCCGACGGCGCCGCCTTCGAGTCGCTGTCGCCGGCGCTGCCGACGATGCTCTTCCTCGGAGCCAGCGGCGCGTTGCTGGCGTCGCTGCTCCGGGACATCCTGTTCGCGAACGACGATCCCGTCGTCATGCTCACCGTCGGCCTCCTCGGCTGGCTGCTCGCGGAGCTCGAGCCGGCGCTGGCCCTCACCGGGAGCGAGATCGTCGCCGCGCTCGCGATCACCGTCGCCTTCGGCTACGTCTCCTACGCCCTCGAGACGGCCTCGATCGCGGGGATGCTCACCGGGATCCTACTGGGGCTGTTGACGATCGTCCTCGGCGGCTACGGCTGGTTCGCCGTCCTCATCTCCTTTTTCGCCATCGGCGGCCTCTCCTCGAAGTACCGCTACGAGGAGAAGGCCGAACGCGGCGTCGCCGAGGACAACAACGGCGCCCGTGGCAGCGGGAACGTCCTCGGTAACGCCGCCGTCGCGCTCGGGGCCGTCCTGGGCTACGCGGCCAGTTCGGCGACGCTGTTGCCCGGCGATCCGGAACCGAGCCTGTTTCTGTTCGCCTTCGCCGGCTCCGTCGCCACGGCGATGAGCGACACCCTCTCGAGCGAGATCGGCAGCGTCTTCGAGACGCCGCGGCTGATCACCACCTTAGAGCCCGTCGAACCCGGCACCGACGGCGGCGTCACCTGGCAGGGAGAGATCGCCGGCGTCGCGGGCGCCGCTGTCGTCGCCGGCATCTCCTACGGCCTCTTCGACGCGGTCACGACCGTCGGCGCGGCGATCATCGTCGCCGCCGGCGTCGTCGGCATGACCGTCGACAGCCTGCTGGGCGCGACCCTCGAGGGACGGGTGCTCGGCAACCAGAGCGTCAACTTCCTCGCGACGCTCTCGGGCGCGCTGGTCTGTGCACTGTTGGTCCTGTCGTTTGCCGTGCTCGGCTGAGGAGAACAACGAGCGACGAGAAGCGCGAAAACGAGACGGTCCATCCGCTCGACCGCGACTGACTGGCCTCAGTCGTCGGCGGTACGGAACGAGCGCTCGGCGGTTCTCTCGGTCGACGCCTCGAGGTCGTCGAGCCGACTGTCGGGAACGATGCGGTCGAGTCGGTCGTCGGCGCGCGCCTGCCCGGTGGCGCTGGCAGCGGTCGCCCAGAAGATCGTGAGCATCCAGACGCCGAGCAACGCGAGCGCAGCTGTTACCGGCGGTGCCATTACCGACCGCTCGGCGCTATCGGCATATCAATTACTCGCCTGAGTCCCGTTCGCTGGGAGACTCGCACGGGCCGCGTTAACGGCCACAGGAGTCGCCGCAGCCACGGTCGCCAGTCGACCGTCGAATCCACAGGTAGAGGCCGCTCCCGACGACGACGGCGCCACTCCCGACCAGCAGTCCGGAGACGGTGCCGACGGCCGGAACCGCGACGGGCTCCGGCGGTACGAGCGTGCCGATACCGAGCCCGACGACGACGGCCGCGAGGAACTTCCCGATCCAGAGTGCAGAGACCGACTCGAGCGCTGCTGTCTCCATCTTCTCCGAATTGTCATTCAGTAACACCTTCAGTCTTGGGGACGAGACGGGCGACTCGAGAATCGGGGTCGGACCGCGTCTCGAGGCCGACCGGGGCGACCCGACGGCGGCCGCTACTCCGTGTTCGGCGGTTCGTCCGCGATCTCGTCGATCGCGTGGATCTGAACGCCGGTCGGTCGCTTGGTGAACTGCCCCAGCGAGCGCGCGACGATCCGCTCGACGCCGCGGTCCGCCGCGAGGTCGAGCAGTCGCTGGTCGAGGATCTCGTCGAGGACGATCGTTGCCGGCGCCGTTTCGAGTCCCTCGAGGGTGTCGTAGGCTTCGCTCGCGTCGGCCTCGTCGACGGCGTCGCCGTCGGCGTCGAGAAAGCGGACGCGGCCGGTGTTCCGCCGGACGATCGCCGTCGCGTGACCGTAGACGGTCTCGGGTTCGGCGTCGGCGCCACTGGTATCGTCCCCAGCGGCCGCGTCGGAACCGGTCTCGACCGAGGCCGACGCGTCTGAGACGTCGCGGACGGCACCGTCGTCGACGGTCTCATCCTCGCCGTCCGCGTCGCCCGTCGGCGCCGATGGACTCGCCGTCTCGGGCGGCGACGTCGCGGGACCGTCGATCGCCTGCGACGAGTCGTCGGCGTCGCGGTCGGTCGCCGACTCGGTCGGCGCCGGGGCCGGGGTCGAACTGCCGTCGGTCGCGGCGACGGCCTCGCGGGGCTCGTTCATCCCCGAGACGGTCTCGTAGGGGACCTTGTTCCGCAGGGCGGTGAACAGCTGGTGGTGGTCGAGATCCTCGACGGACTCGCCGGCCGGCGCGAACGCGACGTAGTCGACGTCGCCGACCTGGGAGAGTTCCTCGAGGATGAGGTCGCCGCCCCGGTCCCCGTCGAGGAAGGCAGTGACCGTGCGGTGGTGGGTCAGTTCGGCCACCGCGTCGGGGACGTTGGTTCCCTCGACCGCGATGGCGTTCTTGACGCCGTACTTGAGGAGGGTGAGGACGTCGGCACGGCCCTCGACGACGATGATCGCGTCGCTGTCGGTCACGCGGGGGCCGGCGGGGAGGCCTTCGTACTCGGTGATGTCCTCGACGCGGACGTGCTGGCGGACCTCCGCGAGGATCTCCTCGGAGGACATCACGCTGTCGTCGAACCCCGTCTGGAGCAGTTCCTTCGCGCGGTCGACGACCGCCTTTCGCTTGGCCGCGCGGACGTCCTCGATTTCGGTTACCTCGAGGTCGGCCCGGCAGGGGCCGACCCGATCGATCGTCTCGAGGGCGGCGGCGAGCGTCGCGGTTTCGACCTTGTCGAGGCTGGTCGCGATGGTGAGGTGACCCCGAGACTGGCCGCCCGTGCTGACGATTTCGACGTCGATGCGTCCGACTTTCTGCGATTGGCGGAGGTCGCGGAGATCGAGTTCGTCGCCGAGCAGGCCTTCGGTCTGACCGAAGATCGCGCCGACGACGTCGCTCCGCTGACGACGCCTCGGCCGTAACATCGGCGTGGATGAGATATTTCGACGTGTCTGAGGGCGGCGGCGAGCGTCGCGGTTTCTGACCTTGTCGAGGCTGGTCGCGATGGTGAGGTGACCTGAGACTGGCCGCCCGTGCTGACGATTTCTGACGTCGATGCGTCCGACTTTCTGCGATTGGCGGAGGTCGCGGAGATCGAGTTCGTCGCCGAGCAGGCCTTCGGTCTGACCGAAGATCGCGCCGACGACGTCGCTCCGCTCGACGACGCCCTCGGCCGTAACATCGGCGTGGATGAGATATTTCGACGTGTCTTCCATAGATCTGTCCTCGCTGCGCGGTCCCGCGGTCGGGATCGCGATCGATTTATGTAGGTTTTGGATCGTGACGGGGAAATAGCTGTTGACCTTGCAGAACGCCGAGGATCGAATCGGCCGCCGGCAGAGGTCGACTGGCCGGCGATCGGAACGTCCTCGAGTCGCCTCGAGCGGGACTCAGTACGCCGGGCGATACCAGTACCAGTACCAGTAGGCCGTGACGGCGAGCAAGACGAGCAGGCCGCCGAGGAAGAAGAGCAGTCCGGGCGGCGCGACGTCGAAGATCGCGTCGGCCACGTCCGCGGCGCCGTCGGCCGCCGCGTCGACGGTCTCGTTGTCAGTCGCGTTCTCGCTCGACCCGTTGCCGTCGAGACTCGGCGCGCTGTCGCCGCCGGTCTCGTTGCTGGCGATTCCGAGGTCGTCCGACTGCTCCTCGGCGGCTCCCGTTCCGCCACCGTCTCCGTCCGCGTCCGTTCGGTCGCCGCTCGTTTCGCCGCCGTTCGGTCCGTCGCCCTCGTCCCCGGCAGCGCCCGTCGGCGCCGTCTCGGCGGGCGCGGACTCCGTCACCGACTCGGCCCACCGCGTGAGGGAGTACTGGACGAACAGGCCGCCGGCGGCGAGCAGCGCGACCCCGCCGACGAACCGCGAGAGAGCCTCGCGAAGCCGGCTGGCCGTCGACTCGTCGTTCGTGACGATCAGCGGCCCGTCGGTCGTCGCGTAGACGCTCATCTCGTTGCCCCGCGAGGAGTACCAGGTGTCGACGACCTCGACGAGCCCCGCCTCCTCCAAGTTCTCGAGGTGGTAGCGGACGTTCTGTATCGAGGAGTCGATGGCCTCAGCGACGTCGCTGGGCGTCGCGGGCTCCTCGTCGAGGCGCGCGTAGATCCGGCGGGCCGTCGTCGAGGAGAGCGCGCTGAACACCGCGTCTGCGTCCTCGCCCTCGAGGCCGACGATCCGCGGCTGGCCCTCGGTTTCGGCGGGCTCGGAGCGAAACGGGAACAGCCGGGCCATGTGGTTCGCTTCGTACTCGCGCGGCGATTACTATACGTTTTGTCCTGTCTGAAAGAGCGATTTTACCTTCGGATAACCGGTGACTTGTGCTGTCAAAGAGCGATTTGAGTGCGAAACGGCCGGCGGAGAGCCCTCTCGAGGCGTCGATAACAAAACGTCTTCAATCGCAATGGTTGAAGGGAAACTGTTACCAACGTCGGGCCGAACACTCGGGTATGCGTCGACTGCAACTCCTGGGGTGGACGGCGGTCGGGACCGTCCTCTGTGCGCTGGCGGTCCCGTGGTTCCTCTGGGGCGATTCGACGGTCGTCGCCGGCCTGCCGCTGTGGCTCTGGTGGCACGTCGGCTGGATGGGACTCGCGTCCGTCGTCTTCTGGCTATTCGCCCAGCGAGCGTGGGGCATCGGCATCGAACCCGGACGCGAGGGCGACTCGAGCGACGCGAACGGGTCGGAGACCTCGGGCCTCGAGCACGGAGATCGGTCGTCGCGACCGGCAACGGGAGGTGACCGGCCGTGAGCGTCGCCTTACAGTTGGGGATCATCGTCGGCTACCTGCTACTGGCGCTGGCCGTCGGGCTGGTCGCCTACCGCATGACCGACCGGACTTCATCTGGCGAGATGCTCGGCGATCGATTCGGCTCGAAGCGACTCCGCGGGCTGATCGCCGGCATCAGTTTGTTGTACCTCTTCCCGTACGTGATGCTCCAGCAGGTCGGCGCCGGGACCGCGTTGCAGTCGCTGACCGAAGGCGCGATCCCCTACGCCGCCGGCGCGGGACTGATCACCGCGTTCATGATCCTCTACGTCGTCGTCGCCGGAATGCGCGGGATCGCCTGGACCGACACCTTGCAGGGCGCGTTCATGCTCGTTACCACCTGGGTCGCGACGATCTGGGTGCTATCCGCCGTCGGCGGTCCCGGCGCCGCGACCGAGGCCGTCGCCTCGACGGCAGCGACCGCCGACTTCCTCTCGCTGGGCAGCGACTACTACACGCCACAGTGGATGCTCTCGACGGCGATCACGATCGGCTTCGGGGTCGCGATGTTCCCGCAGGTCAACCAGCGGTTCTTCGCCGCCGGCTCGAAGACGGTGCTCAAGCGCTCCTTCGCGCTGTGGCCGATCCTCTGCGTCCTGCTGTTCGTCCCCTCGTTCATGCTCGGCGCGTGGGCCGCCGGCCTCGAGGTGGCGGTCCCCGAGGGCGAAAACGTCCTCCCGGCCGTCCTCGCGGCGTACACGCCGACCTGGTTCGCCGCGCTGGTCATCGCCGGCGCGATGGCCGCGATGATGTCCTCTTCGGACTCGATGCTGCTGTCGGGGTCGTCGTACTTCACGCGAGACCTCTACCGTCCGTTCGTCGACCGCTCTATCTCGGAGCGCCGCGAAGACTTCCTCGCGCGTTCCGGCGTCGTGATCTTCGCCAGCACCGCGTTCGTCGCGAGTCTGGTCACGCCCGGGACGCTGTTCGAACTCGGCGACGCGGCCTTCAGCGGCTTCGCGCAACTCGCCCTGCCCGTGCTCGTGGCCCTCTACTGGCGTCGGACGACGCGGACCGGCATCACCGCCGGAATCCTGCTCAGCCAGGCGTTCTACCTCGGCAACCTCTTCCTCGAGCCGATCGTCGCCGCCCTCGAGTTCATGACGATCGTCCCGATACTCGGCGAGCTGATCCCGCTCCTGATCGGCCTCCTCACGCTGGTGCTCCGGGGCACGTACATGGGCTGGACGGCCGGCATCGTCGGCATGGGCGTCGGGCTGCTCGTCACCGTCGCCGTCTCGCTGGTCACGACGCCCGCGGCCGACGAGCGACGGGCGATCTACTTCGAGCGGCTGGGCGCGGACTGAACGGCCGGCCGACCCCGTCGCGCCACGACTGACTTCTCGTGGCTCCCTTGCCACTGACACCGGGATTTTGTACCCCGTGGCCGTTGACACGCGCATGGACCTCGAACTCGACGGGAACAGCGCACTGGTGACGGCCTCCTCGAGCGGGCTCGGCTTCGCGAGCGCCGAGGCCCTCGCCGAGGAGGGCGCGAACGTGATGATCTGCGGCCGCGACGAGGAGCGACTCGAGGAAGCCCGCGAGGAACTCGCCGAGGTGGGCGACGGCGAGGTCCGGGCGACGCCGACCGACCTCACGGATCCCGACGAGGTCTCCCACCTCGTCAGCGAGACGGCCGACGCCTTCGGCGGGATCGACCACCTCGTCACCTCCTCGGGCGGTCCGCCGAGCACCACCTTCCTCGAGACCGACGAACAGGACTGGTACCAGGCCTACGATCTGCTGGTGATGAGCGTCGTCTGGACGATCGAGAACGCCCACGAGCACCTCCTCGAGTCCGACTACGGCACGATCACCTGCATCACGTCCCGGACGGTCCGCGAGGTGTCCGACGGGCTCCTGCTGTCGAACTCCGTTCGCCGCGGCGTGATCGGCCTCGTCAAGACCGTCTCGCGGGAGTTCGCGCCCGAGATCCGTGCGAACGCGGTCCTCCCGGGAACGATCGAGACGCCCCGCATCGAGGAACTCATCGAGGCGAACATCGAGCGCGGCGTCTACGAGGACTACGAGGAGGGGCTGGCGGACATGTCGAGCGACATCCCGATGGACCGCCTCGGCGAGCCCCGCGAACTGGGCGACGTCGTGGCGCTGCTCTCGAGTCCCCGCGGGAGTTTCGTCAACGGCGCTTCGGTGCCGATCGACGGCGGGCTGTTGCGGAGCTAATCGCTCGGAGCTTCGTTCGACCGGTTCCGAACAGAACTCGATCAGTAGATCGACGCTGGATACGAGGAATTGTGGGGGCTCCTTGCGATGAGAGCCGTCGCCGAATTCGTTACTCGAACCGGGCCTCGAGCAGCCGTTCGACGTACTTCGCGAGGACGTCGACCTCGAGGTGGACCCGATCGCCGACCGACTTCTCGGAGAGCGTCGTGAGGTCGTAGGTCGTCGGGATGATGGCGACGGTCACCCGTCCCGCGGCCTCGGCGGTTTCACCGCCTCGGTCTCGTTGCGTCGAAGACGCAACGCCTTCGTCTAGATCGGCGACGGTGAGACTGATCCCGTCGAGCGTGATCGATCCCTTCTCGACGACGTACTTCGCGTACCCCTCGGGCAGTTCGAACTCGAAGAACCAGTCCTCTTCCACGGACTCGATTTCCGTCACCGTCGCGACCGCGTCGACGTGGCCCTGGACGACGTGGCCGTCGAACCGGCCGTCGGCCGGCATCGCTCGCTCGAGGTTGACGATATCTCCCTCCTCGAGAGTCCCCAGATAGGTCCGCTCGACCGTCTCGGTCGCAAGGAAGACCTCGAACCACGCGCCCGTCTCGAAGCGTTCGACCGTCAGGCAGACGCCGCTGACGCTGATGCTCTGGCCGTGCTCGAGGCCCGTCGCGACCGCGTCGGCGCCGATGCGGAGCCGGAGGCCGTCGTCGGTCCGCTCGCGGGCGACGATCTCGCCGGTCTCCTCGACGATTCCCGTGAACATACTCGAAGGTCCGAGTCGACGGGTAAAGCCGTTCCGAACTCGGAACTCGTTCCAGTTCTGTGGCGACTCGAGGGTCGCCGACGGCGGTGACGGAGTCGCCGCGCTTTTGACCGCATCGCGCGTACGCCGGGGTAATGGCCGGTATCATCGACACGATCAAACTCGCGGGGACGCTCGTCTTCGCGCTTCCCGCCGCCATGGCCGGAATCCAGTTCCTGATCGACGGGAACACGCTCGTCGGCGCGATCCTGGTCACCCTCGCGGTGTTGCTCGTCGTCATCCAGCATCACATGACGACGCCGTCGGACCTCCCCGAACTGGCCGCCAAACGAGTCGTCGGATCGGTCGTCAGCGAACCGGAATCCGAGGACGAGGACCGCGATATCGTGGACGTGACTCCCGAGGACGAACGGAAGTAGTGTTCATATATCAACAGTTATTCCGCTGGAGCGACTATCGGACCGATAGATGTCGGACCTCGTTCTCGGACTTATTCACGCCGTCAACTTCGTAGTCGAGGGCGTCCTGAGCGTTTACGCTCGAGTAACTAGTTCCGAAGCGGACGCAGACGGCGACGCGACCGACGAGCGCTCGATAACCGACTCCAACGATACCCACTGAGCGCGCCGGTGGCCGCTACTCCTCGAGCAACGCCCGCGGCTCGAGCGAGCGGGATGGCGCCGTCAGATAGGTCGCTCGCTCCCCGGGGTCGCCTTTCGCGAGGAGGTCGGCGATCCGCAGCCATTGGTCCCCCTCGACCCGCACCGCCGACTCGAGTCGCACGACGCTCCCGGGCTCGATCTCGTCCCCGCCCGCGAGCGGTCGCTCGCGAGGCTCGAGCCCGATGCCGCCGACCCGCGTCGCGACGGCGTCTGGGTCCTCGAAGCCGAACGCGCGGACCTCGGCCTCGAGATCGGCCTCGACGGCGGTGACCGATTCGGCGTCGGCGGTCAGCATCGCCGCCGCGGAGCGAAACGACTGGGTCGCGCCGACGTGGGCCCGCCGCTCCCGACCGCCGTCGCCGTCGACGACGAGCGTGCGGACGAGCCCCCCGTGATAGCCGCCCGGACCGCGGGGCGCCGTCTCGAGGACGATCGGCTCGGCGGGGCGGAGCGGTTCGTCGGCCGCGTCGGCGCCGCCAGCGGCGACGGTCGCGTCGCGACTCGAGGGCGCGTGCCCGGGATCGGGATTGACGACGGTGTTGCTCGCGGGAAACGCACCCGCTGCCACGACGCCCTCGTCGATCGCCGTCCGGAGCCGGGACGGAGTCACGGCGTCGCCGTCGGCCACGAGGTGGCCGTCCTCGATCGTCGCGTCCGCGAGCAGTGCGGCCCCTCGACGGATGCCGGCGCCCGCGGCGGTCTGGGCGGCGGCGATCCGCTCGCGTTCGGCCGGCGTCTTCGCCGCGCGAGCGCGTTCGAGGACGTCCGTCGAGGCCGGTTCGAAGCCGGCTTCCTCGAGGTAGAGCGCGGCGTCGTGGGGGAGCCGCGCCGGCGTCAGAACCGTCCCGCCAGTGACGCGATCGGCCAGTTGCGAGGCGAGCGCTCGAGCGGGATGGGTCGACGCGTCGGCGGCCGTGGCCGCGTGCCACTCGCGGGCGTCACCCTCGAACGCGACGGCCGAGAGCAGTTGATTCCGCTCAGCCGGCGGCTGGTCTTCGATTTTTTCGAGCTCCTCGAGCGCCACCTGACAGTACCGGAGCCCCGGATCGCGCGGAAACCCGACGTGAACGAACGCGACGGCGTCGCGGCGCTCGAGGGCGTCGGCGAGACGCGACTCGAGGCGTTCGGCGACGCTGTCGACGGGTGCGGCAGTGTCGACCGCGTCGTTCGCGGTCGAGTCGGCGTCGGTCACGGCGCTTCGGCTTCGACCTCGTTGTCGTCGGACTCGGCGTCCTGGGGCTGCTGGGCCTGCTCGATCAGGTCCTCGAGGGGCATATCGGTCAGCCGGTTGTTGAGCAGGACGTCGATCGGCAGCGTCGGCGCGCCGTCGACTAAGTTCTCGAGGAGGACGAGCCGTTCCCGGGCCCGGGACATGCCGACGTAGAAGACGCGGCGTTCGTTGTCGGTCAGGACGGGGACCGGCGACGTGTTCTTGGTGAACTCCTCGCAGCCGGGGACGTCCTCGGGGTCGTCGACGGTCGCGACCATCTGCTCGACGACCTTCTCGGTGAGGTCGGTGCCGACGATGACGTGGTCGGCCTCGCGACCCTTCGCGGAGTGGATGGTGCCGACGCGGACGCGGTCGGTCTCCATCCCGAGGTACTCGCCGATCGCGAAGTACGAGCGGACGCTCTTCTTCTGGAAGTTAGTCACCTTCCGGACCATGTCAGCCGCCGACGCGGGGCCGGGCATGAACGGCACGTGGTCCGCGACGACGTCGGCGGGGATCATGAGCTCCGCTAAGTCGTCGATGCCGGCCTCCTCCTGGCGGTCGTCGATGGTGTCGAAGAGGTCGTCGCGCTCGTTGGTCCCGAACGCCGACTCCTGGAGCATGTCGGCGAGCCGCCGAGCCTGCAGACCGGTGACGTCCCTGCCTTCGTCGATGGCTTCGACGGCGCGGACGTACTGGGTGAGCCGGTCGGTCCACATCCGCTGGTCGGTCAGCGACGTGAACGGCACGCCCTCGGTGATGAACTCGTCGATGAACTGGAACATCTGGTAGCGCGCCCGGAACAGGATCATGACGGTGCCGTCGGTCTGATCGAGCGTCCGCCGGACGTTCCGGACGACGTCGAGCATCGACGCGTTCGCTCGCGCCTCGACGGCGCCGCCCTCCTTGCGGGGCTTGAGGTCCTTGTCCTGTCGGGTCTCGATGTGACGGATCTCCTTGTTGACCGCGTTGAGGACGTTCGAGGGGAGTCGGTAGGAGTTAGGGAGAATGACGTCCTCGTCGACCTGCTCGTCGAGCAAGAGCGCGGGGTCGGCGCCCTGCCAGGAGTAGACGACCTGGTCGTCGTCGCCGGCGATCAGCACCTGCCGCATGTGGGGTTTCCACTCCTCGTAGACGTCGTACTGCAGCGTGGTGATGTCCTGGAACTCGTCGATCACCAGGAAGTCGACGTTCGGCAGCAGGGAGCGCTGTGCGACCCGCTCGAGCATGTCCGCGAAGCCGATCTTGCCCTCCTCGCCCTTGTAGGAGCGCCAGGCGCGGATCGCCTCGGGAACGTCGATTCGATCGTCGTCGCTGGGCCAGGTCGGGGTGTACTTGTTGCCCTCCTGGGCGTTCGGGTCGATTTCGGGCGGCAGTCGCACTTCTTCGTCGTTCCACTGGAAGGGGACGTCGTACCAGTCGGTGACGTCCCGGCGGGTCCGCTGGAGCCACTGGCTGGTCGCGATGACCTTGTTCCCGATCGTCGTCGATCGGGCGGTTCGGCGACCGGCGCCCGAGTACTCGTCCTCGTACTCGATGCCGTACTCCTCGCAGAACTCCTCCTTGTCGGACTCGCCGATGACGTCGCTTCGGGAGAGGTCCAGCAGCTCGTAGGCCTTCGCGTGCATCGTACAGACGTTGCCCTGCAGTGCGCGGGGACTCTCGCCGAGTCGCTCGGCCAGCCGCTCGCGAACCTCCTGTGCTGCCGCTCGCGTGTACGAGACGACGAGGATATCCCGGAAGGTTACACCCTCCTCCTCGAGGATCTCTTCGACGTGGTCGAGCAGGGCAGTAGTCTTCCCGCTGCCCGGACCACCGAACAACCGGGTCACCTTCGTCTCCGTGGTAGCCATTATCCCTGTTCAGGGTCGCAATACCCATAAGTCACGTGGGTTTTCGTCGGCAAAAATCGACGGCCGTTCGACGACGGAAACGGATCGGTACCGACGGTTAGGGGTTCCGCGGGGAGCGGGCGGTTCGCACGTCGGCTCCGTCGCGGATCTTGTCCTGACAGTCGGGACAGACCCGCGGATCGTCGACGTCGCGCGGCGTGAACACGCGTGCGTAGGCATCCGTTACGAACGCGCCGCAGTTCTGGCATTCCGGCATTGTTCTCAGCGAACTATAGGGTAACCATACGTTATAGTTGTATCGCATATTATGCGTTGAAATTACGGCCAGACGGATGCCTAACTCTCCGTCTTTGGGCCGACGAACGCTGCTCCGTTCGGTTCGACGGACGCGAAAAAACGAGCGACGCGGAGTCGCGTTACGGCGTCGGTTCCCACCCACAGACGGTACAGGTCGTAGCGGACGTGTCGTGCAGGCCGCCACACTCGGGGCACTGCTTCTTGTTATACTCCTGCTCCCACCCGACTCGTTCTACGGTGTGACCGCGGTCCGAGAGGAATTGGTCGATGACGTCGTCACCGCCGTCATTGGGTGAGGTTGCCATAAGTGTGTCAATGGCTGCCACAGTATTAAACGATTGGGTTGGCCCCCACATCTGCCTCGAACGCCGAACACCATCGGTGACCCGACGACGGGGACCGCTCCGATCGGCTCGCCGGCGTTCCAGCCCCACCGGCACGACCCGCGGACTTTTCTCGGTCTCGGCCCAACTAGCCCCCATGAGCGACCTGCGCCTCGATGCGACCCAACTCGATCGCTACTCGAGACACGTCATCATGGACGAGATCGGGCCCGAGGGCCAACAACGGCTGCTCGAGGCCAGCGTCCTCGTCGTCGGGGCGGGCGGTCTGGGCTCGCCGGCGATCCAGTACCTCGCGGCGGCGGGGGTCGGCCGCCTGGGGATCGTCGACGACGACGTCGTCGAGCGGTCGAACCTGCAGCGCCAGATCGTCCACGGCGACGCCGACGTCGGCCGCCCGAAGGTCGAGAGCGCGGCCGACTACGTCGCGGCGTTGAACCCGGACATCGACGTCGAGACCTACGAGACCCGCATCACGGCCGACAACGTCGGCGAACTCGTCGCCGGCTACGACGTCGTCTTAGACGCCAGCGACAACTTCGGCACCCGATACCTGCTCAACGACCACTGCGTCCTCACCGAGACGCCGCTCTCCCACGGCGCGATCTACCGCTTCGAGGGGCAGGTCACGACGTTCACGAACGAGCGCGGGGGAGAAGGCGATTCCCCGCCCTGCTACCGCTGTATCTTCCCCGAGGCGCCCGAGCCGGGTACCGTTCCCGACTGCGCCACGACCGGCGTCCTCGGCGTCCTGCCCGGCACCGTCGGCTGCATTCAGGCCACCGAGGTCGTCAAGTACATCCTCGGCAAAGGAGAGCTCCTCGAGGGGCGCCTGCTCATGTACGACGCGATGGACATGAGCTTCGAGGAGGTGCCGATCCAGTCGAACCCGGCCTGCCCGGTCTGCGGCGACGAGCCCGAGATCGAGTCGGTCGAGGACGTCAGCTACGAGGGGAGCTGCGAGATTTCCGCGGATTGAACGGACACACCGAACTGATCTCTACTCCGGCTACTCCTGCTGAGAACCCGCTGTACAGTGGCGCGCGCTGGATCGCGGTGAGCTATCAGCGAACCGCGAGCCGACATCGTGCGAGGTCTTCGTGAACGGAGTGAACGAAGGCTTGAGAGACGCTCTGTGTCTCTCAGTGGATGAGTGAGTGAGCGGCGTGAACGAACGAATCGGCTGGGGAGGGAGTGGCAATTCCTTATTGCCACGAGAGGCAGAACCTCGCGTTCATCCAAAGCCGTTCGGAAACGCGCCTTGGAATGTCACGGCTGTCTTCACTGAGCGACGTACTGTGAAAAATCGATCCCGCTATTCCGCGTCGTCGGCCAGCCGCTGCTGGCACGCCTCGAGGATCGCGACCTGTCGCTCGAGCAGGTCGCCGGCGATTTCGTCGTTCGCGTCGGCCGTCGCCTCGAGTCGCGCTCGCATCGACCGGAGCAACTCGAGGTGAGACGCGAGCTGCTGCTCGAACTCGTCGGCCGGGAGCTGGGCGTGTGCGTCCTCGAGGTCGCCGATCGACTCCTCCACCGACCGTGACGCTCGACGATCCGCATCGCCGCCACCCAGTAGCGCACCGACGGCGTCGAAGTAGCCGCTGGTCACCGACTGCGTCGCCTCGAGGCCCTGCAGTTGCAGCCGGAGCGGCGCCTCGACCGCGGAGCGGGCGGCGGCCTGCTGGGCGGCGATTCCCTGCTTGACCAGCTCCTGTCCGCCGGTCATCGCGGCCCGCTGTGCCGAAATCATCGCTGCGAGCGGCGAGCCCGATCGATCGTCTCGGCCGCTCGTCTCGGTGTCGGTCTCGGTCTCCGTGTCGCGAAGCCCCGCCTCGTCGACGCGCTCTCTGGCGGCCGCTCCGTCCGCGTGCTCGGCGTCGGTCTCCTGGCCGGCGAGCGCCTCCGGATCGATCTCCGTATCAGAATCTGCGTCCGCGTCGGAGTCGACCGCGGATTCGATGTCGACGTCGGGAACGACGTCCGTCGGCGACGACGACTCGAGTGCGGTCTCGGGCCGGGGGTCGGTCTCGGGACCCGAGCGAGCGTCGACGTCGGGATCCAGTTCCGTCTCCGGGCGGGCGTCGGACCGCGACTCCGCGTCGGCCGTCGCGACCGATTCGATGTCGACGCCCGTATCGACCGCATCGGCGAGGTCCGTCGATTCGGTTCCGCTCGAGGCCGCCTCCCGGTCGTCGTCAGCGGTCGATTCCGCGGCCGACTCGAGGTCGAGGCCGGTGTCGACCGCGTCGGCGACGTCCGCGTCGTCGCTCGAGTCGCTCTCCGTTCGATCCGCGTCGGCGGACCGCTCGTCGTCCTCGGACGCTACCGCGGCTTCGATATCGCTGCCGGCGTCCAGTTCGTCGGCGAGGTCCGTCTCCTCGGTCGACGACTTCGACGCGTCGTCGCTCGAGTCGCTCGATTCCGACTCCGCAGTCGAGTCGGTACCGTCTCCGCCGTCAGCGTCGTCCCCGCGATCGGTGTCGTCCTCGAGGTCGGCATCGGCCGGCGCACCCGTCTCGGCGTGGTCGGGCGCCGACTTGGCCTCGCCGACCGGCGCGTTCTGGACGCCCGCGCGATCCATCTCGCCGGGGGCATCTCCGTCTCGAGTTCCGCTCGTTTCCTCGGGCGACGCCCGTGTATCGGCGGTTTCGGCGTCGAACCCGCTCTCCGTGTCATCCTCGCTCCCCGTGTCAGGCTCGTCGCCGACATCCGGCTCGCGCTCCGTCTCCGACTCCGACTCGTCCCCGCTGCTCGGCTCCTCTTCCGTTCCCAGTTCGTCCGTCTCGAGTGGCTCCACCGTCTCAGTCTCGCCTGCCGTCTCTGACGGATCGCTCCCGTCGGGAGCGTCTATCGAGTCATCCGCCGTCGAGTCGTCGGCCCTACCCATCGGCTCGATCGGGTCGGAGTCGGCGGAAGCGTCCGTCGACTCGTCCAGTTCCGGATCGCCGGACGCGTCTATCGGCTCGCCCATCTCCGGCTCGTCGGGCGTTTCTACCGCCTCGTCGATATCCGGGTCGTCGATCATAGACGGCTCAGCTGGCCGCGTCGTCGTCTCCGACTGCGCGTCGTCGGCTTCGAACGGATCGGGCGCCTCGGTGGGCGTATCGGCGGGCTCGGCGGTCCGTTCGGTTGCGTTCTCCGTCGTATCCTCTCCCTCGTCGGCGGTGTCCCGCTGGGCGGCCCGGCTCATCTCCTCGGCGAGTTCGGTATCGGGGTCGCGCTCCGCAGCGTTCGCGGGTTCGTCGTCCGCTCGAGACACCGGCTCCGCCGCGTCGTCGATCTCCGACGGCGTCGATCCCGCTCTGTCGATGTCCGTTGTCTCGCCCGCCGCGGCCGTCTCGAGGCGGATCGTCTCGCTCGAGATCTCGTCGACGGCCTCCTCGTGGATCGCGACGGCGTCCTCGTGGCCCCCGCTCCAGCCGAGGGCGGCCCTGATCGAGTCGACCAGGCCGGCCCGGGGTTCGACGAGGGCCGTGTCGTCCTCGACGGACGTGACGGTCCCGATCACCTCGCCGGACTCGTTCTCGACGGTTTTCTCGAGATCGTCGTCGGTAAACGTGGCGTTCATGGGAGACTCTCGGGCCGCTCCGAGGCAAGCCACTGCTGCCTGCACCCGCGGGCCGCGTCAGAACCGCCGCCCTGACGGGTCGAGACGGCGGAAACGGTAATCGAGAGAGGGGCGTCAGCGTCCGGGCGGGTCGAACTCGGTCGGTTCCGACTGCGGTTCCGGTCCGGTATCGTCCCTGACGGCCCGGAACGCGCGTCGGTATCTGGCGATCTTCCGGTAGAGGAACGCGCCGATAGCGAGGTCGAACAGGACCACGTAGCCGATAAACGCCGCGCCGAAGGGAAGCGGGGTAGCGCCGGTGATGAGCTCCGGGACGATGCCGACCGTGACGTTGTACGTGCCGTGGATGAACGCGGCGATCAACAGCCCCTTCGTGACGATCGAACCGGCGTGCTCGGGGTTGAACTTCGCGAGTCCGAGGTAGTAGCCCGCGATCGCCGAGTAGATGACGTGACCGGGGCCGACGAGCGCCCGGACGGTCGTCGTTCCGGCGGCGACGGTGAGGAGTCCGCCGTCGGCCGTCGCGATCGCGCCGGAAATGTAGAGGGTGTTCTCGATCGCGGCGAAGCCGAGGCCGGCGACGGCGCCGTAGACCGCGCCGTCGATGACGGCGTCGAACGCCTCGCTCCGATAGGCGAAGAATCGGACCGCGAGCAGTTTCACCGTCTCCTCGACGGGGCCGACGATCAGGTAGAAAAAGAGGATCATCCCGACGGAACCGAGGGCCTGGAGGCTCGGACTGAACAGGGAGTTGACGACGGCAGCGAACGTCGCGAACAACACGGCCAGCACGAAGGTCGCGACGAGCAACGTGAGCGGTTCGTTCGTCGTGATATCCGAGTACCAGATGAAGGCCGCGAGGATCGCCGCCGGAACGACCGAGAGCCCGAAGAAGACGGCGATGAAGATCGATCCCTCCTCGAGGACGAGCAGCGCCGGTTGGACCAGCAACGCGACCGTGATCGCGAACGCGACCGCGAGCACGATCGTCTGCAACCCGTAGTTGATCGCGGTGTAGATCGCGTACGCGAAGCGATCGAGGCGGGATCTCGGCTCCCACGTCGAGACGTCGTACAGATCGGTCGACTCCTCACTGGCTGCTTCGACCGGATCGCGCCTGCGTGCCATATGCGACTGTATACGGGCCGGCCCGGTATAGGTTCGCCACCAGCGACTCCGTGGAGCGTGCCTGCGGTTCCGCCGTCGTCGGGAAAGAACCCGACTCGGAATCCACAAAGGCATCCCCGCCGAACCGACGCGTATGCACTTCGATCAGCGAACCCAGCAGGCGCTTCGCGACGTCGGCCTCGAGACCGACGATCTCCGAGCGGCCTCTGAGGCGGTCGTCGAGGCCGTCGCGGCCGACGCGACGGCGCTCGAGGCGTTCTTCGACGAGCACGACACCGTCTACTCCGACATGGACATGGCTCACTCGGCCTCGGAGTATCCCGAGCACACCGTCGAGTACCTCGACCTGACGACCCACGCCGACGAGATGCGGGGCTGGCTCCGCTTCGACACGTGGGGCGTCTACGTCGAGGACGGCCGCGTGCTGCCCGACGAGTCGGTCGAACTGACGCTCGGCCCGACGATCAACGACCGCGTGCGGTTCGCGCCGGACCGCGAGACGCTGCGGTGATCCCAGTATGGAGTCACCGATGACGACGGGACGCGTCCGCGGCATCTATACTACCGCTATCACGCAGCTGCTCCGCGACCGCGGTCTCGAGGTCGTCCAGGCCTCCGACCCCATTCGGGAGCGGTTCGACGCCTCGTTCGAAGCCGCGCCGGCGGACGTAGCGATCGAGACGACCCGCGACCGACAGGGCGTCGAACTCTCGGGCGAGCCAGACGCGGTCGGAACGGTCGCGAGCGAACTCGAGTCCCTCGCGATCGATAGCTTCCGCTGGGCCGACGCCGTCCCCCGCGGCGCGGTCTTCGACTGCGAGGTCGTCGACGCCGGCGGCGGGGGCGGGGCGACGGTCGACCTCGGCGACGGCCGACGGGGCTACCTCCACTACGACGACGCCGACGGCTACGTCGACTCGGGGAACCGTTACCGCGTCCAGGTCACCGAGCCCGCGCCGCCGTGGACCGACGACGATCCGCGCGTCGAGCCGACCCTCGAAGTCGCGGACGGACTGGTCGCCCTCTCGCGCGATCGGTCCGGCGTTTCAGCGGCACTCCGGGGTGAGCGGGCCGACGAACTCGTCGGCATGACCGACCTCCTGTCGGTCGACGTCCCCGACGGCTGGGGCGTGCGCTGGCAGGGCGCGGCCGCCGACGCCGACCTCGAGGCGATGGGGACCGCCCTCGAGCGGGCGGTCGATCGCGCGCTGGCGCTCGAGGACGCGCTCGCCGACGCGCCCGAGACGCCGGGCGAACCGGGGCGACTCGCCGCGCCGCGGACGACGACGTGGGTCTGGTTCGGCCGCGAGTCGCGGTTCGCGCTGGATCGGATCCGCCGCGAGGTCGAGACGACGATGGCTGGCCACCACCGGACGAAGGCCGCCGACCGGGCCGCGAGCGCGGCCGTCGACTTCGCGGAGGCCGTCTGCGAGTCCCCCGGCGAGAGCGACGACGGCGACGGGTTCCCCTTCGATGCGGTCTCGCGCCAGTTCGGACCGACGACCGGCGACCGTCTCGAGATCGGCCACGGCAAACCCGACGGGCGACTCATCTCGCTCGGCCGCGGCGAGGTGACCGACTGGGACCCCGACGGCTCGGTCACCCTCGAGCGGTCGATGCGCGGCGGCGGCAGCTACGACGCGCTCGGGGTGCCGAAGGAGGAGGGCGATGTCGCCGTCACGAAGTTCCGCGAGGGTCGCTGGTGGTATCCGACGACGTACAGGGACGAAAACGGGACGGCGAAGGGAACGTACGTCAACGTCTGTACGCCCGTCGAACTCTTCCCCGGAACGGCGCGGTACGTCGACCTCTACGTCGACGTGATCCGTCACACCGACGGGACGGTCGAGACGGTCGACGAGGACGAACTCGAGGCCGCGGTCGGCGACGGCCACGTCTCCGAGGAACTGGCCGAGAAAGCGACGAGCGTCGCGGCGGCCGTCGAACGGGCGCTCTCGAAGTGAGGGGTCGGGTGCGGGTCGCCGGAATAGCGCTCAAGCGCCAGAGACGCCGGCTCAGTCAGAGATGCTCGCGATATCGCCTTCGCCGGAGGCCGAGCCAGTCGGCAGCAGGTGAACGTAGTCGTCGAGATCGAGGGCGAACTCGCGGTTCGTCGAGGGCTCGATCCACCGGAACTGGAACTCGGCGCCGTGTTCCTCGCCGCCGTCGGTGACAGTGTGGGTCCAGCGGTCGCGCGGTTCGTGGACCGTCGCGTGGAAGAAGTGCCGGACGTACCGCTTTGGCGGCGACTCGCGGCGCGTCCAGACGTCGGTCGTCAGCTTCGTTGCTCCGTTTAACGTACTGAGACCGCTCTCCTCGAGGACTTCTCTGAACAGCGCCTCTGCGGGCGATTCGCCGGCCTCGAGCGTCCCCTTCGGAATTTGGAGGCCGTCGTGACCCGGCCCCTCGAAGACCAGTAGCTCACCCGACCCGCGAGTGATATATGCGCACGCTTTCTGGACGTACGTTACGTCTGTCATGATGGTAGAAGCCACATCACGTATCCGTAAAAACCCACCACCTGATGTGTTAACGGAGATGAGGGGAATCGGGCGCTCGTCCCGAAATATGGCCAACATCGAAACGCGAACGAGACGATTCCGATTAGTCCGAAACGGTCGCCGCTTCGTCGCCCGCAACGGGGTCGTCGTCATCGAGGTGGGTGAAGAGCGTCGCGAGCGCCGGCCCGGAGACGTTGTGCCAGACGCTGAACAGCGCCGGGATCAGCGCGGCGCCGGCGCTGAAGTGCGCCGTGGCGATGGCTACTGCGAGGCCGCTGTTCTGGAGGCCGACCTCGAACGCGCAGGCCCGCGCTCGATCCTCGGCCATATCGGTCGCGTGGCCGACGGCGTAGCCGGATCCCAGTCCGAGTCCGTTGTGCAGGACGACCGCGAGGAAGACGAGCGCGCCGGCGCCGAGAATCGTCTCGACGTTGAGTCCCACGACGGCCGCGACGATCGCGACGATCGCGACCACGCTGATCGCCGGGAAGACGGAGAGCCCCGCCTTCGCGACGGCCGGCGCGTACCTATCGAGCAAGTGCCGAAGGACCAGCCCGCCGACGACCGGGAGCAGTACGACCTGGACGATCGACTCGGCCATCTCCGCGAACGTGACCGAGATCGACTCCCCGGCCAGCACGACGATCCAGGCCGGCATCACCAGGGGCGCGGCGATCGTCGTCACCGTCGTGATCGACACCGACAGGGCGACGTCGCCCCGTCCGAGGTACGTCATTACGTTCGACGCCGTTCCGCCCGGCGCCGCGCCGAGCAGGATCAATCCGAGGCCGATCTCCCGCGGTAGCCCGAGCGCGACGACGAGGGCGTACGCGATCGTCGGCATCAGAATCCACTGGGCCAGCGCACCGATGGCGACGTCGCGCGGCCGCTCGAAGATCCGCCGGACGTCGTCGGGCGTCAGCGTCAGCCCCATTCCGAGCATGATGATTCCCAGCAGGGGCGTGATATACGGTGCAATCGGCGTGAAGAGATCCGGCTCGTAGAGCGCCAGCGGCGCGGCCATCAGCACCCAGAGAACGAAGTACTTGCTCGTGAACTCACCGACCCGCTCTAGAGAAGACTGCCAGCCCATTTGAATCAGCAATCCGCGTGTCTCGGGCATTAACATTCCGGATTCCGTGTATTTCCGTCTGCCGGACCCGATGCGTCTCGTCAGCCCGAACCATCGACCGTTTCGAGCGCGTCCGTCTCGCTCGGGGAAAACCGGACGCTATCCGTTCGAGATATCGAAACCGCCGTCGAGCGATCGGCGTTCGCAGCGGCGTCAGACGGCGAACTGTTCGCCGGTAACCGATCGACCGCAGATCGGACAGCCGTTCGCCAGCGTCGCCTCGCGCATCGGATCGGTCACCGGAATCGCTCTCTGACAGTCCGGACAGGTGAATTCGTACGTGTTCATGGGCTGTGTCCCTCTCGAGTAGCGGTACGCCAGCGTTCGGGATAGCCACTCAACCCAGATATAGAGGGGTATCAGTAGCTAGTAGCACGGTCTCTTTATTTAGAGTTGGCCGTGAAACTCGCGTTCGGTACAGCACGTTCAGTTATCGGACTTATCTGCTGCCAGGAGGGTGAAAGAAAACGTTGTTCCCTCGTGCGGGTCAGACTCAACCCAGATATCGCCGCCGTGGCGCTTGATAATGCGCTCGCACAGCGCCAGCCCGATTCCTGTCCCCCCGCCTTCTTCTTGTGTGTGGAGGCTCTGGAACACGTTGAAAACACGGTCGGTGTCCGCGGAGTCGATACCGACACCATCATCGCGAACCGATATCGTCCATTCGTCGCCCGTTCGCTCGGACGAGACGTATACTCGTGGTGATTCAGAGCCGCTGTATTCGATGGCGTTGTCTAGCAGATTTTGGAACACCTCCCGGAGTTGGTTGGCGTCGCCTTCGACAGTGGGGAGTGTCTCCGTAACGATCTCAGCGTTCGTCTCCTCAATTTTCAACTGGAGGTCCGCGCGAACGTCTTCGAGAACAGTATCCAACTCAACCGGATCCAAAGGGTCCCCACGCGTGTCGACTCGCGAATATTCGAGCAATCCATCTATCATGTCGCGCATTCGCGTGGCACCATCGACTGCAAACTCGATGAATTCCCGGCCGTCCTCGTCAAGGTCGTTTGCGTACCGCGACTCCACTAACTGGAGATAACTCGTCACCATCCGCAGGGGCTCTTGGAGATCGTGAGAGGCGGCGTAAGCGAACTGCTCCAAGCGCTCGTTAGACTCCTCAAGTTCTTGTTCGTACACCTTGTACTCGAGTTCGTTGCTCACCCAGTTGCTGAGTAGACCGATGAACGAGACCTCCCAATCGGAGAAGGCTTCGGTTTGCGCCTCCATCCCGTAGAAGCAGAACGTCCCGTACACTTCTCCGTGTACGATGACCGGCGTCCCGAGATAGCAGGCGATTCCCCACTCCGGGTCAGCCAATTCGGGAGCCTCAGCCTTCACGTCCTGCAGGACGAGCGTCTCTTCGGTCTCGACGACGCGTGAGCAGTTAGGGAGAGTCTCCAGCGGCGTCGTGTCGCCCGGTTCGAGGTCCACCTCTTCCGGCGCGGCCACGTGTTCGAAGATATACTCCCCGGTATCTTCTTTGACCTGTGAGAGCGTCGCAAACTCAGTGCCGACTGTCGTGCGGACTATTTCAAGGAGCGCCGCTATCTGCTGGGAAAACGGTCGGTCCGGGGCCGCCATCACCTCATTGGCACGCCGGAGAGCGTGCTCACGTTTCTCGAGTTCCTGCTGACGGTTATCCGGGTCGGCGATGTCGCGGACGTACACTGAAAGCCCCGTTTCAGTGGGATAAATACGGACCTCGAACCAACCGTCTTGTGGCGGATAGTGTGTCTCGAATGTGATGGCTTCTTGGGTCTCCATCGCACGTTCGTGCTCCCACTGGAACGTCGAATTGGTGAGCTCGGAAAACTCTTCCCAGATGATTTTCCCGCAGAGTTCCGTTTGGTCTCGCTCAAATAGTGTTGCAGCTTGGTCGTTGCAATACGTGAACTGCCAGTCATCGTTAAGTTCGAAGACAGCGTCGGTTACGCGCTCCAAGACCGCTTCTGGAGAACTTTGATTGGAGGGGTTACTCGACGTCTCCGGGTCCGTCATTGGAACACCTACTGCTTTGAGAGACATGGGTATTACGCAACTCTACATAACGAATCAATCGCTCGGATTCAGTTCCAAGACGGAATAAAGAAACCGTATCATCAACTACAGTTATCAGTAGTCGATCGGTCGTCGCCCGATTCACCTTCCGAGTCTCGACGAACTCGGGACATCTACTTCAGGGTTTCCGGACGAAGGAACGTCACAATGAGTTGTCGAGTACTCTTGACCGGCGCAACCGGGACGCTGGGGACGGCGTTGCGACCGCGCTTGTGCGACGCGGGCCGCGAGGTGGTCGCGGCGAGCCGTTCGCCGCCGACCGACGGCGGGACCGACGTCGAGTGGACCGCGCTGGACCTGGTCGACGGGACGGGAATCCGCGACGCCGTGGCGGACGTCGACGCGGTCGTCCACGCCGCGACCGCACCGCAGGGCGACACCGAGGCGGTCGACGTCCGCGGGACCGAACGACTGCTCGAGGCGGCGGCCGACGCCGGCGTCTCGAACGTCGTCTACGTCTCGATCGTCGGCGTCGACGAGATCCCGTACTCGTACTACGAGCACAAACTGGCGGCCGAACGGGCCGTCGAGGAGAGTCCCGTTCCGTCGACCATCGTGCGGGCGACCCAGTTCCACTCGTTCGTTCACGACATCTTCGAGACGATCGCGCGCGTGCCGATCTGGCCGCTCCCGACCGGGATTCGACTCCAGCCGATCGACGTCGGCGAGGCGGCAGCGGCGATCGCCGACCGCGCGACGCCGGACGCGGCCGGACGGGTGCCCGACGTCGGCGGTCCCGAGATGCTGACCGTCCGCGACCTCGCGGAAACCTATCGCGAGGTTCGGGGCCTCCGACGGCCCATCGTTCGCCTCCCGCTGCCAGGGTCGGTCGCCGCCGGCTTCCGGTCCGGCGCGGCCTGCTGTCCGGATCGAACCGTCGGGACCACGACGTGGGAGACGTGGCTCGAGTCCGCGCATCGCGACCGTCTCGAGGCGGGCGGACGCCGATAGGCGCCGCCGCGCCTGCAATCGTCAGCCTGCTGGTCGTGCTCTACGCACCGATTCCGTTCCTCCCGGAGACGGCGATCGCCGTCCTCGGTCAACTCAGTCAGCTATCGGGGCCGGTCGCGATCCGCTACGCGCTCCGGATGCCCTCCTGACGCCCCGCTGGCTCTCGGCGGGCGACGCGAGTCGAACTATCAAGGTGAAGCGTTAACGTCTCCCACTACCTACGCACACCGATGTCGACGTTAAACGACGAGATGGCCGACGTGCGGTCGGAAGTCGACGACGTCCGCGACCGACTCAGGGAGGACGTCCCCGACCTCTTCGCGTTCGACGTCACGGTCGGCAACATCGCGTACAACGCCAACAGTAACAGCGTCTCGGTCACCGTCGAACCGAGCTCTCGAGCGCGGGAGCAACTCTCGGACGAACTCGGCGGAGTCAACGTGAAGACCGAGGGGCACCTCGAACTCGAGTTCAGGCTGACGAACACCGATCGAGAGTAGTCGCTCCCGCGACGTACTCGAGGGCCGAGAACGCGCTCAGTCAGCTGCCAGCTTGTCGAGGCCGGCCGACTCGATGTCCGCGCCGTCGACGGAGGAGCGAAGCGAGTCCATGCCGTCGTCGCGGTCGATGTCGAAGTCGTTCTCGTACAACTCCTCGACGCGGGCCAGCTCCTCCGCGGAGAGCTTCGGCACGTCGCTGGCGGCGGCCCACTCGTCGATGTCGCCTTTCGTGCGGAACGTCGGGGTCACGGTCGCGACGGGATCGTGGGAGAGCAGCCACGCGATCGACGCCTGGCCCATCGTCCGCTCGCCGTCCCGCTCGAGGAACCGGAGCTTCTCGAGTTTCTCCCAGCCGGTCTCGTACCACTCGTCGGGGCGGAAGCCGCGGTGGTCGCCCTCGCCGAGTTCGGTGTCGGGCGTGACCTGCTCGTTCAAGATCCCCGAGGAGTGGGGGACGCGGGGGATCAGGCTCGTCGACGAGCCCGTCTCTTCGATCGTCTCGAGGAAGTGGTTGCCGACCTCCTGCTCGAGCACGTTCCAGACTAACTGGACGGAGTCGAACTCCTCCTCGATGGCGAGGTCGCCCTCCGCGAGCCAGCCGATCGAGGGGCCAAGCGCGAGGCCGGTCGCGTCGATCAGCCCCTCCTCCTCGAGTTCGTCGAGGAGTTCGAGCACGTCGGGCGTGATCTCGTCGACGTCGGCGTTGTGCAGTTGCAGGACGTCGACGGAGTCGACGCCGAGGCGATCGAGGCTCTGCTCGACGGCGTCCCGGAGGTACTCGGGGTCCATCTCCTTGGGCAGTTCGCCGTGGCCGGCCTGGGGGTTGTTGTAGAAGTCGTAGCCGACCTTGGTGGCGATCGTCACCTCGTCCCGGAACTCCGCGAGGGCCTCGCCGACCAGTTCCTCGCTGCGACCGTGGCCGTAGACGTCGCCGGTGTCGAAGTAGGTGATTCCCTGCTCGACGGCGTACCGGATCATCTCGAGGGCGTCGTCTTCGGAGCGGTCGCCCCACCAGTCGGTGCCGACGACCCACGCGCCGAAGCCGACTTCGCTGACCTCGACGCCGGAGTCGCCGAGTTCCTGGTATTGCATAGTCGTCCGTTCGTATCGAGGGAACTTATGGGATGCGGAATATCGCTTTCCTATTCCCGAAATATGATGGGGGTTGCGTAATCCGTCGACTCGGTCCAGTCGCGGCGCCGCTCCGGATCCAAACGACTCATGGGAGTCGACTGACAATCGACGGTATGGACACGCAGTGGGACCGACGCCTCGAGTACGCCGCGTTGCTACTCGCATTCGTCGTCGTCCCCATCGCAGCGGTCGTCATCCTCAGAGTCACTGCGATCCCGCGATTCGACCCGAGTCGCATCACGAACTGGGCGGTCGGCGGCGGCGTCCTCCTCGCGGTCGCGGCGATCGCGCTTCCGGCCCTCCTGCTCTCGAGGTGGCAATCGGCGCGGCGGTCGACGGGCGAGGAACCGCCGCGGGAGCGCCGTCGACCGTAGTCGGCGGCTCGAAAAGGGGCCCGCTTCCGAACTGAAACGGTATCCGCCTCCGAACGGTCTCCGCGCCCGCACGGACGGTCCGCGAACGGTGTGGGCTCGACTCGAGTTACTGATCTGGATTTCGACTCGAGTTACTCGTCTTCGTCGTCGCCGTCTTCGGTCGCCTCGTCCTCGTCCGTGCTGTCGGCTTCCTCGCCCGGGTCGACCTTCATGTCCGAGGCGTCCTCCTCGGGGGTCTCTTCGGGTTCGGTCGCGTCGGTCTGAGTGGGCTGGGCCTGTTCGGGATCGGGACCCGTCGCCTCGCTGGTCTCCTCGGCCATGGCGGTGTCGGAGACGTCGACCTCGACCGTCTCGTCGTCGTCGGTGTCCCGGCGCGGATCCTCCTCGTCGCCCACGTGGTCCGGTTTGGTGCGCGTCTCTTCTTCGTCCGTCTCGTCGGAGAACTCGATCCGCGATCCCGTCTCGCCCTCGTCGCCGAGCTGTGCCGACTCGTGAACGTCTCCGCTGGCGTCGATCTCGGATTCCTGTCCGGAATCGGGGCGCTCGGCGGCCGCGTGGGCCGCGTCGGAGACGTCTTTCCCCTCGGTGCCGCCCTCGATATCGTCTAAGGTCGGCTGGAACGTCTCCGCCTCGTCCCCGCCGCGGTTGCGCAGCCCGTAGCTGAGCAGGCCGGCGGCGACGGCGGCTTTCGGGATCGCCCGGAGTTGGCCCTTGCCGAGCGATCGGAGCGCCGAGAGGAGCGCCACGCCGCCCCCCAACAGCGACACCGCGGCTTTGAGGTCGCCACCGACGACCGACAGCACCGCGCCTATCGGATCGTCGACGTCGTACTCGTCGAGTTTCTCGGTCGCTTCCGTCGGGAGCTCCGTCGACAGATCGTGATCGTGTTCCTCGGACATTGGATGAACCTCCGCGCACGCTGCGCTCGTGGTGGCTACACCCCCCGGACGGTTGAAGCTTGGACCGGCAACTGAAGCGGAACGTCGATCAGCCGCTCCAGTCGAAGCGGTTCGGATCCCGGGCCGCGAGCGCCGTCCGGACCGCGGCGACGTTCTCGGGGACGTCGTGGACCCGGACAATATCGGCGCCGCGATCGGCCGCGATCGCGGTCGCGGCCACGGTCGCCGGGCCGCGCTCGCCGGCCTCGCGGCCGACGCGGCCGTACATCGATTTGTGGGAGTGGCCGATCAGAATCGGACAGCCGAGCGCGCGGAACTCGTCGGTGCGACCGAGGAGTTCGAACTCCTCGCCGGCTGACTTGCCGAAGCCGATCCCCGGATCGACGATGATATCTTCGCGGTCGATGCCGGCCTTCTCCGCGAGCAGAATCCGCTCGGAGAGGCGGTCGATCACGTCCTCGACGACGTCGTCGTACTCGATCTCGCGGCCCGGCACGACCGGTGCGTCGATGCTGTGCATCAGCACTACCATCGCGTCGTGATCGGCGACGACGAAGCGCATCTCGGGATCCTCGAGCCCCGAGACGTCGTTGATGATGTCGGCGCCGGCCTCGAGGGCGGCCTCGGCGACGGCGGCTTTTCGAGTGTCGATCGAGACGAGGGCGTCGAGGTCGGCGATCTCCTCGACGACGGGCACGACGCGGTCGATCTCCTCCTCGATCGGAACCGGGTCGGCGCCGGGCCGGGTCGACTCGCCGCCGACGTCGATCACGTCGGCGCCGGCCTCGATCATCGCCTCGGCGCGGGCGACGGCGGCCTCGAGGGCGTCGTACTCGCCGCCGTCGTGGAAGCTGTCCGGCGTGACGTTCAGGATGCCCATGACGGCGGTGCGGTCGGCCCAGGGATAGCCCGCGTCGGCGGCGTCGGCGCCGTCGGCGCCGGTGGTCGATCCCTCCGCCTCCGTTCCAGAGGGGCCGACACTCGAGTCCGCCGCCGGATCGATACCGAGGCTCTCCCGAAGCTCCCGGGCGACCTCGAGCAAGCCGTGGGCGGTCGCGTCGGCGTCCGAGCCCGCCGGTCCGGAGTCGGACTCGAGGCGCTCGACGAGGCGTTCGAACTGGGAGACGGTGCCCATCAGGACGGCCTCGACCGACTCCTCGTCGCGCTGGAGCCCCGAGAGGGCGCACTCGCCGCCGAGTCGCAGCAGCTCCCGTTCGACGGCCGTGGCCCGTCGATAGCCGAGCGAGAGCGAGACGACGCGGTGGACGGCGTCGCCCTGCAGCGTCGTATCGCCCGCGGCGGGAACGTTCGCCGTCGCGAGCGTTTCACGGGCGTCCTCGCGGTCGCGAATCCGCTTCGGTACGCCGGCGTTCGTCCAGCGCGAGCGGGCCTCGGCGACGGCGAACAGCGAGCCCGTCACGAGCACGCAGTCGCCGGCGTCGGCCTCGCGGAGGGCGGTCTCGAGGGCGTCCTGGACGGCGGTCGACGTTCGGACGTCGGTGACGCCGGCGTCTTCGAACACGCTCGCGAGGACGTCGCGGTCCTCGGCGCGGTCGAGGGGCGGCTCGGTCGCGACGACCGCGTCGGGCGTCGGCAGCGTCGCGGCCATCTCGCGGTGGTTCTTGTCGTGCATCGCCCCGAAGACGAGGTGGAGGTCGTCGTAGTCGTAGGTGCCGAGCGTCGCCGCGAGCGTCGCGCAGGCGCCGGGGTTGTGCGCGCCGTCTAAGACGACCAGCGGCTCGGTCTCCATCACCTCGAACCGGCCGGGCCAGTGGGCGCTTCGCAGCCCGCGCGCGAGGTCGTCGTCCGAGACGTCGGCGACCTGCCGGGCCAGGACGGCGGCGATCCCCGCGTTTTCGGCCTGGTGGGCCCCCAGCAGCGAGAGCCGCGTCTCGAGGGTCCAGTCGCCGCGTTCGACGGTGACGGCGGCTTCGGTGTGGTTCACGCGGCCGCCGTACTCGACGCGGACGTCGGGTTCGTCGTCGCGGTCGGCGTCCGCGGCCCCGACGGTGATCACGTCGCCCGCGACCTCGCGGACCCCCTCGAGGGCGTCGCCGGTGGTCCCGGTCACCAGCGGCGCGTCGGCGGGCGCGACGTGGGCCTTGTCGCGGGCGATCTCGCCGACCGTGTCGCCGAGGATGCCCGTGTGCTCTAACGTGACGCTCGTGACCGCGCTCGCGACGGGGTCGACGACGCTCGTGGCGTCGTACTTACCGCCGATGCCGACCTCGAGGACGGCGACGTCGACGTCCTCGCGGCCGAACTGCCAGACGGCCATGGCGGTCATCGTCTCGAAGAACGTCGGCGACTCGCCGTCGGCGCCCCGGTCGGTGATGTACTCGCGGGTCGCCTCGACGAACTCGCCGACCGCCGAGCGAGGGATCTTCCGGCCGTCGACGCGGATCCGCTCGCGTAAGTCCTCGAGGTGGGGCGAGGTGTAGAGGCCGACCGAGAGCCCGGCTTCCCGGAGGCTTCGCTCGACCATCCGCGCCGTGCTCCCCTTGCCGTTGGAGCCGGCGATCTGCACGAACGCGACCCCGTCGTGGGGGTCGCCGAGGTGGGCGAGCAGCCGCGCCGTCGACTCCGTCCCGGGTTTGGGGCGGAACCGCCGCAGATCGAATAAGAAATCCGCCGCCTCGTAATACTCCATACCCGAACCACAGAGTCCGCGCGCTTAGGAATGTCGGACTCCGCTCTCGAGTCGCGGTCGCGTCTCGGTCGGATCGCGATCGGAGCTCGAGAGCGATCGATAGTCGGTCCCGTTCGGGCGAGCGCGTTCCGTGATTCGCGGACGCCGAAGACTTCGCTCAGTGTGTGCTGTCTCCGCGAGGCGGAGACGCCGATTGCAGACCGGACAGCGACTCACGCGTCGGTCGCCGTCAGCGACAGGTCGAGTCCGACGTGATCGGCCAGGTAGTTCGGCACCTCGCCGTTATCGTCCGCGTAAAACTGGTCCGGCGGCGCGAGTTCCCGCCAGAACACGCGGCGCTCGAGCGCGTCGACGCGCAGGTCCAGCTCGTGGTCGGCCGTCGGCTCCTCGAGGAAGACGTAGTCGATTCGCTCGCCCGCGTCGTCGGCGGGACAGTACGCCGGCGGCGCGCCGCTCGGATCGAAGGCGCAGCCGTCGACGATCGCGTCGTCGTTCGTGCCGCCCGGTCCGCGCCCGTGGTCGAGCCACGCGTCGTATAGCCCGGCGGTCGACGCGAACGACTCGAGGGCGTCGGCCGCCGCGCCGTCCGGTGCGATGTTGAAATCGCCCGCGACGAGGGTCACGTTCTCCGGGCTGGCCCGCTCGGCGACGAACGCGCCCAGTTCCTCGAGTTGCCGGCTTCGGAGCGCCGGGATGTCCTCGTCGCCGCCGTCGGTCCACGGCAGGAGCGAACCGGACACCAGGTGCGTCGTAAACAGGTCGACCTTCCCGGGGCCGAGGTCGAGTTCGACGTAGTTCGCCCCCTTCCCGACGTGGGCGTCGACGTAGGTCAGATGGTCGCTCGGTTCGGCGTCGTACTCGAGCGTCGCGTGGTCGGTCACGGTGACGCCCGCGACCAGATCCAGCAGTCCCGCACCCTTCTCGCCGCCGTCCGGTTCGGGGCCCGGGATCGCCGTCCCGGTTCCGGCGCCGTCGGCGTACTCGGCTTCGACCGTCTCCTGTTCGTCGTTGAACACTTCGCAGAGGCCGACGACGTCGTAGCCCTCCTCGCCGAGTCGTCTGCCGAGTTCGCTCGCCCGCTCCTGGTACTGCGGTTTCGCCGCGACGGTAAAGGGAAGGCCCGCGACGCCCTCCAAGCCGTCGGCGAGCCACGCGTTCACCCAGAGGAACCGGTAGGACTCGGAGGCCGCCCGGACGGACTTCGAAGCGCCCGCCGCGCCGAGAAGTGCGCCGCCGAGACCGGTCGCGCCGGCTTTCAGTGCCGTTCGCCGTCGAAACGTCGGAGAGTCCGCGCTGTCAGTCATGCGTCAACGACTGATCACCCGACGAGAAATTTTACATTTGATATTTTATCTATATCTACTAAAATTTGTGTCCGTATGGGTACGTTACTGGAATAGCCGGCCGCGAGAGATCGGTGCGCCGGTTCTCTCGCGGCGGAGACGCCAGCGGATGCGAACGGCGTCCCCCCGCGCCTCGTCCGGACGAGACGGCCGACGATCGACCGAGTGTCCCGTTCCGATCGCGACGGACTAACACGTTCGGGAGAAAAGCGACCCGTTCAGCCCGCTTACGCTCCCGTACCCGTAATTTCGGGAGCCGCCGGAGGACGATCACCGATGCCAGCAACGGACTTCGAAACCGAACGGACGTACGACGAGGAGCGATTCAGCACCGCGCCGGCCTTCCGGAGCGATCGGATGAAGGTCGTCCTCGGCTACTTCGGGCCGGGGCAGTTCATTCCGGTCCACGCGCCGGGTAGCGACGTGGCGATCTGCGTCCGGTCCGGACGCGGAATCGTCCGCGAGGGCGACGCCGAACACGACGTCGAACCGGGCGACGTCGTCGTCGTTCCGGCCGACGTCGACCGCGGCGTGCGCGCCGCCGACGAGGGCCGACTCGAGGCGCTGTTAGTTACGGCGCCGCCGCCGACGGACGAGGAACACGAGCCCGTTCGCGAGGGGCTTCAACGGGGCATCTTCGACCCCTAACTCCGACGGTCACGTCGTCATCGCAGCGTCATCGCCGCCGTTACCGCAGCAGTCGCCGCTTGGACCACCGAAACGTCGCGTCGACCGCTCCCGGTTCATCCCAGTTGGCGGACCGCCGAGCCACCGGCGTCGAAGTACCGATGTCGATTGAAGAGGTAGACGACGGCCGCGATCCAGAGAACGCCGATGAACGCGTAGATGGCGTAGCCGTCCGGATGACCCGATCCGCGGAGCGCCGCCACCGCGTAGACGAGCGCGTACGTCCCGATCGGGGCGCCGACGTACGCCAGCGCGTTCGGCACACAGTCCGTTTTCGAACTCCGGGGGGCGGTCGCATCGGCGAAAAGCGCACCGAGGGCGACTACCGACAGGGGAACCAGAACCAGGAGCCCGAGCACCGAGAAGACGAATCCGGCACCGCCGGCGGGAATCTCGAGGAGCACGGAGCCCACCACGGGCGGTGCGACGAGAACGTACGCAGCGAGGATCGTCCGCCACTTCGGATCGGGGACGGTCGACCCGCCGTCGTCCGATACGTCCGGGGCTCGGTGCGCTCGCCGGAGTCTCGTCGTCACCCAGTCGGCAAACTGCGCGGCGACCATCGAGAACAGAACGACCACTCCGACGCCGAGAGCGAGGACGAACGGCGTCCCGATCACGGCGACGACAGCCCATTGCGACGGTTCGGAGACGATCGTCGCGACCGTGTTAGCGACGACGACCAGTACCGCCGCGATCGAGGCGGCGAGACCGGTCCAGATACCTGCGCGACGACTCTCCGTTTCCCGATCGCTGTAGTAGTAGCCGACGAGCAATCCGGCCAGCAAGAGCGGCGCACCCGAAACGGAGCCGCCGGCGACGAGATCGTCCGCAATCGGATCCCAAGAGAGGGCGACGGTGAACGGGACCGTCGCGAGGCCGACGAGAATCGCGACCCGCAGCGAGTCGTCGGTCACGCCGTCGCGGAGAGCGTGGAGGGCGCGGAGTGGGCGCATGGTGTCATTGGAATTATACCACTTCCAAACCCATTAATGTATTGACGGATGGAGCCGGAACGTCCGCACGGGACTACTCGATCGACGGCTCCGCCGACCGCTCCTCGGCCTCGGGCGTCTCCTGGGTCACCTCGAGGAACGCCTCCTCGAGACTCCGGGCCTCGCCGGTCTCCGCGCGGGATTTCAGCTCTTCGGGATCGCCCTGTGCGACCAGTTTGCCCTCGTGGAGGACGCCGATCTCGTCGGCCAGTTCGTCGACGACGGGGAGGATGTGCGTCGAGAGGAAGATCGTCATCTCCTGGTCGGCCAGATCGGCGATCGTCTCCCGCATCGTCCGGGCCGCGCGGGGATCGAGTCCGCTGGTCGGTTCGTCGAGGAAGGCGACGGCCGGTTGGTGCAACACGGCCTGAATGACGCCGACCTTCTGGCGCATCCCCTTCGAGTAGCCCTCGATCCGCCGACCGGCGTCCTCGCGCAGGTCGAACCGCTCGAGCATCGATTCGATCCGTTCGGACGACTCGGCTTCCGGCAGATCGCGGAGTCCGGCGGCGTACTCGAGTTGCTCGCGGCCGGTGAGTTCGTCGTAGATCGGCGGCTCCTCGGGGAGGTAGCCGATGTGGGGCGTAACGGCGTTGCGATCGGTGATCGGCTGGCCGGCGACGCGGGCCGTCCCCGACGTCGGTCTGGTGAGCGTCGTCAACATCCGCATCGTCGTCGTCTTCCCGGCCCCGTTCGGGCCGAGGAAGCCGTAGACCGTCCCGCGGTCGACGTCCATCGTCAGGTCGGAGACGGCGGTCGTCTCCCCGTATCGTTTGGTTAACCCGTCGGT
This sequence comes from Haloterrigena gelatinilytica, assembly GCF_013342145.1. Lineage (NCBI taxonomy): Archaea > Methanobacteriati > Methanobacteriota > Halobacteria > Halobacteriales > Natrialbaceae > Haloterrigena > Haloterrigena gelatinilytica. The sequence continues at coordinate 4,071,769 of NZ_JABUQZ010000001.1, read as the reverse complement.
CTCGATCGCGGGAACGTCAGCGGGGTTCATGCGCGATTCTTCGTCCGGATAGGGTTAAAGGTATGTCATTTCGAACGGTCCGCTCACCGACCTTTCCTCCCGGTCAGTTCGCCGCGGGAATGGCCGGTCGGCGCTCGCGAGCCGAGCGCCGCTGTTCGCGGACGGATCGCGTGGCGCCGGCGGAGCGACGAGCCTACCGGTCCGGTGTCGTCCAGACTCCCTCGACGTAGTTCTCGACCGAAAGCGGCTCGACGGCGTCGAGCGAGACGGTCGCAGCGTCGAGCGCCGCCGAGTCGCTCTCGTTTGCCGTCGCGTTCGTCTCGGTCTCGTTGCCGTCGGTCCCGTCGTCTCCACCGGTCTCCGATCCGACGGCCCGTCGCTCGAGGATCGTCCCGTCGTCGCCGACCGCGACGTCGTACGACGACCCCGTCGCGACGCCGTCGAGTTTCGATTCGACGCCCGTTTCGTGCCGGCGCCACTGGCCGGCGGACCGGCGCTCGTAGACCGTCCCGCCGTCGCCGGCCGCGAGTCCGTCGGTTCCGTCGCGATCGACGGCCCGGATCGCCCGTCGCCTGTCGTCGACGACGTGGGGCGTCCAGCGGAAGCCGTCGTAGCGATACACGATCCCGGAGCCGGCGGCGACGTTCACGTCGCGCCGGTCCCGACTCGCCAAATCGAAGAACGCGCCGCCCGCGAAGTCGATGCCGATCTGCTCCCACGTCTCGCCGCCGTCGGCAGTCTCCCCGACGAACTGGCTCGTGGTACAGACGTGGCCCGCCTCCCGGGCGTGGAAGTCGATCCCCGGAATCGTCGAGCCGCCGCCGGGTTTGATCACCTCCTCGTACTGCATCGCGCCGCTGTCCTGTCGGACGCCGACGAGGAGTTCGCCGGAGCCGTTGACGAAGTATACCCGCTCGTTCTCGCCGGCGGTCCCCCGCACGGCGCAGTCCTCCCAGGTGCTGGTCTTCCCCTTCGGCGCGGAGTAGTTGGTCAACGTCTGCGTCTCGACGTCGTACTCGCCGATGACGCCGCTGCCGCCGACGAACCAGACCGCTCGGCCGTCGTCGGTGGCGTCGATTCCGGTCAAACGACGGCTCCGGGCCTGCGGGCCGTACGCCACGACCGTCTGCCAGCCGTCCTCGCGACGAGCGATGACGTTTCCGTCGGCGCCGGCCGCGAACGGTCCCGCCGCGGTATCGACGGCGTCGTTCAACGCCTTTCCGGTCGGCGAGTCGACCCGTTCCCACTCGCTGTCGTCCGATTGCGCGGCGGCCGTCGAACCGAGCCCGAGGACGCCGGCGGTCGTCGATACGGTCGCGAGCCGAAGCACATCGCGTCTGGTCTGTCGGGGCATCACGACCCGGAGTAGCGCTCGAGGGCCTATAAGGACCCGAGACGTTCCAACTCGGTAGACTAAACGAGGGCGGCGACGCGCTCGATCGACGTCCGGCCGAATGACAATATCCGAACTATTTACTGGGTACGGCGCGCGTTTCCGACCATGATCCCCGAATCGACGGCACGTCGAGACGAGAACGGAGGCGATCACTGATGGCGGGAATTCCCGTGCTCGTCGCCAAAACGGAGTTTCGGCGGACGGTGCGAACGGTCGCGTCCGATACGACGAAACTCCTCGTAACGGGATTTCTGGCGTTGGTTTTTGGCGGATCGATCCTTCTGACGGGCGGCTATATGCTCCCGCGGCTGGGAGCGGAACTCGCCGACGGGGTGACGTCGGACACCGCCGCGTTCGCGACGGACCTCGTCACCGGCGGCGTCGGCGTCGTCTGGTTCTTCCTGGTTTTCTTCACGACGCTCCGCGCGTTCTCGACGGCCGCGGATCCGGACGAACCGGAGTTCCTCCTGACGTCGACGTCGCTTCGAAACGCCGTGATCGGCGTCATCGGCGCCGAAATCCTGCTGTTCGGGAGCTGGCTTCTGCCCGCATCGCTCGTGCTCTCGGGCGCGTTCGCCTACGGCTCGGGAACGATCTGGCCCGTTCTGGCCGGTCCGCTGCTCGTCTGTCTCGCCCTCGCAACCGCCGTCCCGATCGGTTTCGTGATCGGCATCAGCGTCCGACACCTCGTCACCGTCTACGAACCGATCGCCCGCTTCCGCATCGCGGTGTTCGCCGCGTTCTGGGTCGCGTACCTGTGGGTGTTCGCGACGGGCCGCATCGACGGGCTCACGAGCTGGTTGTTCTCCCTCCTCCAGGACACGCCGCTCGGCTGGCCCGGCCACATCCTGCTCGCCGCCGTCCCGAACGTCGACGCCTCGAGCACGGCGATCCTGGGCGGCGTCGTCGGCGCCGTCGCCGTCAGCGCCGCCGCGTTTGCCGCCGCGATCGCCATCGCCGGCGTTCACTGGTTCGCCAATCCGGCCCGGTTCGAGGAGGAAGAAGCGACCGCGACGGAGTCGTCGAACCGGCTCGCGGCCCTGCTCGGTCGCGGCCTCTCGCGGCCGGTCCGAACGGTGGCCGTCACCGCGATCCGGCGGACGAAGCGAGCGCCGATCCGGCTGGCGTACGCCGCCTACCCGCTGTTCGGCTCGATCGCGTTCTTCCAGGAGATCGTCCAGACCGGACGCGTACCCGCGTACATCGCCGTGATCCTCTCGGTGTACCTCGCCTGGGCCGCCGGCGCGCTGTTCACGCTCAACCCGTTGGGCGATCTGGGCCGCGGGCTGCCCGCCGTCGTGGCGTCGCCGCTGTCGGGTCGGCAGGCGATCACCGGGCTAGTCGTCGCCGGCGCGCTCGTCGCCGGCCCGATCGGCCTCGTCGGTTCGCTCGCCCTCGGCCTCGCCAGCCCGCTCTCGCTCGAGCGGACGGCCGCGCTGGCCGCGGGCACCACCGTCGGCGCCGTCGTGACGCCCGCGCTCGCGACGGGTATCGGGACGGCGGCGCCCCGCTTCGGCAGCGTCAAGGTCACGAACAACCGCGAGGCGGTGATGCCGAGCAAGACCGCCTTCGTCGTCTACTCCCTGGCGATCGTCCTCCCGGCGATCGCCGCGGTCGTGCTCTACGCCGACGCCCCCGAACTGATCGCCGAGACCGTGGTCGCCGTCTCGTCGTGGGCCCCCGGGCCGACGGTGTCGGTCTCCGCACGCGGGATCACGATCGCCGCGTGGGCCGTCCTCGTGACCGGCCTGATCGCGCCCGTGGTCTCGTACCTGTACGCCGTCGAGCGGTTCGACTGGTACACGCTCGACTGAATCTCCGACCCCCTTCGAGCGCGGTTGAATCGTCGTCGGCGCCGGCGACCGTCTGCGCCCCGGTGTCGGCGACCCAATACTTATCTCGCGGGCCGAGAAACCGCTCGCGCAATGCCACGGCTGTGGCGGCTGACACGGAATCGGTACGGTCGCGCCGTCTACGACGCGCTCGCACGGCGCGGAATCACGGCGACGGAGATGATCGAGTACGTCGCCGACCTCGAGGACGCGCCGGCCGCCGACGGCGGGAGCCGGCGCAGTGCGTACGCGGTCGAGACCTGCGACCCATCGACCGTCGCACCGCTGGAGGCTCCGGTCGAGGAACTCCAGTCCGACGAACTCGTCGTCGCCGCGCTCGAGGACGGCCGTCCCCGCGGCTACCTGTTTTGCTCCGTCGACGCGACCCACGAGATCCATCCTCTCGAGCGGGAACTGCACTTCGAGGGGGCGTACATCAGGCGCGTCTTCGTCGATCCGGACCACCGCAACCGCGGCATCGCGACGGCGCTGGTCGGCGAGACCTGCCGGCTGGCCCGGGAACGGGGTGCGGAGCGCGCGACGGCGCTGGTCGCGCTCGACAACGGCCCCTCGCGAGCCCTGTTCGAGCGCCGCGGCTTCGATCCGCGGCGGCGCCGCCGCTACGTCAGGGTCGGGCCCCTCTCCCATCGGTCGGTGCGCCCGTCCTGACCGGAACGCGCCTCGAGAACGGTGCGTTCGCCGCTTCGCGCCGATTGCCTGGAGGTCCGTACCGGTACGTAGCGACCAAGAACTATATAGATACGTACTAAGTAAATAGTTCTCGGAGCAGCTTTATTCCGGTTCGGGTGGAGGTGTCACTCGAGCGGATGACCAACGAACTGCGAGAGGCGATACGGGGCGTCAGGAACCGACTGGATCTCGCCGATCGACGGGTCGGGACGGCGGCGGACCGAACGAACGTGCTCGAACAGTTGACGGGCGCCGACTACATCAGTCTCGGGGCGCTGTTCGTCGGCTGGGCCAGCGCCCTGCTGTTCGTCGGTGGCGAACCCAACTGGGCGCTGCTGGCCATGTTCGGTGCGTTCCTGCTGGACAAGGCCGACGGCTGGTACGCCCGCCGCACGGGGACGTCGTCGCCGTTCGGCCGGCAGGTGGACTCCTTCATCGACATCTTCGCCTACCTGGTGCCGGCGGTGCTGCTCTATCACTTCGTCCTCGCGCCGCACGTGCTCGCCAGCCTCGTCGTCGGCTTCCTCGTGCTCGCCTTCGGCGGCCTGCGACTGGTCCGGCACAACGAGGAAGGGTTCGGCTCCGACGGCGGCGCCAGTTACTACCACGGGACCACCGTCGTCCACACGAACCTCCTCGTGGTCGCGAACTACTTCGTCGCCGCCCTCGTCTCCCCGTGGAACGGCTGGATCGCGGGACTGCTCGTCGCCGCCGCCTGCCCGCTGATGGTCTCGGACTACAAGGCCTACAAGACCGACGGCACCCACGTGCTGGCCGGCCTCGCCGCGGTCGCGGCCGTCGGACTGGCGCTGGGCCTCGAGTTCGGCTACCTATGACGAGTCGGGCCGAGTACGCCGCGGTCGATCCGGGGCCGCAAACGCTTCGAATCGATCCCCACGTACACACCGCGGCGTCCTACGACGGGACGACGACGCCGACGGAACTGGTCGACGCGGCCCGCCGCGCCGGCCTCGACGGCATCGCGGTCACCGACCACGACACGATCGAGGGCGCCCGCGAAGTCGCGCGGCTGGCGCCCGACGACCTCCTCGTCGTCGTCGGCTGCGAGGTCTCGACCGCCGACGGCCACCTGCTCGCGCTCGGCGTCGACGCCGCGCCGGAACCCGGCCGCCCACTCCCCCAAACGGCTCGAGCGGTGCGAGACGCCGGCGGCGTCGCGATCGTCGCCCACCCGTTCCAGCGCTCGCGCCACGGGGCCCGCGAGGCCGCGATCGAGGACGTCGACGGCATCGAGGTCTACAACGCCCACGCCGTCACGAACGTCCGCAACCGGCAGGCAGACCGGTTCGCGACCCGCCGCGACTACCCCCGATTCGGCGCCAGCGACGCCCACCGGCCCGGGAACGTCGGCCGCGCCGCCACCGACGTTCGACTCCCCGCTGACGCCGCCCCTTCCACCGCCGACGCGCCCCCGACGGAGACGGTCCTCGAGGCGATGCGCGCCGGCCGAACCGAGCCCGTCGGCGACCGGACGACGACCTGGCAGTACCTGACCAAGGTCGTCGGCAACGCCCGACGGAAGACCACGTCACTCTCGCTGTTCTGACCCTGTGACCCTGTCTCGCCGCGGCGAACGCGGCCGGCGATACGGTCGCGACGTTCCTCTCGTCGCGCTGTCGTCATGATTTGAGGGCCCTCGCTCGAGTGCGGTTTGATCGACTGTCATCGCTCGAGTCCATCCCGACCGTCAAAAGGGACTTCTTTATCAGGATTGAGAGCTACGTACCGAACAGTATCGCTATGATGGCGCTCACCCACGGGTTCGTGGCCCTCGCGGCCGCCGTGTTCCTCCTGCCGGCCGTCGGCGAGTACGCCGGACCGGCCGTGCTCGCGGCCGCGTTCCTCGGCGGCCTCGCGCCCGACGCCGATCTGGTGGCGCGCCACCGGAAGACGCTGCACTTCCCGGTCTGGTTCTCGGTCGCGACGCTCGCGCTCTCGGCGCTCGCCGTCCTGACGGGGTCGGCTGCGCTCCTGGTGCTGACGGTCGCCGTCGGGGCCGCCGCCCTCCACTCGCTCTCGGACGTCCTCGGCGGCAGCGCCGAGCGCGAGCCGTGGAATCCCACGACCGAGAACGGCGTCTACAACCACGTCCTCGGGCGCTGGCACCGGCCCCGCCGGTACGTTCGCTACTCGGGCGCGCCGGAGGACTTCCTCGTCTGCTTGGCGTTCGCGGCCGTCGCGATCGACTCCGGGCTGACCGCGCCGGCCGCCGACCGCGTCCTGCTCGGACTGGTCGCGTTCGCGGGCGGCTACGCGCTGTGTCGGAAGCGACTCGCGACGATCGGCGCGGTCGCCGGCGGGCTCGTCCCGACGCGACTGCGCGCGATCCTCCCCGCGGTGCGCGTCGAGGAGTCGGAAACCGACGGGACGACGGTGGATATTCGGTTCGGTCGCTGAAGGTACGCACGACAAACGTGATCGGATATCGGGCCCGTCAGCCCAGCCACGAACGATTACGCGGTGGTAGAGAGGGAGTCATTAAGCGCTTCGTCCGGCGGTTCGACTCTTGGGGAGGAATTCACGGTAGTGTTCGTTCAGACCGAACTAGGAACTCACTCGCGATAGTCACTTCAAGTCAATTGTAGCCGTCCTTCGTGGATCTATGCCGCCAATAGAGTTTGAGAAGGACCTTTGTCGAAAGTGCACCGACGATAGCACTGATGACGATTCTTGTAGCACTTTTGGCGCTTATACTGCTGACTCTCCAGATAATTGCTCCAAAGATGATCGGAAAGAGAACCCAAACAATTACGAAGTCACAGTCAATTTCGGACATCCTCTGCCGTCTCATTTAACAGTGACTACCCTATATTATGGATTTTTCTATGATATCTATTGTTGACACGGGCCCAATATACAGATTGGTTAGGTATAATACAACAATTAATTAAGTAGTGGGGGACGAGTACCGTCTTCAGTGGACGAATAGCGCTATCCCCGAACAAAATAAAGAAAGTGAATTGCAGGCAACCAGCGCTTAGATTGACTTGGTTACGGCCTGGTCAGTCCGAGCGGCCCCACTCGGCCGTGCGCTTCGGGCGGTCGGTGATCGCCTGCACGTCGATCGGTTCGTCCTTCGCCTCGAGCGCCTCGAGCGCGGCCGAGGCGCTGGCGGGCGTCGAGAAGTAGGTGATCTCCTCCTCGACGGCGACCTCGAGCAGGTCGCGGTCGCGGGAGACGATGAGGTCGACCTTCCCCTCGCGGACGGCCTGTGCGAGGTCGACTTCCTCGCAGAGGTCGAAGTGCTGGGTGAAGCCGTCGACCAGTGCCTCGCCGTCCTCGGTCTCCGGATCCGGGAACTTGTCGGCCGAGAGGTCGATGATCGCGGTGCCCGACTCGGGGATCGGCTTGCCCGTCGCGTCCTGGGCCTTGTCGTAGGCCTTGCCGAAGGTGTCGGCGCTGCCCATGACCTCGCCGGTGGACTTCATCTCCGGGCCGAGACGCGGGTCCGAGCCCGGCAGGCGGTCGAACGGCAGGACGACCTCCTTGATCGAGGTCTGCTCGGGGATCTGCTCCTCGATCGCGAGGTCCTCGAGCGTGTTGCCGGCCATGACCTTGGCGGCGATCTTGGCGATCGGGACGCCCGTGGCCTTCGAGATGAAGGGGACGGTACGCGAGGAGCGCGGGTTCGCCTCGAGGACGTAGACCTCGCCGTCGCGGACCGCGAGCTGGACGTTGAGCAGCCCGACGGTGTCGAGCGCGGTCGCGATGTCCTCGGTGACCTCGCGGACGCGCTCGAGCGTATCGTCGTCGAGCGAGCGCGGCGGGATCATACAGGCCGAGTCGCCGGAGTGGACCCCCGCGGCCTCGACGTGTTCCATCACGCCGCCGATGAGCACGTCCTCGCCGTCGGCGACGGCGTCGACGTCCAGTTCCACGGCGTCGGCGAGGAAGTCGTCCACGAGAATCGGCTTGTCCGGGGAGACGCGGACGGCCTCCTCGATGTAGGTCTCGAGTTCCGCGTCGTCGTAGACGACGTCCATCGCGCGGCCGCCCAGCACGTAGGAGGGGCGCACGAGGACCGGGTAGCCGATCTCGTGGGCGAGTTCCATCGCTTCCTCCTCGCTGTGAGCGGCGCCGCCCTCGGGCTGGGCGATTCCCAGTTCGTCCATGAGCGCGTTGAAGCGGTCGCGGTCCTCCGCTAAGTCCATCGCTTCGACGCTCGTACCCATGACCTCGCAGTCGAGTCCGCGGCGCTCGAGTTCGTCCTCGAGCGGTTCGCCGATGTTGACGGAGGTCTGGCCGCCGAACTGGACCATCACGCCGTCGGCGCCGGTCGCCTCGGCGACGTCGGCGACCTCCTCGGCGGTGATCGGTTCGAAGAAGAGGCCGTCGGAGGTGTCGTAGTCGGTCGAGACGGTCTCGGGGTTGTTGTTGACGACGTGGGCCTCGATGCCCATGTCACGGAGCGCCTGGACCGCGTGGACCGAACAGTAGTCGAACTCGACGCCCTGCCCGATACGGATCGGCCCGCCGCCGACGACGATCACGCTCTCGATGTCGCGGTCGACCTCGAGTTCGCCGGCCGCGGCGTCGCCCTTCAGCGGCCCCGACTCGAACTCGTTCTTGCGCGCGGAGTAGTAGTACGGCGTCTCGGCCTCGAACTCGCCGGCGCAGGTGTCGACCTGCTTGTAGGTGCGACCCGGCACTTCCTGTTCGACGGCGCCGACGTCGGCGCCCGCCGCGGCGGCGATCGTCGCGTTCGTGTGACCGGCGATCGCGGCCTCGGTGAAGTCGCCCTCTTGGGCGGCGACCGTGGCGTCGGCGATGCGCTTGAAGCGCTCGGTGTACCACTCGTAGATGTCCGTCAGCTCGCAGATCTCGTCGACCGTGTAGCCGCGTTCGAACGCCTCGAACATGGCGTAGGGACGGTCCGGCGACGGACGAGCCAGATACCGCTCCTCGAGTTCCTCGTCGCCGACCTCGTCCCAGTCGACGTCGGGTTCGTACTCGGAAGAGCGCAGCGCCTTGAGCAGCGACTCCTCGAAGCTGCGGCCGATGGCCATCGCCTCGCCGGTCGACTTCATCGCCGTCGTCAGTTCGAAGTCGACGTCGTCGAACTTGTCTTTGGGCCAGCGCGGGACCTTGGTGACGACGTAGTCGATCGCGGGTTCGAAGGCGGCGGTCGTCTCGCCGGTGATCTCGTTTTCGATCTCGTGGAGGCGCTTGCCGAGCGCGACCTTCGCGGTCACGCGGGCGATCGGGTAGCCCGTCGCCTTCGAGGCCAGCGCGGAGGAGCGGGAGACGCGCGGGTTGACCTCGACGACGCGGTACTCGCCGCCGGGGGTGCCGTCGTCGCGCCAGGCGAACTGGATGTTACAGCCGCCCTGAATGCCGAGTTCGCGGATGACCTCGAGCGCGGCGGTGCGCATCTCCTGGTGGCCCTCGTCGGGGACGACCTGCGAGGGGGTGACGACCGTCGACTCCCCGGTGTGGATGCCCATCGGGTCGATGTTCTCCATGTTGCAGATGATGATACAGGAGTCGTCGGCGTCGCGCATGACCTCGTACTCGTACTCGACCCAGCCCGCGATGGACTCGGTGATCAGCACCTCGCTGTTACGCGAGAGGCGCAGGCCCTTGCGAACGCGGCGCAGCAGTTCGTCCATCTCGTGGACGACGCCCGAGCCGGAGCCGCCCAGCGTGTACGTCGTACGGGCGATGACCGGCAGTCCGCCGACCTCGTCGACGGCGGCCTGGACGCGCTCTTTCAAGCCCTCCTCGGTCATCTCCGAGACCTCCTCGTCCTCCTCGAGCGAGATGGTCGTCGACCGCGGAACGGGCTGGCCGATCTTCTCCATGCGCTGGCGGAAGAGGTCGCGGTCCTCCGTGGCGTAGATGGTGTCCAGCGGCGTTCCCATGATCTCGACGTCGTACTCCTCGAGAACGCCTTCCTCGGCCAGTTCGGCCGTGACGTTCAGGCCCGTCTGGCCGCCCAGGCCGGCGATGACGCCGTCGGGCTGCTCCTTGCGGATGATCTCGGAGATGGCCTCGGTCGTGATCGGCTCGATGTAGACCTCGTCTGCCATCTCCGGATCCGTCATGATGGTCGCGGGGTTGGAGTTGACGAGCACGACGCGGGCGCCCTCCTCCTGCAGCGCCCGGCAGGCCTGCGCGCCGGAGTAGTCGAATTCGGCTGCCTGTCCGATCTGGATCGGGCCGCTCCCGATCAGCAGAATCGTGCGTCCGTCCCCTGTCTCGCCCTCGCTTGGCTGGTCCGTACTCATTTCTCTTGTTCGTCCGGAGTTCGCACATCGTAATAAGCCCCACGATACAGTACGAATCTCGAAACGGCTTTTCGAAATTCGAACCCAACCCTCGATACGGGTCGTCGACGACGCGACCCGTCGTGCCGTTTCGACGGAAATTACCCATATTTTATCTCATCTCCGGCGCGATCCGCCCTGCCGTTTCACGGATCGGCGTCCGTCCGCGCCCTCCGTCTCGAGGTCGACAGTTCGGCGATCGAGCGGGCGAGTCCGCTTGCGCCGGCCGAATCGCTTATCGTGGCCGCGTTACTGTTCGGACGCAACGAGATGGTCGACGCCGGACGCACACGTTCGATGCCGTCGAAAGCCGTGCTGTACGTCGATCCCGACGAGACGGCTCGGCGACGGCTGTCGCGCGACCTCGCGGCCGACGCCGCGATCGAACTCGAGGCGGTGGCGACCGCGGCCGCCCTCCGCGACGCGCTCGCGGACGGGTCGAGCGCGTACGCCTGCGTCGTCACCGAATACCGCCTCGACGGTCCAGAGACGGACGCGCTCGCGCTGTACGATTCGCTGCGAGCCGACGGCCTCGCGACCGCCCCGTTTCTCCTCTACACCGCCGACGGAAGCGAGACGCTCGCCAGCGAGGCGATCACGGCCGGATTCTCGGGCTACGTTCCGAAGGGACGGACGGATTCGGTCGAGCGACTCCGCGAGCAGTTGCAAACCGTGGGCGGACCGGACGCGAACCGAGCGGGCCGCGCTCGGACGGACCAGCGGGCGGCGCCGCGGGACCCGAACCGAGACCGCGAGCACGAGCAGGACCTCGAGCGGTACCGAACGCTCGTGGAGACGGTCGGGGACTCCATGTACGTCCTCGACGCGGACGGCCGCATCGAGATGGCCAACGAGGCCATGGCCGACGTCCTCGAGACGACGCGCGACGAACTCCTCGGACGGCCGGTGGACGACTTCGTCGCCGACGGAGACGCCGGCCGCATCCGCTCGACGCTCGACGAGCTTCGGACGGCCGGCGATCGGGCGTGGGAGACCACCGACGTCACCGTCGAGTTCACCGACGGAGCGATTTGCGACGCCGAAGCCAACGTCGCGCCGCTGATCGAGGACGACGGCGCGTTGGCGGGAAGCGTCGGCGTGGTCCGCGACGTTTCGGACCGTAAGGAGCGCGAACGGCGGATCCGGAAGCTACACGACGGAACGCGCCGGCTGATGGCGGCGACGGAGACCGACGAGATCGCCCGCGTCGTGACCGAGATTGCCGCCGACGCGCTCGATTTCGATCTCAACTCCGTTCACCTGTACGAACCGGACGTGCTGACGCGATCGACGGCCGACTCCCCCGGAGACGGATCGGCCGACGAACCAGCGGCAGCGGACGGGACGGCGGATCCGACGGATCCGGCGGCATCGGACGGCGCGGATCGGGGCGGGCTCGTTCCCGTCGCGATGAGCGACCGCGTGCTCGAGCTGTTCGACGGGATCCCGTCGAACATCGAACCCGGCGGCGGGATCGCCTGGGACGCCTACGAGGCCGGCGAGGCGATCGTCCACGGCGACGTCCGGCAGGCGCCGAACGTTCGCAACCCCGAGACGCCGATCCGCAGCGAGGCCCACGTTCCGCTCGGCGATCACGGGGTCTTCATCGTGAGTTCGCTCGAGACCAACGACTTCGATCCGGAAGCGCTGACGCTGGCGCGGATCCTCGCGGCCAACGCCGAAGCCGCCCTCGACCGCGCCGAGCGCGAGGGCGAACTCGCGGAGCACGGCCGCGAACTCGAGCGCCAGAACGAACGGCTCGAGGCCTTCGCCAGTACGGTTTCACACGACCTCCGAAATCCGCTGACGCTCGCGACGGGCCACCTCGAACTCCTCGCGGGCCGGATCGACGGCGACGACGAGACCGATCGTCACGTCGACGAACTCGAGTGGGCCCTCACCCGAATGGACGAACTCGTCGAGAACGTCCTGACCTTAGCCCGGAGCGGCCGGCGGTTGACCGAGACCGAGCCGGTCGACCTCGCCGCCGTCGTCGAGCGCGCCGAGCGGACGGTCGAGGGCGACCTCGAGGTGGTGTGCGACGGATCGCTGCCGACGGTCGACGGCGACGAGGAGCGGCTTCGGGTCCTCTTCGAGAACGTGTTTCGTAACGCCGTCGAACACGGTTCGACGAGCCCTCCTTCGCACGCTCAGGAGGACGCTGTGGAGCACGGCTCCACGAGCCCTGACTCGCACGCTCGTCAGGACGACGGAAGACACACCGCGTCTTCCGAGTCCTCGGTCGCTGATGCTCCCGAGGACGCCGTCGAACACGGTTCGACGAGCCCTCCTTCACACGCTCAGGAGGACGCCGTCGAACACGGCTCCGCGACCCTCGGCTTCCAGGGGACCCAGGAGGACCTCGACGAAGAGACGACGAACCGCGGCGAACGCGACGGGGAGACCGTGACCGTCACGGTCGAGCCGACCCTCGAGGGGTTCGCGATCGCCGACGACGGGCCCGGAATCCCGCCCGGCGAACGCGACCGCGTCCTCGAGTGGGGTTACAGTACGGACACCGAGGGAACCGGCTTCGGGCTGGCGATCGTCGCCGAGGTCGTCGAGGCCCACGGCTGGTCGGTCGCGGTCGAAGAAAGCGACGCGGGCGGGTTGCGGTTGGCCGTCTCGATCCCGTCGTGACGGATCGTGCGGGCCGCCATCGGACGCGGCTCGCCAGAAAACGGGCCCGGAGCCGTTACAGCGCGCGGTCGTGTTCGCTCTCGAACTCGCGCTGGCGGCGGTACTGGTCGACGAACTCCTCGACGTCGAACTCGAGCATCTGGGTCTCGAACTCGGAGATTGCGGCGTCGTCGGCGGCGTGGCTGACCGCGTGTTCCATCAGTTCGACCACCAGTTCGACGACGATCTCGTGGAGCCGCCGGGAGTCGAAGTCGGTCACCCACAGCATCGCGTAGCCGACGGCGCCGTCGTCGCTGGCGTCGTAGGTGCGGACCTTCTCGGGGAACTCCTCCATGACGACGCCCAGCAGGTGGGGCGTGCCGAACTCCTCGAACTCGTCGGCCGGCTCGATCGTCTCCCGCAGGACGGCGACGAGCGATTCGGGGAAGAACCGCGAGGGCGGGTGGACGTCCGTGACGACGGCGTGGGACGCGCCGCAGGGACAGGAGTACTCGCGCATCCCCAGATCGATCTCGTGGGGGTCGATCGAGTTGCCGCAGGGAAGCTCGAGGTGCCGGTCGCCGCCGGATCCCGGGACGCGGGGCTCTGCCATTGCCCCTCGTTGGGGGGGACGAGCCAAAAGGGCGACGACTCGAGACGTGTGCCGACGGCCGCAGTCGTCGCTCGAGGCGCGCCGACGGCGCTCACTCGGGCCGGCGCAGGGCGAGGCCGTACATCTCGCCGGCCGACTCCGAGCCGATCGCTTCGACGAGGGTATCGGCCCGTCCGAGCAACGCGGCCCTCAGTTCCGACTCCGCGGGGAGCGCGTCGACCCTCGAGCGGACCACCTCGGCGTGGGCCTCGAGGTGGCTTTCGGTCCACGGGACGGGGTCCAACAGCGTTCGGTGCCGATCGACGGTCCATCCGTAGCCGGTGAACAGCCGACCGAGCGCGTCCGCCGGGTAGAAGGTCAGCATCGGCTCCCCGTCGGCGAGCTGTGCGGCCGCGTTCTCGAGGGCGAAGAGGTCGCGAACGGCGGCGTCGTCGGGCGGCGGCTCGTAGTCGTCGACGAGGAGATGACAGCCCGGCGCGGCGACGCGAGTCAGCTCGCGGGCGATCGCGTCGAGGTCGGCGGGTGGAACAACGTTGAACAGCCCGTGTGCGGTGATGACCTCGACGGCGTCGTCGGGAAGGGGGATCGCCCGCAGGTCGGCCTCGAGGACGGCGAGTCGGCCGCGCGCTCGTCTCGGATCGTCGGTGTCATCGTCGTCGGTGGGCGATCGGACCCGTTCGAGCGCGGTCTCCGCGTGCGTTCGGTCGTCGGTCACGGCGTAGACGCGCGCCGCGCCGCTCGCGAGCAGCCCCGCCGTCGCGTTGCCGACGCCGGCGCCGGCTTCCAGACAGACCGCGCCCTCGATCGGGCGATCCTCGAGGGCGGTCGTGACGGTGCGTGGGACGTCCATGTGGTCTCGCGGGTCGGCTCGCCGTCGCGGGCGGTTCAGGGATTCAGTGGTGGAGCTGTTCGGGGACCGGGCTGTCGTCGTGGCGCGCTTCCTCGACGAGCGAACGCTGTTCGCTCTCGGCCATCCCGTCGTACCGGGTGGCGGCGTCGAGCACCATCGCGACGAGCTTCGGATCGCCGGGCGTGACGACGGTCGAGAGCCCTTGCGACGCGGCGAAGTCGAACCGTTCGCGGATCTCGTCGGGCGTATCCACCGGCTCGTACCAGTTGGCGTACGGCCGATCAGCTTCGGGCAACTCCTCGGTCGAGGGCCACGATCCCTTCGCGAAGGCCTTGATCCCGAGCGTGCCGATTCCTTCCTCCTCCGCGCGCTCGAGGACGGCCTCGTAATCGTGGTCGTCGTCGCCCTTCGCGGCGACGACCGGATTCAGGGGGAACATCACCGTCGCGAGGTCGTCGATCCGATCCATCGCGTCGAGGATGAGTTGGGGGTTCCCGTGGCTCGTGAGGCCGATATCACCGATCAGACCCTCCTCCTTGGCGTCGCGAAACGCCGCGAGCGCGCCGTCGTCGCCCGTGATCTCCTCGAGTTCCGCCTCGTACTCGAGGCCGTGGACCTGATAGAGGTCGATGTGATCGACGCCGAGCCGATCGAGCGAGCGCTCGAGTTTGCGGCGCGCGCCGTCGTAATCCCGTTCCTGGGTCTTGCAGCCGAGGTAGATCTCCTCGCGGTGCTGGCGGAGTTTGGGACCGAGCTTGCGTTCGGCGTCGCCGTAGGTCGGCGCGACGTCGACGTGGTTGACGCCGCGGTCGAGGACGAGTTCGACCATCTGGTTCGCGCCCTCCTGCTCGAGCCAGTTGAGCGCGATCGCACCGAAGGTCGCGACCGTGCTTTCGTGGCCGGTCGAGCCCAAGTCACGTGTTTCCATACCGGCCCATTGGCGAGGCTGCACATAAGTCACGGGCCATCGGCAGCACGGTCCGACCCGCGTGAGTAGAACGAGTGAACGAAGCGAGACGCCGCGATCGGACCGAATCCTCAGGGCCAGTCGTCGCGGACCGGTTCGGCGTCGTCGTCGCCCGTCTCGGTGTTCGCGGCGATGATCCAGTCGGCCGCCTCGGCGGCGTCCTCGACGTCTAAGTACTCCCAGTCGACATCGTCGGCGAGCTGTTCGTCCTCCTCGGTCGAACCGATGAAGACGTACCGGTCGGTGTCGAACTGGTCTTTGACGCCCTCGAGGCTCTCGGCTTTGCCCCGCGGTCCGGAGAAGAAGTCCTGGCGGATGCGGTTCTTCCGGGTGAAGTTCGTCACGACGTACGTGGGTTTCTCGGAGACGACGCCGATGTACTCCGTCCAGCCTCTGGCGTCTTCGAAGACGCTCTCGGGCGAGGCGAGCTCTTTCAGCGCCTCGAGCTCGAACGCCAGGGTCATGTCGCTGTCGCCGTTCATAGGTCACCGAAGGCGCGCACGCGGGAAAACGACTTCGATACTTTCGACGGAGCGGGAGCCGACGAACCAAAGCGGCGGCGAGCGGCCTAGGCGCAGACGACCCGATAGTACTCGGTGAAGACGATGATATCGCCGGCCTCGAGATCGACGTCCGATTCCGCTAGCGGGCGATTCGCCTCGAGACTTTCGTAGAACGCCTCCAGCGTGTCGGTGTCGAGCTGGTCGACGTGGCGGACGGTCGCGCCCGTCGAGACGGAGTCGGCGCGCTCGAGTCGGAGCTGTCGTTGGAGAAGTTCGCCGGAAGCCATGTTCATCGTTACCAAATGTCGTGGTGCTACTTAACGATTCCGCCGAATCGACCGGAAATCAAAAGCGCAGCCACGAGTCGGAGCCGACGAAGCGGTGACGAACGCGGGGGTGACCCTCGGTACGACGGCGTTGGTACCCGAGCGCAGGGGAGCAAAAGACGCGTAAACGGACGAACGAGCGCCTCGAGTGCCGGCCGTCGGTCGGCCGGCTCCCGTCGGCGGCCGTTACTGTTCCTGTGCCGGCGCGAGTTCGTCGAGATCGACCTGCTGTTGGAGGAGGACCTCGGCCTGGTCGGCGACCTCGCGCTGTTCGCGCATCAGCTGTTTGAACTTGCTCTGGGGCGAGAGGTCGCCGATGAGGACGCCGCCGACGATCTTGCCGTCCTTGAAGGCGATGCGGCGCCACTCGGTGTCGCTGTACTTGCGCTCGGCGTGTTCGTCGCCGAGCGTCGGGTGACCGAACGAAAGGAACGGGAAGTCGAAGTGCGTGATGGAGTACGAGGAGACCCACTCGAACTCCTCTTCCTCGGCGTCGTTGGCCATGTTGACCGCGGCGACGCGACCCTGCTCCTTGGCCGAGCCCCACGAACCGTTCTGGGCCTGATCGCCCAGCAGGACGTCGTAGAAGCGCGTGATGTCGCCGGCGGCGTAGACGTCGTCGACGTTGGTCTGCATGTACTCGTCGACGACGAGTCCGTTGTTCTGCTCGAGGCCGGCTCCGCGGAGGAACTCCGTGTTGAAGGTGAGGCCGATGGCGACGCCGGCGAAGTCGCAGTCGTAGCGGTCGCCGTTGGGGTCGACCGCGGCGGTGACGTGGCCGTCGTCGTCGACTTCGAAGCGGTCGACGCCGCTGTCGAAGACCGGTTCGACGCCGACCTCGCGCATGCCCTCGTGCATGATCTCGGCGCCGTCGTCCGAGAGCGCGTAGCGCCACCAGCGGCCGCCGCGCATCAGGTAGTCGGCCTCGATGCCCTGCGCGCCGCAGACGGCCGCGAAGTCGATGCCCAGCAGGCCGGCGCCGACGATGACCCCGCGGTCGGACTGCTCGGCGTGCTCGCGAATCCCGCGAGCGTCCTGAAACGTCCAGAAGTGGTGGATCCCGTCGGCGTCGCTGTTTTCGACCGGGAGCTGCGTCGGCGTTCCGCCGGTCGCGACCAGGAGCTTGTCGTACTCGATATCGCCGTTGTCGTGAGTGTGGACGACCCGCTCGTCCGTGTCGACGCTCGTGACGTGAGTGTTCAGCGAGAGGTCGATATCGCGCTCGTCGTACCACCCTTCGTCGTGAATCGAGATGGGAGCTTCCGGCAGTTTGCCCTTCGCGTGTTCCTTGATGAGAATGCGGTTATACAGTGGCTCCCCCTCATCGGTGATGACGGTAATCGTCGCCTCCGGATCCTCCTCCCGGAGGGTCTCGGCAGCCGAGCTGCCGGAGATTCCGTCACCGATGATCACGTAATGGGTCATATTCGGACCGTTCGTAATGCGGGTTAAAGTGGGTTGCTATCTCGTCTATTTTACCCAACGGGAGTTTCCCTGCAACAGTTGTATGCTGAAATTGGATGTGAACCTTCAAAGCGGTAATCACACGTCGAGCTTTCGTTTCCGATAGTTGACTTCGCAAGGTTTGCTGTTATCTCTGACGCACCTCGTCCGAGCGAGCCGTCGGTATCGCGGCCGGCCCTTCATAGTTGTCCGAACCGTTCTTTAGGCGCTGCTCCCTACATCGTCGCATGAAACTCCGCCAAAACGCGAAACACTTCGCCTATCGGAAGGCCCTCGAGACGCCGGGCGTCCGTTCGGTCGCCAACGCGGGCCTGGTCAGACTGCACACGAAGATCTTCACTGGGAAGGCAGATCCCGCCCACGCCGAGGAGCGAACGGCCCACCTCGACGGCCTCTTCGACGCGACGATGGACAGCTACCTGCGAGCGCTGCAGGAAGGGTTCTCCGAGGCCGAAGCCCGCGAGATCACCCACATTCAGGCCAACTTCGACTTCTACAACCACGGCTGGACCGAGATGATGGAGATTCCGGTCGACGAACTCGAGGCCCACCACGAGCGCTACGGCGACTTCTTCGAGCGATGGGATATCACGATCGACGACCCGCTCGGCCAGTTCGAACCGCCGGAGGGACTGCCCGAGGCGCCCTCGACGCCCGAAAAACTCGACGACCCCGAACACCCCCACGCGGAGGGCGGGTTCGCCGACGACGTCTACGTCGAGACCGAGGACGGTGACCTCGTCGTGGGCGGCCAGGACGAGCCGGACGACGCCGACGTCTCGTCGGCGGTCGATCTCGAGGACGAGGATATCGAAGCCGACTGACCGACTTCCGGTCAAAGCTCCGTCGCACCCGCTCGCGATCGAGGCGTTTCGCACCGACGTTTTCGCCGTTTGTTTTCGTCTACTGGATAGTAATTCAATCGTAACAATATCGCTTGCAGATTTGTTCTCCGTCGATGAACCGACGAACGTATCTCGCGGCAGCAGCGTCGGCGGCGGGACTCGGGCTGGCGGGCTGTACCGACTCGCCCGCGCTCGACGATGACGCCGGGAACGGCGACGACTCGTCGCCGCCGGCGAGCGATCCCCCCGCGGATCTCCCCGACGCCGCCGGAACCGTCGACGACTTCGAGGACCTCGAGGCGTGGACGGTCGCCGGCGGGACGCTGACGGCGGATCCGGACCGCGCCGCCGTCGGCTCGCAGAGCGCCCGACTGACGGTCGGCGAGACCGAGCAAATGGCCAGACTCACGAAGACGTTCGCCGACCCGCGCGATCTCACCGACGTCGTTCCCGGCGTCGCCGTCGCGGCGGACGAACTCGTCGTCCCGTGGCTCCGACTGGTCGACGACGAGGGCGCCGCGATCGAGTACCGTCGCGGGATCGTCGGCGACCTCCCCCTCGATCGGTACAACTTCGGCGTCAGCGAGATCGATCCGGCGTTCGACGCGGCGAACGTCCGGACGGTGTCCCTGCGCCTCTGGACGGCCGAAGGGGAGCGACGGACGGTCTGGTTCGACGACCTTCACTTCACCCCGCGGCCGGAGACGGGGCAGGTGATGATCCAGTTCGACGACGCACACGTCACCGACTACACGGAAGCGTTGCCGCGCCTCGAGTCGTACGACTATCCCGCGACGACGTTCGTCAACTCAGGGTACATCGGCGGCGGCGACGTCGGCGGCGATCCCCGATTGACGGTCGACCAGCTCCGCGAACTCCGGGACGCCGGCTGGTGCGTCGCGAACCACGCGAAGAACCACCCGAAACTGCCCGAACTCGACGCCGACGAACAGGAGTCCCAGATCCGGGCGGGCAAGGAGTGGCTCGTCGAACGCGGATTCGAGGACGGCGCCGACTACTTCGCCTACCCGTTCGGCCAGTACGACGCGACGTCGATCGAACTCGTCGACGAGTACCACTCGATCGGCTTCGGCGGCGGTCCGCCGGCGCAGGGGTATACGACGAATACGAAACTGGCCTCCAGAATCGGCAACCCCAGCGCCGAACGCGTCCGAACCGCGCTCGAGCACACCGTCGAACGGCGCGGGATCACCGGTCTCTTCTTCCACCGCCTCGAGGACGACCACCTCGAGGCCTTCGAGACGATGATCGAGACGATCCGCGAGTACGAGTCGAAGGGCAAACTCGAGGTGATTCTTCCCCGGGACCTCGAGGAGCGGTTCCTGTTCTAAGGGCGGTCGACCTCCCGCCCGTCGGCGAGCGTTCGGGCGGTGTCGGGATCCAAGCCGCTAAGTGTCCGGAGAGACCCGTTTCAACAACGAGACGATTCGATGGCACTCGATAGCAATGACCGATCGATCGCCGGCTTCACCATGGCCGGCCACGCGCTCGTCCACTGGTTCGAGACGTCGATCCCGATCTTCCTGGTGGTCTGGCTCGATACGTTCGACACCGGCGTCGCCCTGTTCGGACAGGTCGTCGCGCTCGGCTACGCGCTCTTCGGGATCGGCGCGCTGCCGAGCGGCATCCTCTCGGATCGATACGAGACCAAGCGACTCATCCTGTACTGTCTCGCGGGGATGAGCGGGGCCTTCCTCGTCCTCTCGTTCGCGAGGTCGGTCTACGCGATCGCCGTCGCCCTCGTCCTGTGGGGGGTCGCCGCCAGTATCTACCACCCCGCCGGGCTGGCGCTCATCAGCACCGGCGTCGAGGAGCGCGGGACGGTCTTCGCCTGGCACGGGATCGCCGGGAACGCCGGCATCGCTCTGGGCCCGTTCGTCACGGCGACGCTGCTCGTCGTCCTCGAGTGGGAGCTCGTCGCGGCAATTCTGGCCGTCCCCGGCGTTCTCGCGGTGCTGTACGGCCTCAGCGCGTCGTTCGATCCGACGGCAGCCGTCGACGACGACGTCGACGCCAGCACCGACGAGGCGCTGTCGGTCTCGGAACTGTTCGCGGAGACGCGGACGCTGTTCGCGAGCGCCTTCGCCGTCGTCTTCGCCATCGTGATGTTCGAAGGGCTGTACTACCGCGGGATGTTGACCTACCTGCCCGAGATCCTCCACGGCCTCGAGGCGATGGCCGGCTTCGCCGTCCCCGCGAGCCTCGAGGGGATCGAGCCGGCCGATTACATCTACGTGGGGCTGCTGGTCGTCGGGATGGCGGGGCAGTACGCCGGCGGGAAACTGACCGACCGCGTGGCGCCGGCCCGCGGGATGATCGCCATCTTCGCCGTCCTCGCGGTGCTTGCCGTCGCCTTCGTTCCCGTCACCGGCATGGGGATCGGCGCGATCGCGGCGCTCTGTGGCGCCTTCGGGTTCTTCCTGTTCGCGATCCAGCCGTTCTATCAGAACGCCGTCGCGGTCTACACGCCCGCGGACAGTCGCGGGCTCTCCTACGGCTACACCTACCTCGGCGAGTTCGGCCTCGGCTCGGCGAGCATCGCCATCGGCGGCTTCGTCCTCGGCGGCTTCCCGCTCGCGGCGTTTTTCCTCCTGGTCGCCAGTTTCGCCCTCGTCGGACTCCTGCTCTCGGCGGCCCTGCTCGCCGGCCTCGACAGGTTCGTCGATCTCGATCGAACGGTCGATACCCGGGCAGACGACTGAGGGGACGTCGTCGACGGAACACTCGGGCCGACCGGGCTCGACCGAATCGACGGCCGACCGGAGTCGCCCGAAACCGTCTCGATCAGTCGTCCGCAGAAAAACCGTGCCGATCAGTCAACGCTGGTCGCCAGCGGACTTCTCGCGTTAGGCCTCGGTCTCGAGCCACGGCGGCGTAACGTAGTCCCCGGTCTTCTTATCCGGCGGCCAGATGGCCTCCTGGACGCCCTCGCCGTCCTCGTTTTCCTGCCACTGGAAGTAGACCGTCTCGCCGTAGTTGTAGACGAGGTCGTGGGGCGTCTCGGAGTCGTTGTCGTAGAACTCGACCGTCGCGGCGTAGCCGGGATGGGACGCGTTCTCGAGGGCGCCGACCATATCGTCGGAGTCGAGCGAGTTCGATTCCTCGGCGGCGTAGGCGATGGCTCGGACGCCGTCGTACGTGTGGTACCCCGTGTAGATCGGGTTCTGCCCGCCGTACTCGTCCTGATAAGCGGTCACGAACTCCTGCGTGTTTTCGGTAATCGACGTCTTCGCCGTCGAACTGGTCTGCGTGACGGCGTACCGGCACTGCCCGCCGACCAGGTCGTAGTACGCCGGCAGCTGCATGGGGACGTGGACGCCGCCGAACCCGAACGATCGCTTGGCGGGTAACTTCCAGTCCATGAGCGCAGGGGTTCCGGTGTGTGCGGTCGTGATGAACACCGCGTCTGCGTCCGCCTCTTCGGCCTGGTTGTACTGTTCCGTGAAGTCATTGCTCGCCGCCGGATACCGCTCCTCGTAGACGACGTCGATATCCGTGTCGGCGAGTCGGTCCTGGTAGACCTCCCACGGTTTCTCGGTCCAGTCGTAGTCCTCGGCCAGCAGCGCGATCGAGTTCCAGCCGAGGTCCTCGTACATCTCGGTCAGGAAGTCCATCTGGATCCGCCCGAGGTCGATGTCGTTGTTCGGGCCGATCCGGAAGTGGTACTTGTACCGCTCGTAGTCGTCGCGGACCATCCGACTCACTTCGCTCGTCGCCGCCGCGCTCGTGAGGTGGAGCGTCTCCTGTTCGGCGACGTCGTCGATGATGCTCAACAGCGCCTCGCTCGAGAAGACGCCGGTCGTCGCGTCGACGCCCTCCTCGAGGATCAGTCGCTGGTACTGGCGCCTGGCCTCGAGCGGGCTCTCCTTCGTGTTTCCGACGACCAGTTCGACCTCGCGGCCGAGGATCCCACCCTCTTCGTTGAGGTGCGTGACCGCCAGTTCCGCGGCCTGGACCATCGAACGCCCCATCCGGTTGCTGTTCGGATTCGGCGCCAGCACGCCGATCTTGACCGTCTCTTCGTCGCTGTTGCCGCCGAGTACCTGATACTGGCCGAGACAGCCGGTAAGAGAGACGCCGGCACCCACGCCGGCAGTCGCCTTGAGAAATCGTCGCCTGTTCGAGGATATGCGTCGGCTCCCCGCCGTTCCCATCCGCAGTTGCGGCCGATTCGAATCGGTCATCTTGACAGCTGTTGTTACTAATCCGTCTTAATGATTGTTGACGACGCCGATACATCATTCAGATGTGAGATACTGGAGTTTCAGACGTGACACGGACGAATTAGTGCGGTTCGGCCGTCGATCCGCCCGATCTCTGATCGACATCCGCGACGGACCGCCGGTACGAGCGAACGCAGTGCGATTAGGTAGCATCGCTGATGGATCGCCACCTATCTCAAATTAAAAATAACGAAATCTGCCCGACACACGTTATCAGCTTCGATAATAGTGGATCATCATTTATATATCGACACTCAGACGCGTACTGTATCCATGGACGGCCTTCGACGATTGGTACCAACAGCTATTCGCCGCAGATACGCGGTCAAGT
This sequence comes from Haloterrigena gelatinilytica, assembly GCF_013342145.1. Lineage (NCBI taxonomy): Archaea > Methanobacteriati > Methanobacteriota > Halobacteria > Halobacteriales > Natrialbaceae > Haloterrigena > Haloterrigena gelatinilytica. The sequence goes on along the minus strand of NZ_JABUQZ010000001.1, from coordinate 4,048,802 downwards.
TCGGGATCATGTTATTAATACTCGCTCTGGGGGTGGGAGTGGTCGGGATGGCCGCAACCGCCGGGATTACTGGACAGGTCGAAGAGCGGGTCCAGAACGACCAGACGTCCCTCGCAAGCCAAGAGGCACAGAACCTCCAGATGTGGAACGAGCAGAACGAACACACGGTCGGGGTCATCGCCCGCTCCGACGTCGTCGAGAACGGCGACCCGGCTGCTGTCCAGAGCCGGTTCCTCGACTGGGAGGAGCATCTCGACGCGGATATCCACTCGATCAGTTACGTCGACACCGCCAACGACACGGTCCTCGCGAGTACGGATTACGACGGCGAGGAAACGGCGGCCAGCGAGATCGACGGCATCGAATCCGGAACCTACGAACGGGTCCACGAGAACGACGACGTCCCGTGGGTCTCCGACGCCCACCTCGTCGAACGGGAGCTGGGCGACGGCTCCGTCGTCGTCATGACCTACGTCCAGTCCGTCCCGGGCTCGGACGACGAAGCGATCGTCTACACGGCGGACCTCGAGGCGTACGCGGATCGCCTGAACGACGAGTCCGGCGTCACGACGATGCTTCTCGACGGCGACAACGAGGTGATGCTCGATAACGTGGGCTACGGCGAGGACCACGAGACGCTCGGCACCACCTACGCCACGCCCGACGGCGAGCGAAACGAGATCGTCCAGTCGGCCCGCACCGAAAGCGCCGGCACCCACCAGATCGCGGGCTCCTCGCTGGACCTCGGAACCGACGCCTACGGCTTCGAGGACGAGGATTACGTCGTCAGTTCCGCCCGCGTCTTCGGTACCGACTGGGTCGTCGTCACTCACGAACCGGAGAGTCAGGCCTACGGGTTCGTCGACACGGTCGGCCAGTGGGGCGGCATCGCGACGATCGCGGGCGTGCTCATGATCGGCGTGATCGGCGTCGTCCTCGGTCGGAACACCGCCGTTTCGATCGACCGTCTCACCGAGAAGGCCAGCAAGATGGAAGAGGGCGACCTCAGCGTCGACCTCGAGACCGAACGCATCGACAACATCGGCCGGCTCTACGAGGGCTTCGACTCGATGCGCGTCGCCTTGGGCGAACAGATCGAAGAGGCCGAATCCGCACGCGAGGACGCCGAACGCGAGCGCGAACGCATCGCGGAGATCAACGACCAACTCGAGCGGACGGCCGACGAGTACAGCGACGTGATGGAGGCGGCCGCCGACGGCGACCTGACCGCCCGGATGGACGCCGAGACGGACAACGAGGCGATGGCGGAGATCGCCGAGGACTTCAACGACATGCTCGAGGAGATCGAGGAAACCGTCGCCGATCTCAACCGGTTCGCGACCGACGTCGCGACCGCCTCCGAGCAGGTGACCGCCTCCAGCGAGGAGGTTCGCTCCGCCTCCCAGCAGGTCACGGAGTCGATCCAGGAGATTTCCGACGGCGCCGAGCAGCAGAACCAGTCGCTGCAGTCGGTCAACCAGGAGATGAGCGGGCTCTCGACGACCACCGAGGAGATCGCCGCCTCCTCGAACGAGGTCGCGGACATCGCCGAACAGACCGTCGACACCGGTCAGGAAGGACAGGAGGCCGCCCAGGAAGCGGTCACCGCGATGGACCAGATCGAGACCGAGGCGGAGGACGCCGTCAGCGAGATCCGCCGCCTCGAGCAGGAGGTCCAGCAGATCGACGAACTGATCAACACCATTTCCGAGATCGCCCGCCAGACGAACATGCTGGCGCTGAACGCCAACATCGAGGCGTCCCGCTCGGCCGGCGGGAAGGACGACGAAGGGTTCTCCGTCGTCGCCAAGGAGGTCAAGGCGCTCTCCGAGGACGTCGCCGAGGCGGCCGACGAGGCCGAGGACCGCCTCGAGGCGATCCGCGAACGCACCGAGCGGTCCGCGGACGAGGTCGAGGGTACCAGCGACCAGATCGAGGCCGCCAGCGAGCAGGTCACCGAGGCCGTCGAAGCCCTAGAAGAGATCGCCAATCTCGCCCAGGAGACCAACGTGGGCGTCCAGGAGATCTCCGCCGCGACCGAAGAGCAGGCCGCCTCGACGCAGGAAGTCGTCGCGATGGTCGACGACGCCGCGACGATCTCCGAGGAGACGACCACCGAGGCCGAGAACGTCGCCGCCGCCGCCGAAGAGCAGACCACGGCCCTGACCGAAGTGACCCGGTCCGCCTCCGACCTCTCCGGCCAGGCCGCGGAGCTCTCCGAAGCGCTCGACCGCTTCGAGACCGACATCAGCCGCGAGCAGCTCGAGGACGACCGCGATTCGGACGGCGACGGCGCTCCGACCGCCGCGACGAGTACGTCCGAGTTCGACGCCGCGGTCGACGCGGACGGAGACGAGTCACCGTCCGACGAGCAGACGCAGGAGTCCGAGCGCGACCAGCGAGGACAGGGGATCACCCTCTCGACCGACGAAAGCGAGACGTTCGAGTCGCCCGAGACGACCGGCGAGCAGGCGACCGAACGCGACGCGGCACAGCCGACCGAGTCGGTCGAGACCGAGCCGGCGGAGGCCGAGTCCGCAGACGACGTCGAGCCGGCCGCTGAGGCGGCCGATGTCGAACCCGCGCCGGCTCCGGACGCCGACGCGCTCGAGGCCGAATCGGGCGAGCAGGCGTCGATCACGGACAGCGGATCGACGACCGAGAGCGGGATCGACTCTGAGCCGACGCCGGCCCCTGCTCCGGACGATCTCGAGGAGTCTGACCGGTCGAACCAAGAGCGGACGGCCGACGATGAGCCGACCGCCGGCGACGAACTCGGTGCCGAGGAGATCCTCGGGATCGACGACAGCACGGCCGCCGGCGAACCGGCAGCCGACGCCGACCCGACCGACGACTCCGAGGACGCCGCGGCGGACGCGACGGATCCCCTCGCGGACGACGCGGACTCGGCGGTGGCGATCGAGCCGGTCGAAGACGGCGAGTCCGACGCGACCGGCGACGAAGACGCCGAGTCGGATGCCGCTGAGACGGCTGCGACCGACGAGACGGGGACGGCCGATACCGACGACACCGACACCGACGAGAACGACGACGTGTTCACGTTCGGCAACACGGACGAGTAGAGCGAACACGCGACTCGAGTCGTTTCGCGGCGATCGCTTCCGGCGGTGATTCGCCGCCGGGCATCGCTGTCATTTTCTCCACGATCGAAACGGGATCCGCGCTGAGCCGGGGCTCTAGCCGCGGCGAAGCCACTGCTCTCATCGGGGACGTCAGTACCAGTACCTACTCACCGCTCAGTGGTCCGCCGGCTGTCGGACCGAGACGCGACGATTCGGTTCGGAGACCGCCCGCGCACAACGCAGGCCGGCCTCGAGTGCGCCGCCGGCCCGCCGCTGGGGGAACTGCGGCTGCCGGACGACCGTCGCGTCGTAGAGTCCATCGAGAGTGTCGACCGTGCGCGCGTGCGGAGACGTCCCGTCGACGCTCGAGTGAACGCCGTCGGGAACCGGCTGCCGGATCCGCGTCGAGTCGACGGCGACGAGGTCGTTCCGGTCGAACGCCGAGAACCGGGTCGCCAGCGCCTCGAGCCACCGCCGCTCGACCGCCGCGCTCGATCGACCGTCGGCGACCGCTTCGCCGCCGTCGAGCAGGTAGTACTGGTACCGGTGCCCGCCGGGCGCGTCGGGCGAGCGCAGCAGCGTCGGCGCGACGAGTTCGCCGAACGGGGCATCGTCGACCATCGTCACGCGATAGGCGTCGGTCAGCGCCGTCTCGGCGGTCGTCGAGACGCGCAGACAGGTCCGTGTACGGAACGTCACCGACGGAGAGCCGAGCGACGACTCGAAGCCCTCGGGGACGGTCGCCAGCACGATTGCGTCGACGGCGTGGCACTCGCTCGCGCCGTCCCGATCGACGGTGATCGACTCGACGGCGCCGTCCGTCGTCCCGAGTTCGCTCACGCGCGCGTTCGTCGTGATCCGCTCGCGACCGACGGCGTCGACCAACGACTCGACGAGGACGCCCGCGCTCTCGGCGAAATAGCCCCGCTTCTCCCGGCCGAACCGGGTCCGATCCCGCCGCCCGCGGCAGTGCTCGAGCACCCACGCGGCGCTGACGTCCGACGCCGCCGCCCCGAATCGAGCCTCGAGCAGCGGTCCGTAGAACCGCTCGTAGACGGCGTCGCTCGCGTGCTCGCGAACGAACGCCTCGGCAGGGACGTCGCTGTACTCCGACGGTTCGTAGGCGTCGAATCGCGGCCGTCGACGAGGGAGGCCGCGACAATCGATCCCGCTCTGGAGGGTGGCGAGACGCGCGGTATCCGACAGCGACAGCGGCGGGTAGGCCAGAAACTCCCAGGGCGCGTCGACGGGGTGGACGGTGCCGTCGACGTACATCGCCGTCCGGATCGGGCCCCACTCGAGGCGATCGGACAGGCCGAGTTCCGCGAGCAACTCGAGGGCGGTCTCGTCCCCGGGACGGGTAAACGAGACGGGGACGCGCTCGAGCGGCGCAGCGGGGGTTTCGGACGACGAAGACGGATACTGGGATGGTGAAGACGAAGTCGTGGCCGCGATGCCGCCCAGTTCGTCGCCCGGTTCGAAGACGCGAACGTCGTAGCCGCGCTGGCGGAGGCGATAGGCGGCCGCGAGTCCGGACAGCGATCCGCCGACGACGCCGATCATATCGAGTGAACGGGGGTAGCGACCCTTTGCAATTGCGGTCGGCCGGTCGGCGGGCCGGCGGGCCGTCGCGGTCCGCTACCTTTTTGCCTGCCGTCTCGGAAGGAATCGGCATGCTCACCGTGCGGGCACCCGCGACGAGTGCGAACCTCGGGAGTGGCTTCGACGTCTTCGGTGTCGCCCTCGGCACGCCCGCCGACGTGGTCCGAGTCGAACGCGCGCCGGAAACGCGGATCACCGTGACCGGCGCCGGCAGCCAGTACATTCCGGAGGATCCGGCCCAGAACACCGTCGGAGCGGTCGCCGACGCCCTCGACGCGCCGGCCCACATCAAGATCGACAAGGGCATCCGTCCCGCCTCGGGGCTCGGCTCCTCGGCGGCCAGCGCGGCCGCCGCGGCCGTCGCCCTCAACGCGCTCTACGACCGCGGACTCTCCCGGGCGGAGCTCGTCCCCGTCGCCGCCGAGGGCGAGGCGCTCGTCTCCGGCGAAGCCCACGCCGACAACGTCGCCCCCTCGCTGCTAGGTGGCTTCACCGTCGTCACCGACGACGGCGTCACGCAACTCGACGCCTCGATCCCCGTCGTCGCCTGCCTCCCGGAAATGTCCGTTTCCACGCGCGACGCGCGCGAGGTCGTCCCCGATTCGGCCGCCCTCGAGGACGTCGTCGACACCGTCGGCAACGCCGCGACGCTGACCGTCGGGATGACCCGGGACGATCCCGACCTCGTCGGCCGCGGGATGGAAGACGCCATCGTCACCCCCGAACGCACCGCCCTGATCGACGGCTACGACCGCGTTCGAGACGCCGCCCTCGAGGCTGGCGCGACGGGCGTCACCGTCAGCGGCGCCGGGCCGGGCATCCTCGCGGCCTGTCACCGCCCCGACCAGGGCGCGATCGCGGCGGCGATGATCGACGCCTTCGACGCCCTCGGCATCGAGAGTCGCGCCTACCAGACCCGCATCGGCGAGGGCGCGACGCTGTATCGGGACTGATCGTCGATTCCTGTCTCCAGTCCTCTCGAGTCGAACGAACCCATGGGGACCCGAACCGACGCCGCGCTCGCGACACTCGTTCTCGCCGCCGTCGGGATCGCGTTCGTCCTCGTCGACGCGTCGCTATCGCTCCTCGCAGTCGCTCTCGGTGGACTCGGCGCGGTCGTCTTCGAACTCGTGGCCGCTCGGGCGTACGAGACCGTTCGGGACTACTGGGAACGACCGCTCGTGGAGGGACTGTCCCTCGCCGCGGCGCTGATCGTCGTCGCCGTCGGCGCCACCGCCGCACCGGAGGTCGTGCTGTCGCTGTTCTGTGGCGGAGCGGTGACGTATCTCGCGTTTCTCGCGCTCGTCGAAGCGGGGTTCGTTTCACCGCCGGAGACGTGGTGGTAGCCTCGAACTACCGCGGTCTGCGAGCCGTCTTCCAGCGACGTCCGTAGATCCGCGGAAGCGCGTTGACTTTGGCCCCGCGAACGTTCCCCGGCACGGTCGACACGCGCGTGGAGATGCCGGCCGGGAGCGGGCCGTAGGGGACCGACGAGACCGCAGTCGGGTTATTCGACACCGGTTTCCGGCCGGCGTAGCCGGAGCCTCGTTGCTTCGACTCGTACAGGGTCTCGAATTTCGAGTGTCCCTCGATGACCCCGTTCCGCGCCGTTTTGGCGGCCTTTTTCGCCTTCTGCTGGATCGCCGCGTCCGCCGCGTCGGGTTTTATCTCGTCGACGAACGACCTCACTTCCGCTGCTGCCTCGGAGTCGCCCGAGGAGTCAAGCGCGTCGGGACCGACGACGTCCTCGAGTTCAGCCTCGAGTTGTCGTAGCTCCCTCTGGAAATCGACGAGGTCGACGGTGTTCCAGAGTTCGCGAAGGTTGACGGCGCGTCGAATCGTGCTGAGATCCAGCACCTGGTCCAGATCCTGCTCGCGAATCGCGTCGGAAAGTTCGTCTAGCTCGAGGAGATCCGGTAACGCCGACGTCTCGACGACGTCCGGCAGATTCTCGAGATCGATCGTCTCGATGAGGTCGTCGACTTCCGCGACGACGTCCCATAGTTCGGCCGCCGTCGCCGACAGCGAATCGGACGGCTCGCCGTCGGTGGTTTCCCGGATCAACCGTGTGGTTCCCGCTTCGAGCCGGTCCGACAGCTGCTCGCCGGTAGATGGAGACATCTGACTCATACGGAATAGAGGCGCTAGACGGAGATAACGGAGTCGCTTGCCGATCGGTCGCACGTCGGGACCGTCCGTACCGAAAACGGGGTTCGCCGCCGGTCGGTTAGACGCCGCGACCCTGCAGCTTCTCCTCTTCGGGGAGATCGGCGTTCGCGTCGCCTTTCATCCCCTTGCCGAGGTTCTTCGAGATTTCGGCGAGTCGCTCGGGGTCGTCCCAGTTGTTCGTCGCCTCGACGATCGCTTCGGCCATCGCGGGCGGGTTCTCGGCGCCGAAGATGCCGCTGCCGACGAAGATGCCGTCGCACTCGTGGTGCATCATGAGCGCGGCGTCGGCCGGCGTCGCGATGCCGCCCGCCGCGAAGTTGACGACCGGCAGCCGGCCCATCTCGGCGGTCTCGTGGACCAGTTCCGCGGGCGCCTCGATCTCGCGGGCGTAGGCCTCGCGCTCCTCGTGTTTCATGCCCTCGAGTTCGCGGATCGCGCCCTTGATCGTCCGCTGGTGGTGGACGGCCTGGTTGACGTCGCCGGTGCCGGCCTCGCCCTTGGTGCGGATCATCGCCGCGCCCTCGTCGATCCGGCGCAGCGCCTCGCCTAAGTCGCGGGCGCCGCAGACGAACGGTGCGGTGAAGTCGCGCTTGTCGATGTGGTAGGCGTCGTCGGCGGGCGTGAGCACCTCGGACTCGTCGATCATGTCGACGCCGACGGCCTCTAAGATCTGGGCCTCCTTCGTGTGGCCGATCCGCGATTTGCCCATCACCGGGATCGACACTTCGTTCACGATCTCCTCGACGTCGGCGGGGTCGGCCATCCGGGCGACGCCGCCGCGTTTGCGGATGTCCGCCGGGACCGCTTCCAGCGCCATCACGGCGACCGCGCCGGCGTCCTCGGCGATGCGAGCCTGCTCTTTGTTGACGACGTCCATGATGACGCCGCCCTTCTGCATCTGAGCGAAGCCGCGCTTGACGAGGTCGGTCCCGCGTCGGAGTTCGTCGAGATCGGTCTCGGTTTCGTCAGTCATAGTACGCAGTTGTGAGCCACTGCACTTACGCGTGTCCGTTCGCGTCCGAGCCACAACGTGACGGATCTCCGACACCGTATTCGCGGATCGAACGCCGCCGGTCACACGTCGCCGACCGGTTCGCCCGGATGCAGCCGTGCACGCACTCGAGACCCGGACAGTCGCGCGATCGGTCGAGGCCGACAGCCCAGTTCCGCGCGCAGTTCGGGATCGACCTCGAGCGTCGCGCCGATCGGGGTTCCGAGCGCGATTTCGCCCCAGATCTCGGCCCGCGTCCGCAGGAGGTCGCCGTCCTTGGTCGTGTAGCTCCACAGCGTCCGCTCGCGGTGATCAGTGCCGACTCGAGTGCGGGGCGGAGCGACCGCGAGTCGAACCCGTTCCCGCCCTCGACCGTCGTCGGAATCCTCGGCGACGACGCACTGGAACCGCTGGGACCCGTCGTCGATTTCGATGTCGGCTCGCTCCTTCGGATACCCCCAGATCTCGCGGCCGAGCGCGACCGAAGCATCGGTCGTGACCGGCAGCCAGTGGACGTAACCGCCGACCTCGCCGCCGGCCAGTTGTGCGATCGGGGCGTCGGTCCGCCCGTTCCGGACCGCGGGGACGATGACCGCGAACTCGTCGTAGGGCTCGAGCGCGCCGTCGCCCTCGGTATCGTCGAACCGACCGCCGACGCGGTGATACCGGATTCCGACGAACGTCACGCAACTGAGTCCGGGTGCGACCGCGAGCGCGGAGAGGCCGTCCGGCAGGAGCGCCTCGAGTCGGTCGCGTCGGGCCGGCACGGTCACGCCGCCCATCGCGAACTCGAGCTCGAGCGGGAGATCGATCTCGTGGCCGGTCGAGAGCGCGACTCGAGTTCGGCCGGCAGTTCCGGGGTGCATGCGACGATCGACATCGTCTACCCGCTAAAGGGCGATGGTCGGTCGGAGTCGTTTCCCTCTCCCTCGACGCTTCGGACCGATACTCCCCCGGCAGCGAGACTATCGATCCGAGTCGTGTACGACACGGCAACCGGGGGCGTCTTTTCGGACACCCGTATTCCGCCGGCTCGCGGCTCGTCGCCCCGCCTGGAACAGTTGTTAGATTAAAAACTATTCTCTACCAACTGGATAGTGATGGCAATTGCCCTCCTCACCGACGAGTGCATGGCAAAATGGCATCGCCGTTCGGTGCTGGCGACAGGTGCAGCGCTTTCGGCCAGCGGACTCGCTTCGATCGGAGTCAGTGCAGCAGATTCCGATGATAACGTCCAGAGGAAAGGGACTGTGGACAGGCCCGCTGACACGCGAGTCACGCCCGACACGACCACCCCGAGTGGCGTTCGAATCGCAGTCAAAGAAGACCTCGTCGGACTCGAGTTGACGATCTCCGAGCAGACCACGGGCGCGGATACCGCAGAGCTCGCCGACGGGCTCGGCAGCACGCTCACGACGACGGACGTCTCCGGTCTCGGTCCCGGCGACACGTTCCAGATCGAGCACGATTTTCAGGCCGGCGAGGAGTACCTCGTCCTCATCAACGCCGATGGAGAGTACGACCGCGGCGCCTACAACGAGAATCCCGACTGGCCCTACGACGGCGGCTCCTTCGAAGTCCTCGAGGGTATCTGGGCCCGCGACAGGAGTTCGACCCAGAACTTCTACGCCTACACCGAGCTAACCGCGATCGCGGAGAGCGACGGCGACGGAGACGGAGACGGAGACGTCACAGGGACCGTCGACAGGCCCGCGGACACGCGAGTGACGCCCGACACGACCACTCCGAGCGGCGTCCGGATCTCGGTCGAAGAAGACCTCATGGGCCTCGAACTCACAATCTCCGATCAGACAACGGGTGCGGACAGAGCCGAGCTCGCCGACGGGCTCGGCAACACGCTCACGACGGTCGACATCTCGGATCTCGGTCCCGGCGACAGCTTCCGGATTGAGCACGACCTCCGGGCCGGTCAGGAGTACCTCGTCCTCATCAATGCCGACGAAACGTACGACCGCGGTGCCTACAACGAGGACCCCGACTGGCCGTACGACGGCGGTTCCTTCCAAGTCCTCGAGGGCATCTGGGCCCGCGATAGATCCTCGACCGCTAACTTCTACGCCTACGCCGAGCTAACTGCGCTCCCGGACGACGGCAACGATGATGACGATAACGAGGGCGTCGCAGGGAGCGTCGACAGGCCCGCGGACACGCGGGTGACGCCCGACACGACCACTCCCAGCGGGGTTCGGATCGCGGTCGAAGACGACCTCGCAGGCCTCGAGTTGACGATCTCCGAGCAGACCACGGGCGCGGATACCGCGGAGCTCGCCGACGGGCTCGGCAACACGCTCACGACGACGGACGTCTCCGGTCTCGGTCCCGGTGATACCTTCCAGATCGAGCACGATCTTCAGGCCGGTGAGGAGTACATCGTCCTCATCAACGCCGATGGAGAGTACGACCGCGGCGCCTACAACGAGGACCCCGACTGGCCCTACGACGGCGGTTCGTTCCAGGTTCTCGAGGGCATCTGGGCCCGCGATAGATCCTCGACCGCCAACTTCTACGCCTACGCCGAGCTGACCGCGCTCCGATAGCCACGGAAACGAGACGCGCTCGAGGCGTCGAGTGAGACTGCGGCGCGAGAGCAGAACGCGTCGGCCGCGTTCGTCCGCCGTACGCGGCCGACCGGCCGTATCGAAACCGGTTGATCGTTATCGATCGGACCCGTCCGCCGTCCGAGCGACACACGGGCTCACCTGACGGTACATCGGTATAACGATCGTGGCGGATAGTCGCGGCTCACTACTGTTTTGCGCGTTTCGAACGTCACGCCGGTGAAACGATTCCGTGACATGCCGGCCGTCCGACCGCGATCCGTTGCCGAGCTATCGCCGGATTCGCTGCCGCCGCGGCGGTACCGGATGTCGGAACGTCGCACAGCCGACTCGGGTGTGATCACGAACACAGAGAGCGGCCGTTCAGAGGTGTGACCCGACCGACTACGTCGAACCGGGACCGTCATCTCGCCCATCCCGAAGGCGAACTCGAGCGTGAGGACCTCTCGCGGCCAGTCGAGAGGAATACTCGAGATCGGCCGTCGGGACTGCGCTGCATGCGCCGATCGACGAACGCTACCCGCTAAAGTACAAGGGTGTCGTTCGAAACGGTTCCGTGAGCTATAATTATAACTTAGATACCAGATAGTAACGACAGTATCCCGTACGGATAGCGGTATGGAAGAATGGCATCGCCGTTCGGTACTGGCGACAGGTGCAGCGCTCTCGGTCGGTGGGCTCGCGTCGATCGGTGTGGGAGCGTCCGAAACCGACGACCTCCCGAACCCGGAGTTGGATCCGAATCCCGAGATGGCGGACGAAGACTGGGCGTCCTACCGCGGTGACGCCGGTCATGCGAGGTTCATCCCAGACGGCTACGAGTTCGACGGCGACCTCGAGGCCGCTTGGACCGTCGACCACGACGGCTCCGTCGCGGTCGCCGACGACACCGTGTACACGACGACCGCGGACGGTGTCGTCGCCCTCGACGCGGCCGACGGCTCGCTCGTCTGGGAGAACACCGACGTCGACGCGGGTGACCCCGCGGTAGCCGGCGAGATGGTATACCTCAACGGCGGCGATATCGTGGCGATCGATCGAGAAGACGGTAGCGTCCGCTGGGAGAGCGACCTCGACCCCGGGGAGAGGACGAGTAGCCACACGGTGGCGTACGACGGCGTCTTCGTCGTCGTCGACGGGACGCTGTACGCCCTCGAGGCCGACGACGGATCGGTCCGATGGCAGAGAGACACGGCTGTCGTCGAGTCAAGAAATGGTGACGAACAGGAGTCCGAATTCACCCCCGGACCCGCCGCGATGAACGGCGTCGTGTACGCCGAAACGCAGTACGGCGTTCTCGCGTTCGATCCCGCGACCGGAGAGACCATCTGGCAGACATGGCACTGGACAGGAGGAGATGCCCTCTACGCGACTGAGACGGCGGTTCTCGCCGATCTTCCGGGGGAGGAACTCCCCTTCTACGATGCACAAACCGGCAGTGGGTTGGGTCTGGTCGGGCCGTATTCCACAGGGACGCTCGGCAATGAATCCGTGCTTTCAGCAGGCGATTACGGCTACGGCAGTACTTCGATCCACGGCGACGAGTACGACTGGGAGCTCGACGTTACGTACACCTACGGACAGGCCGTTATCAGCGGCGAGACCGTCTACGTCTACTTTTGGGCGGACGCGCACAATTACGGAGACCGGGATTACGATCAGAAACTCGTCGCGCTCGACAAACGCGACGGGAGCGAGAAGTGGACGCTCTCGAAAGACGACGCACCGGTCGGACACATTCGCGCGATCAGCGGCGAGACGATCTACGTCGATCACGACGGCGAACTCGTCGCGCTCCGCGAAGAAACGGACGCCGACGAGGATGGGGCCGATGAAGACGGTGCGAACGGAGACGACGAACAGGACGACGGTACCGAGGACGGAGACGCGGACGAGAGCGACGACTCCGACAGCGATGATGACGGCCGTGGAGACGCTGACGACGACGGGAGCAGTGGCGATGAAAACACCAGTGACAACGAGAGCAGCAACGATGGGGGTGCTGACGACGAGAGCAGTACCGACGACAGCGCTGACGATGGGAGTCGTAACGAAAGCGGAAGCAGTGACGACGGAAACGCCGGCAGCGACGACGACGGCTCTCTCGAGGACGACGGTGACGCGGGCAGCGACGGCGAGAACACCGGTACCGCGGACGAGACGGAAAACGAGACGACCGACGGCGGGGACGGCGACGACGGCGAGGACGGCGACGACGGCGCTGACGACGGTGTTCCGGGCTTCACGACCGGAACGGGGCTCGTCAGCGGCGCGCTCGGTCTCGAGTGGCTGCGCCGACGGGTCGACGCGGACGAACCGGCAGAGTGACGGACGGAGTCGTCGGGATCTCGAGTCCGACGGTGCTGCCGTTGCCCACTCGACCGCGACTCGACTGAGAGTCACCAACCGCTACTGTTTTGCGAGTGTCGACCGTCACGCCGAGTGAACCGATGTTCGCGTCGTCCACGCTGCCCGACCGGGAGCCGCTGCCGACCTATCTCACGCCAGTTCCGAAGACCCTCGAGGACCTCGGGCTGCGGTTCGCGTGGCTGGTCGTGGCGATTAACCTCGCGGGGACGGCCTTCGGCTTCTGGTACTACGGCCCCCAGCTCGGCGAGACGCCGGCGGTGATGTGGCCGTGGGTGCCCGACAGCCCGATGGCGACGCTGCTGATCGCGCTGGCGATCGCCTGCTGGAAGCTGGGGTACGAACAGCCGTGGCTGACGTCGCTGGCGTTCTTCGGCAACGTCATTCTGGGTCTGTGGACGCCGTACACGCTACTCGCGTTCGCCGACGCCTACAGCTATCTCGACCCGCTGATGTACCAGTTCCTCTTCTGGAGTCACCTCGCGATGGTCGTCCAGGCGTTCGTCCTCCACCGAATCTCCGATTTCCCCGTGTGGGGCGTCGCTGTGGCGGTCGCGTGGTACGGCAGCAACCTGATCGTCGATTACTTCGTGCCGATCGTCGGCGGGCCACACCACACGGCCGTCCCCGTCCCGGGGGACGAGCCGATGTTCCTCGGCGCGGACGCGCTCGGCGTCGTCGCCGCCGGCGAGGTGACGTTCGCGCTGCTCGCCGTCTTCCTCGCGCTCGCGATCCGCGTCAAAAAGTGCGAAGCGGCCCGCGGGGGCGTCTCGGCGGATCGCGCGGGTCGATAGCGGGCGATTACGGTTCGTATCGCCGCGCGAGCTGGAGGAACGGATCGAGCGCCGCCGCCTCCGGACGGCGTTCGACCGTCCCCGCGTCCGTGTCGTACCGCACGACCGCCGCGTCGATCAGTTTCGGCAGGTGATTGTGACGGAACCCGGCCGTGATCGCGTCGACTCGCGTCCCCGACGCCTCGCCGTCCCGGAGTGCGACCTGCGCCACGAGGTCCTCCAGGGCGACCGCGCCCACTTTCCCCGACAAGTAATACAGCGCGTCGCGCCGCTGCTCGTCGAGCAACAGCTCGAAGATCGTGTTCGCTTGGAGCGAGTCGGTACCGGTCCGTGATTCCGCGTTCGACGTCTCTGTTGTCATGGTGCTCTGTACTCGGCTTACGCGACTACCCGCGACTCGGCGGCGACGAACGACTTCAGCAGAGCACGATAGACGAATGGGCGATTGGGACGATAAACGTTTCTTTACAACCGTACTTATTTCTTGGACGTTGGGTAATATCGCGTATTCGCACAGGATAGTCGGACATACCTGGAATTGTGATCGGCCAGTTTCGGAGACCATCGGCGGGGCACGTCGGCTGCCGGTCGAAAGCACCCGAGACGGTCGTCCTCGGCACCAGTCCGCTCAGAAGTCGCTCGATCGCCCTCGTTCACGGTCGTCAGCCGTCCGATCGACGGAGAACGCGACGAGAAACTGTTCGCCGACACCCACAGTCACTGACGATTACCGACGCGGTCGGGCGACGCTGTCGGTCGCAAAACGGTGTCTCGAGTCGAACGACGAGAGAAGCGGAGCGACCGGTTCGCCGAGGTCGACGTAGCTACTCGAGGATGACGACCGCCGACTCGGTCTCGATCATCTCGCCCGCGCCGGAGTAGGAGCGCTCGCGTTCGACCTCGAAGAGGTCGGCCTCGAGTTCCTCGCCGGCGACCCGAAGAACGCCCTCGTCCTCGTCGATTTCGTAGTCGCCGCTCTCGATCCCCGAATCGATCTCGCCGACCTTCGAGCCGAACTTCGGCCCGAGCGTCGAGTAGTCGAGGTCGATCGACGCGATCTCGGTGGTGACCTCGGGTTCCTCCTCGAGGACGGTCAGGTCCCGGACGTGCATCACGTTCTGGATGGCGTCCTCGAAGCCCTCGATGGGGCCGTAGACCGACACCGACTCGAGGTCGGCGTTCAGCGGCAGCTGGTTCTCGCTCTTGTAGCGGCGCAGCGCCGAGATGACCTCCATGGCGGCCTCGCCCGCCTCGAGGTCGGCCTCGTGGCCCTGCGGGCTGGGCCAGTCGCGGACGTGGATGCTGCTGTCCTCGAGGTCGCTCCCGTCGTCGGCGTAGACGGCCTGCCAGATCTCCTCGGTCGCGTGGGGCAGGAACGGCGCCCACAGCTCGAGGAAGGTCCGGTGGGCCGTCCGCAGCGCGTACTGCGTCGAGGGCTCGTCCTCGCGGGTCTTGGCGATCTCGAGGTAGTCGTCACAGAACGTGTTCCAGAAGAACGTGCGCAGGCGGTCGCGGGCCTTCGCGAACTCGTACTCCTCGAGGTGGGCGGTGAGGTCCTCGACGGCGTCGTCGAGTTCCGCCAGCAGCCAGCGGTCGATCGCCTCGAGCGCCGCGGGTTCCTCGGGCTCGCGGGGCGCGAGCGTGTCGACGAGCTTCGAGGCGTTCCAGAGCTTGCGCAGGAGTTTTTCACCTGCCGTCAAGTCCTTCTCCTGGTACGGGAAGTCGTCGCCGACCGCCGCGCTCGCGGCCCAGAAGCGGACGGCGTCGACGGGGAAGTCCGCGAGCACCTCGTCGGGTTCGACCACGTTACCGCGGGACTTGGACATCTTCTCGCGGTTCTCGTCTAAGACGTGGCCGTTGATCATCGTCGCGTCGAAGGGCACCTCGCCGGTGTGCTCGTAGCACTTGACGATGGTGTGGAACAGCCAGAACGAGATGATGTCGTGGCCCTGTGGACGGAGGTCGAACGGGTACAGCTCCGGTTTCTCCATCGCGAACTCCTCGGCGTCTTCGTCCCAGTCCCAGCCCGCGTTGATCAGCGGCGTCAGCGAGGAGGTCGCCCAGGTGTCGAAGACGTCCTCTTCGGCGACGAAGTCGTCGTGGCCGCACTCGGGACACGCGTCGACCGACGGCTCGTCCGAGAGCGGGTCGACCGGCAGCTCCTCGCGGTCGGCCATGATCTCGTGGTCGCACTCCGCGCAGTACCAGACCGGGAACGGAATCCCCGAGTCGCGCTGGCGGGAGATCAGCCAGTCCCACTCGAGGCCCTCGATCCAGTGCTTGTAGCGGCTGAACATCTTCTCGGGGTACCAGTCCATCTCCCGGCCGGCCTCGAGGTACTCCTCTTTGTGGTCTAAGATTTCGACGTACCACTGCTTGGAGACGCGGTACTCGACGGGCGTGTCACACCGCTCGTGGACCTGGACCGCGTGGGTGATCTCCCAGCGGTCGCGCAGGTAGCCCTCGTCGTCTAAGTCCTCGACGATGGCCTCGCGGGCCTCCTCGGTCGAGAGCCCCTCGTAGTCGCCGGCGAGGTCGGTCATCGTCGCGGACTCGTCGATGGCCACGCGCAGCGGCAGGTCGTGGGCCTGGTACCACTCGATGTCGTTCTGGTCGCCGAAGGTACAGCACATCACGACGCCGCTGCCCTTCTCCATGTCGACGCGCTCGTCCGCGATGATCGGCACCTCCTGCTCGAAGATCGGGACGCGAGCGGTCTCACCGACCAGATCCTGGTTGTCCTCGTCGTCGGGGTGGACGAAGACGGAGACGCAGGCGGGGATGAGTTCGGGTCGGGTCGTGGAGATGACGAACTCCTCGCGCGGGGCGTCCTCGCCGACGACCTCGAACGCGATGTCGTTGAAATGCGAGCCGCGCTCGTCGTCCTCCATCTCGACCTGCGAGATCGCGGTCTCGCACTCGGGACACCAGATCGCGGGGGCCTTCTTGCGGTACTCGCGGCCCTTCTCGTAGAGGTCGAGGAAGGAGAGCTGCGAGATGCGCTGGACGCGGGGTTCGATCGTCTTGTAGGTGTTGTTCCAGTCGATCGAGGTGCCGAGATCCTGCATCTTCTCCGTGAACTCGGCCTCGTACTCCTGACAGACCTCGCGGCAGAGCTCCTGGAACTCGCGGCGCTCGTAGTCCTGATGGCGGATGTCGAGTTCCGACTCGGTCAGTCGCTCGCTGGCGATCCCGTTGTCGTCGTAGCCGAAGGGAAAGAGCACGTCGCCGTCGTGCATCCGCTGGTATCGTGCGGCGAAGTCCTGCAGGGTCGAGCCGTAGAGGTGGCCCATGTGCAGGCTGCCCGAGACCGTCGGCGGCGGCGTGTCGATCGCGTAGACCGTGTTGGGGTCGCGCTCGGCGTCGCTCTCGTAGGCGTAGACGTCCGCGTCGATCCAGCGCTGCTGCCAGCGTTCCTCGACCGCTTCGGGGTCGTAGCCGCCCTCGAGGGTCGGCTCTCGAGCTGCGGGATCGCTCTCGGCGTCCGTTTCGGGCGCGTCCGTACTCATGCTCTCACCGCCCGCGGGGGGCGTCGGCCGTGCGTCGTCGTCGCGTCGAAGGTGTGCGTACTCATTGCTGATACCGGTCGTTGCTCGGTGAATGCTGGTCGCCGACAATACATCCGTCGAATCGGGGTGGGGAATGCGGGGCTAGGACGCCCCTACGAAAACCGCCTCTCGCGGGCCGTCGAACGCGTCGACCATACCCGCGACCGGACGGAACATACGTATTTCGGAGTTACCGCCCGGGACGGTGTTAGGTTTTTCGTCACGCTGAGATCGACCGGCGACGGATCGATCGGTACACAAAAATCACGGGGGTCGACTGGCCGATCGCCAACCGACCGACCCCTTAACGTCGGACCGGTCCGTGCAATTACGTATGAGCGCCGACACGACTAGGCGGAAACTGCTCGGGAGCGTCGGAACGGCGGGTCTCCTCGGACTCTCCGGCTGTCTCGGAGCGACTCCGGTGGTCAACAACCGCAGCGAGGAGCGCGAGACGATCCCCCTCGAGGACGCCGCGTCGATCGCGATCGTCAGCGAGATCGGACGGATTTCGGTCGCCGGCGCCGATCGGGACGACGTGGGCCTCGAAATCGTCAAGGAATCCGACTCGGTTCGGACCGATCTCGAGGAGCTGACCCTCGAGACCGAGCTCGCCGACGGCCGACTCGAACTCCGATCGGAGTGGGACGGCAGCGAGGGGTGGCTCGCCAGTCGCCCCTCGATGGAGGTCGACGCGGAGATCCCCCGCGAGGTCGCCCTCGAGCGGATCGAAACGAGTACGGGACGGATCACCGTCCGCGACGTCGCGGGCGATCTGCACGCGGACGCGGACACGGGCCGAGTCGATATCGCGGGCGTCGACGGGACGGTCTCCGCCGAGGCGAGCACGGGCCGGGTCGAAATCCGGGACGCGGAGCGACTCGGCGACGTGTCCACCTCGACCGGCCGGATCAACGTCGAAGTGCCGGCGATCGACGGCGAGACGACGATCTCGGCGTCGACTGGTCGGGTAACCGCCGCCGTGAGCGAGGCCGTCGACGCCGACCTGCGCGTGGAGACGAACACGGGGCGGATCGACGTCGACGACCTCCCGCTCGAGGACGTGACCCGAAGCGAGGAGCAAGTAACCGGGCGACTCGGTGACGGCGGGCCGCAGCTTCGAGTCGAAACGGACATCGGACGGATCACGGTTGAACCGCTCGAATAATCCGAATCGCCCTGCTCGTCGGCGGTCGCTGATAGGTCCCGGCGATGACTGGTGGTCGCCGGCGGTCGCAGCCGGTCTCACGTCTCGGCCGGGTACGCGTATCGAAGCGGTACCGGACTCACTCGCCCTCGAGGTCGATGACCGCCCTCGAGTCGGTCACGTACCGTAGTTCGCCGCCGAGATACGTCGCCAACCGCTCGAGAAACCCGTCCCTGAGATCGTCCGCGTCCGCGTCGGCGATTACAACCCGGTCGTGAACCGCCGGATCGCGATCGCCCTGCATGACGACGGTGAAGAGTTCGCGCGGCGTGACCGGCTCGCCGGCCTCGAGCCGCGAAACGACGCCAGACAGGGAGGACTCGACGGTCGTCTCGACGTCGAAGGTCACGTCGACCGAGACGCGCTCGTCGCCGCTCGCCGCGAGGAACTCCTCGCAGCTTCTGACCGCCGGCTCGAGGACGGTTTCGAAGTCGGCGCCCGACTCCTCGAGCCCCAGATAGGCGAACGCGAGCATCGCCCGGAGCCCGGCGCGGAACTCCTCGTCGGTCGCCGCCCCCTCGAACACCTGACGGCGGTCCTTCTCGGCCAGCGTGTGCAAGAACAGATCGAAGTCGAGGATCGCGGCGCGGATGCGCCGTCGAATGCGGGCCTCCGCGTTCCGCTTCGACTGGTCGTGACTCATCTCGCGGTCGCCGAGCAGGTAGGCGCGATCCGCGGGGCTGAGAACCCCCCGTTCGCGGTCGATATCGGTGTTCATAATCGGATACGGATTATACGACACCGATTTCTATCCGAACCGTTATGAGCGGTCCGGTCGGAGCCGGAGACGATGATCGAGCGTGAGTGACGAATGAGCGGCTCCGTCGCGACGAAGTACGCAGAGTGGATCGTTTCTCATAGTCGGCTCGTCGTCGTCCTGGTCCTCTTGCTCACCGCCGTCGTCGCCGCCGGCGCTGCGGTCGGCGACCCCGAGGACGGCGGGATCGGCCAGTTCGAGACCGACTCCGAGGAAACCGACGCGCTCGAGGAGATCGAGGCGACTTACGGCACCGACGACGCGATCGTCGCCCAGCTGGTCGTCCGCGACGAGGGCGGCGACGTGCTCACCCGCGAGTCGCTGCTCGAGGGGCTGCGACTCCAGCGGGCGGTTCGCGACGACGAGGAGCTGAACGCTACGCTCGACGAGCAGGGGTTCGCCGGCCTCGAGAACGTCGCCGGGACGGCCGCCGTCTACGAGGACCGAACGGAAGCGGGGGCGGAGCCACCGGAGACGGGCGCGCCCGCGCTCGAGGAACAGATCGCGGCGCTCGAGTCGCGCTCCGACGAGGAGGTCGAAGCGCTACTGGCCGACGTGCTCGACCCCGATAGCGACGCGGGGCAACAGGGCCAGTCGGGGGGAGCGGGTGCGGAAACGGACCCGTACGAGTTCCTCCCGACCGACTACGAGCCCGGCGAGACGACGGCCGACGCGCGCATCACGTTCGTCTTTCAGGTCGACGGTAGCGGCCCGGAGGAAGAGCCGCGGAACGCCTACGACGCGCAGGTCGAACTCGCCGACCGGGTCGACGAGCGCTTCGACGACGCGTTCGTCTTCGGGCAGGGGATCACCGACGAGGCGTCGTCGAACGCCGTCGGCGACAGCTTCGCGATCATCACGCCCGTCGCGCTCGTCCTCGTGTTGGGCGTGCTGGCGGTCACCTACCGGGACGTCGTCGACGTGCTGATCGGACTCGTCGGGATCGGGGTCGTGATGGCCTGGCTCGCCGGCGTGCAGGGCTGGCTCGAGATCCCCTCGAGCCAACTGCTGATCGCGGTGCCGTTTCTCCTGATCGGGCTCAGTATCGACTACGCCCTCCACGTGGTCATGCGCTACCGGGAGGCCAGAGCCGGGGAACTCGAGGGGGCCGCGGCGCCGGAGCCGACGGCGAGCGCGACCGCGAACGGCGGTCCGGTCGGTCCGCGGGCGGGCATGACCCTCGGACTCGCGGGCGTCGTCCTCGCGCTCGGCGCGGCGACGGTCTCGACGGGCGTCGGCTTCCTCTCGAACGTCGTCAGCCCGCTCGGGGCGGTGCGGGACTTCGCCGTCCTGAGCGCCGGCGGCATCCTCGCGACGTTCGTCGCCTTCGCCGTCTTCGTGCCGGCGCTGAAGGTGGAGATCGACGACGTCCTCGGGTCCCGGTTCGACCGGGACCGCGCGAAGCGCCCGTTCGGCTCGGGACCGGGTGCCACCGGCCGGGCGCTCTCGCGACTGGTCGCGATTCCCCAGCGGCTCCCGCTCGCGGTGATCCTCGCGGCGCTGCTCCTCGCCGCCGGCGGCGCCTACGGCGCGACGGGGATCGATACGGAGTTCAACCAGGCGGATTTCCTCCCCGAGGACGCGCCCGGGTGGGCCAAGTCCCTGCCGGGACCGCTGGCACCCGATACGTACACGATCCGCGGCGACGCCGCGTACCTCGGCGAGCACTTCGCCGAGCGGGGCGAGGGAAGTCGGACGCAGATTCTGATACGCGGGCCCGTCACCGATCCCGACGCGCTCGCGGCGATGGACGAGGCCGGCAGCGCGGTCGGCGAGGGCGACACGGTCGTCGTCGGCCCGGACGGCGAGACCGCGGTCGAGGGGCCGCCGTCGGTCGTCCGCGAGATCGCCGCCGAGAACGCGTCCGTCGCGGCCGCCGTCGCGGAGCGCGATACGGACGGCGACGGGCTCCCCGACGAGGACGTCGCCGGCGTCTACGACGCCCTGTTCGACGCCGACGCGGACCGCGCGGGAGACGTCCTCTACCGGACGGACGAGGGAGCGTACGAATCGGCGCGCCTCCTCGTGACCGTTCGGGGGGACGCCCCCGCCCAGACCGTCGCCGACGACAGTCGCGACGTCGCGGCCGCCGTCGAGCGCGCGGGGCCCGTCGCGGCGATCGCCACCGGCGGACCGGTGACGACGGCGGTCGTTCAGGACGCGCTCCTCGAGACGCTCGTGCAGGCTTTCGCGATCACGCTGGTAGTCATCCTGGTCTTCCTGACGGCCCTCTACTGGGTGCGCCACCGAGCGCTCTCGCTGGGTGCGGTCACGCTCGCTCCGGTCGTGATCGCCCTCGCGTGGCTGCTCGGGACGATGGCGCTGCTCGACCTGCCGTTCAACAGCGAGACGGCCGTCATCACGAGCCTCGCGATCGGGCTGGGCGTCGACTACAGCATCCACGTCGGCGAGCGGTTCGTCGACGAGCGCGACCGCCGGCCGACGCTCGAGGCGGCGCTCGCGGCGACGATCACCGGCACCGGCGGGGCGCTCCTGGGGAGCGCGGCGACGACGGCGGCGGGGTTCGGCGTCCTCGCGCTGGCGCTCGCCCCGCCGCTCCGGCGGTTCGGACTGGTAACGGGCCTGAGCATCGCCTTCGCGTTCGTCGCCTGTCTGACCGTCCTGCCGTGTCTGCTCGTGGTTCGCGAGCGGCTGCTGGCTCGAGTAGGGTAGGTACCGTTACCGCGACTCGTCGTCGGAGTGGGCTCGCACCCAGAGCTCGCCGATCCGGGAGAGCCGCGTCCGGTAGGATTTCCCGTGCTCCTCGCGTTCGATGTATCCCTTACCGCCGGGGCCGAGCCGATCGACGTTGTAGATGACCTTCGACCGGAAGCTGTCGGTGTACTCCTCGTTCAGTTCGCGGGCCAGCGACTCCGCGAGTTCGGAGACCGAATCGAACTCGCCGTCCTCGCCGAGTTTGAACAGGATGAGTTCCTCGAAGGGTTTGACGTTCGAGAAGGAGGCGACGGGCAGTTCGACGATGTGGCGGCCGTCGATCTCCTTGGCGCCGATCGTCGTCCCGCGCTCGTCGAACTCCGAGAGGAGGTCGCGGGCGCTCTCGAGGCGGTCGTCGATCCGGTCGCCGTCGAGGGGGTCGTCAGCCTCTCCCTGCACGCCCGCCCCGGCGTCCAGATCCTCGAGCAGCTCGATCTGCTCGCGGAGTTCCTCGGCCAGTTCCGTCTCGAGGTACTTCTCGGGGGCCGTGTAGTAGGTGTGGATCCCCTCGCGGTCCTCCTGGCGCTCGACCATCAGCGAGTGGGCGGCGTTGGCGAAGGCGAAACTCACCGTGCGGGGCATCGCGGCGACGTTGACCCAGACCTCGTTGCCGTCGTCGAGTTCGGCGGTGATGAGGTCGTAGGCCTGCTCGAAGGCCGCGTCGTAGTCGTAGACGTCTTCGAGGACGAACCGCTCGGTGGTCGCCCCCAGCAGGTTCTTGAAGTCGGTCTCGAGTTTGTCCGAGAGGTGCCGGGAGTACTCGACGTTGGCCTCGCTCCCGACGGCGCCCTCGAGGAGGATGACGCTGTCGACGTCGATCTGATCGCGCACCAGCGGCGCGATCAGCCGGTCGTAGTCGAAGCCGACCGGGACGATGTGGGTTTGCATACGCGGTACGTGGGGGCGGCGCTAATAAAAAGCACCAGTCTCCGGTCCGCCGGTTCGCGCGGCCAGCGGTGCGGTGATGCGTTCCCCGTCCCATCAGCGCCAGTCAGGACTGGTAGCCGAGCGCCCGGAGGTGGTCCTCGACGACCTCGTCGTCGACGTCGCCTCGTCCGACCGGCTCTTCGGCGACGATATCGCGTCGGTCCTCCCAGGGGACGACGAGCCAGGGAACGAGTCGGAGCTCCGGCGTCCAGACGTAGCCCGGATGTTCGTACCGGTCGCCGGTGAGTCGAGAGTAGAGGTTCGACGTCTCGCCGAGCAGTTCGCCGTGATCGGAGCTGATGACGGTCTTTCCGTCGAGTTGGTCGACGAGGCGTTCGACGTGCTCGAGGACCAGCTTCAGGTTTTCGACGTACACCTCCCGGAGTTCGGCCGGAGAAACGTAGCCCGCCTCCGCGGCGTCCATCAGATACACCATCCCCTCCGAGCGACTGGTGACGTCGGCGTCGGACTGCCAGGCGGAGAACTCGAGCCCGTGGTTCGTCCGGAGCCGCTCGCGCAACGCCTCGGCTTTCGGCCCGAAGTACGGGCCGTGGGGCTGCATGAAGTGGACGAGCAGCCGTTTGTCCGGATGGCGTTCGTAGGTCTCGAGGGCCCGCTCGCGAACGATCTCCGGGCGGTAGTTCCGATAGAGTTCGCTGTCGAGCACGTCCCGCTGGGACTCGGGATACGTCGAGACGAACTCGTGGAAGGTGCCCTCCTCGAGGTGGTGGGAGAACCCGTTCGCGGAGACGTAGACCGTGTCGTGGAACGTCTCCCCGGCGAACGTCTTCTCCATGAATTCGTTGCTCGTCGACGCGACGGAGACGGCGGCGTCTAGCTCCCCGTCGATCGTATTGTGGGCGGAGAGGTAGTCGAACCGACAGGCGTCCAGCAACATGAGATTGTCCCAGTCCGCGTCCATGACGTTCGTCGGACGCCCGTGCTCCCGATAGAAGACGTGTTTCTGCACGTCGCCGTACCGCTTTTTGAGTTCGTGTTTGAACGATTCGGGATTCTTACACGCCTCGATAAAATTGGAGAGGGTGTACTTCTCCGGGGAGAGGTCCATCGTCTCGAGGTGCAACTGGACGATCAATCAATTTTAGCATCCGATAGGCTGAAATTCACTATATCAGGAAGGTATCGAACTCGGTCGAGCGGGCGATCCAGACAGTGCAGCGAGTCTCCGAGCGTTAGGAGGCGTCCGACGCGTCGCCGTCGAAGTCGACCGTTCGGATCAGTTGTGCGATCGTCTCCCGGTCGCGCTCGGGATCGATATCCAACCCGCCGTTCGGCGACGGCGAGTCGGCGGTCTCGGTGCGAACGCCGTTCTCGAGCGGGAGCACCCCGCCGGCCATCCCGAACGTCGATTCGAGCGGCCAGACGGCGACGTGGGCCTCGGCGTCGATCCGGTCCGGTTCCTCGTCCGTCTCCCCGTCGACGGGGTACCCCACGTCGAGGACGTACCACGAGCCCCCGTTGCCGTTTGACGCCTCGAATTCGAGGCTGTTCCGGGTGCCCTCGACGGTCAGTCCCTCGGACTCGAGGGTATCGACGAACTGGTCTTTCGCCTTCGGAGCGGCCTTCGAGAAGACGGACGTCGTCGACAGCCCGAGATCGTCGGGCGAGGGGGAGACGGTCACGTCGACGACGAACACCGAGCGGGCCGGAATGTCGCTCGCCTCGAGCGCAGCTACGCCGGCCGCGGGCGTGACGCGCTCGTAGACCGTCGTCTCGGCGGTGATCGAGGCGAGCATGGCGCTCGTCTCGCCGGTTCGCGTTCCCAGCGGTCGCCACGAGTCGGCTACTGCCTCCGGCAGATCGAACGTCATCACCCTCGCGTATGCCGCCGTCGCCTTTCGGTCTTCGGACTGCTGACGCTGCCTGCAATTCGGAGTCGCGCGACGCGGCGTCGAACGGCGATCACTCTCGGCGGTCCTGGTGGCGGACCCGCACCATCCCCTCGGAGGTGACGCCGACGATCAGCGGCGTCGACACCTCGCGTCCGGTCACCGCCGACCCCGCGGCATCGCTGACGACCTTCATCAGGTCCGGCGCGGTGTGATCGACCTTGACGCCCTGCTCGTCGCAGGCGTCGTAGACCAACTGCGGAACGTCGTAGAGGTCGGTCCCCGCCGGCACCCGGACGCGAACCGGCGCCCGCAGCGCCTCCGCGAAGGCCACCGTCTCGCGAGCCTTCGCCAAGTTCTCGCGCGCGCTCGACTCGATCGAGGAGACGTTCGCCCGCGAGGTGCCCAGCGCGTCGGCGATGTCGGCCTGCGAGACGCCGCGTTCGCGGAGCGCGAGCACCTGCGCCTGACGGTGTGTCAGCACGCTCGTCTCGGCGTCGAACCCGATCTCCTCGAGCAGTTCCTCGATCTCGTCGATCACGGCGATCGCCTCCACTCCCGTTCCCGCTCGAGTCCGCTCATATCCCTGTCTAAGACGACGGCAGGGTCAAAGCTTCCCCGGTCCCGTCCCCGTCGGTCGCCGACCGGACGGCGGGAACTCGGCCGAACGTTATATGCCCGAGGACGTCCACGCGGTCGTCCACCCCGCGCTGGCTCATCGGATCGTCCTGACCACCGAGGCGGACGTCCGCGGCGTCGATCCGCGGACGGTCGTCGAGGGCGCGGTCAACAGCGTCCCAGTGCCCTCGATGGACCGCCGAGGGCTCGAGCGAACGGCGCCGTTCGATCAGAACGCCATTGAAATCGACACGTCGATCGATCGGAACTAACCAATAGAGATAACAGTCGGTATGACGGAGTGTATACTGCGCACCGGCTGCGCCACGGCGAGTCCGTGCCTCTGACATCGCCTCTCGCCGTGTCTCACGCGGCTCCCGCGAGGGGAGTGAGAGGTCACCCTAGGGGGGAACTCTTTCGCCGCGTCTTTCGCGTCCCGCTTCGAGCGTGAGCGACTGGTTCTCGCGGGAAATAGCGACCGATGGGTCGCGCCGCCGTCAGTACTCGAGGTGCCAGCGCCGTTCGTCCTTCGCGGCGAGTACTTCCGCGACGCCGTCGGCCAGGCGATACTCGGTCTCCTCCCGGACGACGGTCCCGGCTCGCTCTAAGTGCTCCAAGTGCGCGTACGATTCGCCCGGACCGTGGAGGATGTGGATGTCCTCGAGGTCGCCGAACAGGGCCGCGCTCACGGACCAGGTGTCGCAGGGTCCCTCGCGATCCAGCGCGTCGAGGACCCGCCAGGCGCGTTCCGCGTGGTGGTCGATGATGTGCTGGGCCCGGTCGGCGGGCTCGTCGATCGGATCGCGGTGGCCCGGCCACGCGCGATCGTAGTCGGCCTCGACGATCCCCCGCAGCGCCCGCAGGTAGCGCTCGAGCGGCCGATCGACGCGGACGTCCGCGCCGCCGACGTTGGGCGTGTAGACGGGCAACAGCGCGTCGCCGGAGACGACCTCCCGCCGGCCCTCGAGGGTCGTCTCGAACATGCACAGCCCCGCGGCGTGGCCGGAGGCGTGGACGACCTCGAGTTCGCCGCCGGGGACGGGGAACGTCTCGCCGTCGGCGAACGTCGTGACGGTCGGCGACGCGGCGCCCGTCTCGGCGTCGGCCATCCGCTCCCGGAGGACGGCTCGCTTCTCCTCGGGCATCCCCCACTGCTCGAAGTACTCCTCCTGGAGTTCGTACATCGCGTTCCAGGCGTCCTCGTCGCCCTCGACGAGCGGCGCGTCGGCCTCGTGGACGTAGACCTCGGCTCCGCCTTCGGCCTGAATCGCGCCCGCCAGTCCGGTGTGGTCGCCGTGCCAGTGGGTGAGGAAGACCCGATCGACGTCGGCGAAGGCGAGGTCCCGTTCGGCGAGGGCGGCCTCGAGTTGCTCCCGCGTCGTCGCCGTCCAGTCGCCGGTGTCGACCAGCGCCGCCTCCGACCCGTCCGCGAAGAGGTACGCGTTGTTGTCGCCTTCGAACGCCGAGTTCGACAGGGGAATCCGCTCCATGCCGTTGTGTCGCACAAGCGACGGGAAAACCCTTGCGTCGCGACGGTCGCGGCGCTCTATCCGCGAAGCACCGTATCCGCCGTCCGCTCCCCGAACCGGCTCCCGTCGATTACCGAACAGTTGTTGCAACTGGTACTTCGGTCTTATTGCGGTACGGGTGCTAAACTGCGCGAAAACGGACCGATCGACGACTGTCCACTCGACGGGTCGACTACGAGCCCCAGAAGTTCTCTCGGCTGCCGAGCCGCTCGCGGGCCGGCTTGCCTTTGTCCTCGCCGTCCGTGTCGGCGTCAGACTCCGCCTCCTCATCCTCGCCCTTGCCTTCGCCCTCGTCCTCGTCGTCGGCCGACGTCGTGTCGGCGTCGGACTCCGGGTCCTCGTCGGGATCCATCGGGAGGAGTTCGAGCTCCTCGGCGCGGGCGTGGTTGCTGTGGACCTGGGTCACCTGAACGCGGGCTCGGGCCTCCGGCAGAATGCCGTCGACTAGCACGATAAACCCGTCTTCCGTCCGCCCGACGCCGGCGCCGCTCTCGTGCATGTCGACGACGTCGATAACGATTTCCTCGCCCGCCTTGACGGGCTGGGTCTTCAGATCCTCGATGGGCTGGCTGTAGTGCTTACACCATTCCTTGCCCCCGCGGTCGCCGTAGTGTTGACACCCCATTCCCGAGATCCGCTCGGAAAAGCTCGGGCAGTCGTCGGCAAGTGGACAGTCTGCCATATCGCGTACTACCAGTGGCGTCGTTAAACCGTTTCCGTCTTGCGGATCGATAGCGGCACGATGAGCAACGTTGGTAGTTTTTCCCCTCGCTACCAAATGGTCTGTAATCGATTTTAGAGATTCAATTATGGATTGTTAAATGAACTGGTCCCATAAGAAAGCGCGTTTCGAAAAGGTTTACGGTACGGGCGTGGCAGTGATAAATGATGAAAATCCTCGTTACGGTCAAAGAAGTCGCGACCGTCGAAGACGAGTTCGAAATCGAGGGTACTGGGATCGCCGACCAGTATCTGGGCGCCGACTTGAACGAGTGGGACGACTACGCCATCGAGGAGGCCGTCCAGCTCCAGGAGGCGGGCGTCGCCGACGAAGTCGTGACGGTCACGATCGGTCCGGAGGAGTGCGAACAGACCATCCGGCAGGCGCTGGCGAAAGGCGCCGACCGCGCCGTCCGCATCTGGGACGACTCGCTCGAGGACGTCGACCTGCTGGACGTCGGCGCCAAGACGGAGATCTTGAGCGCCGTCGTCGAGGAGGAAGACCCCGATCTCGTCCTGACGGGCGTCCAGGCCGGCGACGACAGCTTCGGCGCGACGGGCGTCTCCGTCGCCGAGTCTCGGCTACCAGTGGGGCGCCGTCGTCAACCACCTCGAGCACGGCTTCGACGACGACGCGGCCTCCGTGCGACGCGAACTCGAGGGCGGGGTCGAGGAGCTGACCGAGATCGAGCTCCCCGCCGTCCTGACGATTCAGACCGGGATCAACGAGCCCCGCTACGCCAGCCTGCGCGGGATCCGGCAGGCCCAGCGCAAGGAACTCGACGTCAAGGCGCTGGCCGATCTCGGCGTCGACGAGAGCGCCGTCGACTCCGACCTCGAGCTGACGGAGATGTACGAGCCCGAAAGCGAGAGCGACGTGACGACCTGGGAGGGCAGCCCCGAGGAGACGGCCGGAGAGCTCGCTGAACTGCTTCGCGACAAGGGGGTGGCACAATGACGGATATCCTCGCAGTGACGGACCACCGCCGCGGCGAACTGCGCGACGTCAGCTACGAGATCATCACCGCGGGTCGCCAGCTGGCCGACGAGACCGGCGGCGACCTCCATCTGGCGGTCATCAGCGGTACCGTCGACGAGTTCGCGGAGAAGCTCAACCGCGAGGGCGTCGACGCCATCCACACCGTCGACTACGGCGAGGAGTTCAACCACGACGTCTACGCGCAGGCGATTACGCAACTGTACGACGAACTCGCCCCGCAGTACGTCCTCGCGCCCAACAGCGTCAACGGCCTCGACTACGCGCCGGCCGTCGCCACCCAACTCGACCTGCCGATCGTCACCGATACGATCGACCTCGAGACCGACGGCGAGACGCTGATCGCCACCCGCGAAATGTACGGTGGCAAGGTCGAGACGACTAACGAACTCGAGGGGAACGCGGTCGCGACGATCCGCAGCGCCGAGTGGCCCCAAGCTGAGGGCACCGGCGACGCGGCGATCGAGGCCTTCGACGCCGACATCGACGAGGACGCCATCGGCTCGACGGTCAACGGCTTCGAGGAGGTCGCCGGCGGCGACGTCGACATCACCGAGGCGGACGTCCTCGTGAGCGTCGGCCGCGGGATCGAAGAGGAAGACAACCTCCCCTGATCGAGGAGCTCGCGGACGCCCTCGGCGCGACGGTCTCGTCCTCGCGGCCGATCGTCGACAACGGCTGGCTGCCCAAGAACCGGCAGGTCGGCCAGTCCGGGAAGGTCGTCACGCCGGACGTCTACATCGCGATCGGGATCTCCGGGGCCGTCCAGCACGTCGCCGGGATGAAGGGCTCGGATACCATCGTCGCGATCAACACCGACCCCAACGCCCCGATCATGGACATCGCCGACTACGCGATCGTCGACGACCTCTTCGACGTCGTGCCCGCGCTCACCGAAGCGTTCCAGTAAGCGAGACTCGCGCGACGCGAGCGTGCGGCTCTTCTCGGGACGTCGGAGGCGAACGCTCGAGAGGAGATCCGTTTCCGCCGGTTCCGAACGACTAATTCGTTCGAATTCAATTCGCTTCGGTTCCTCACGGGCAAGCGTGGCTACTCGCGGTTCAGCGGTCCGTGTTTCGTATCGATGAGATGGTACGTTCCCGCATCGAACGAATGGGTCCGTATTTCAGATGGATTATATTTGGGCCGCGATAATAATTCGCTACGACCATGACGTGTGAGTTTTCTAGCGATAGCGTATCGATCTCGAGAATTGAGTCCCACAAATACTGGTTGTTAGTCCCTAACAAATGCGACTTCGTATGATAGAATAGTAACCATTCATCGTTATACCGAACCGAATTGTGGTTCATTCTGGTAAGTATGGAAATACAGACAGTATCGTTATATGTGATGAGTGAAATACGCAGGTATGTCCGTTCACTTGAATCGTCGAAAACTACTGACCGGTCTCGGTGGAGCCGGTCTCGGTGGCTTCGCCGGCTGTCTCAGTTCGGTACCCGGGCTCGACTCGAACGACATCGAGGACGGGAGCGACGTCGGCGGAACCGACCGAACGCTCAGACTCGGAATCATGCAACCGGTGAGCGGCGATCTCGAGACCGTCGGGAAGCCGATGCGAAACGCCGCGGAGCTCCCGATTCGGCAAGTCGAAGACGAGATTTCGCTCGACATCGAGTACGAAGTCGTCGACACCGAGACGTCGCCGTCGGCGGGCGTCCAGGGTGCGGCCGCCCTGGTCGACGAAGGATACCCGATGGTCAACGGCCCGGCAGCCTCGGACGTGACGCTGCAGGCGACACAGCAGGTCCTCATTCCGTACCGGACCGTCTGCTGTTCGCCCGGCGCGACCACGCCGACGATCACCTCGCTCAACGACGCCGGGCTGGTCTTCCGGACCGCGGTCTCCGACTCGCTGCAGGCGGTCGTGCTCGCCGACCGGGCGGCGAACGATCTCGGCCACGACAGCGCCGCGACACTCTACGCGAACAACGACTACGGCTGGCAGTTGAGCCAGGCGTTCGCGCGCTCGTTCCGAAGCGATCACGGCGGGACGGTCTCGGAGCAGGTCCCGCTAACGGAAGAGCAGGACACCTACGAAGCGGCTATCGAGCGGGTCAGGAAGAACGACCCCGAACTGCTCGTCGTGATCGGCTACCCGGAAACGGGCGGACAGGTTCTCAGAGATCTCGGAGCCGACGCTCCGGAAGACATCCTCGTCACCGACGGCCTGCAGGACAGCGATCTCCACGACCAGGTCGACTACTCGCTCGACGGCATCCGCGGCACCGCGCCGCTGGTCGACGGACCGGGGACCGAGACGTTCACGGAACTGTTCGAGGACGCCTACGACGCCGAACCGGGCGTCTTCACGCCTCACTCCTACGACGCGAGCGCCGTCCTGTTGCTCGCGAACGCCTACGCCGGACAAAACGACGGGACCGCCATTAGAAACGCTATGCAGGCGGTTGCCACCGGCGACGGCGAGGAAATCACGCCGGAGTCCCTCGCCGACGGGATCGAACTCGCGGCCCGAGGTGATCCCGTCACCTACCAGGGCGCCTCGAGTTCGGTCGGCTTCGACGAGAACGGCGACGTGACCGACGCCGTCTTCCAGTACTGGGAGTTCGACGAAAGCGCGGATGGCGGCATCGCCGAACTGGACAGGGTGAGTTCGTAATGGCGTCGCTTTCCTCCCTGGTGCCGTCGTTCGTCAGGCGGCGGTACCTCGTGAAGTTCGTGGTGTCGATTCTGGCGGTCGTGCTCGTTATCGGGGCCGTCGGGGCGGTCAGCTACGTCGATATCGACGAGACCGTTCGGGCGGACTCGAACGAGCAACTCGAATCGACCGCCGAGATGCAGGCCGACGCGATCAGCAACTGGGTCGAAACGATGCGGGTCCAGACGCGGACCGCCTCCGATTCGCAGATCCTCCAGGCGGGCGATCCGCAGGAAGTCCAGGGCCAGCTCGTCGAAGAGCAAGCCCGGATGGACGTCGACGTGCGCGCGATTCACTACGTCGACACCGAGAACGATGAAATCGTGACGAGTACGAACGCCGCCTACCGCGGCGAGTCGTTCGAAAACCTGACGGAGCCGTGGGCTGCCGACGGCTTCGAGGAGGAGCTCGGGCTCGAGGAGTCCGTCTGGCATTCCCAGGAAGCGTACCAATCGCCGACCCTCGACGACCAGGTCATGGCCTTCGCCAGCCCGGTGACGGAACGCGAAGATCGAGCCGTCGTCATCATCGGCACGCTCGAGTATCAGGTCGAGCAACTCCACCAGGAGAACACGTCGGCGTCGACGGCCATTCTCGATAGCGACGGCTCGGCGGTCTTCCAGGCCGACTCCGCGTCGATCGACGAGGGATCGATCGACGACGAGGCGATGGCTGCCGCCCTGGGCGGCCGACTCACCCGCATTCAGGACGACGACGTGGTGCGGGCGTACGTTCCCGTCGGGAACACGCAGTGGGTCGCCGTCACGACCGTTCCGAACGAGCAGGCGTACGGCGTCGTCTCCGACGTCGAAACGAACGTCATCGCGATGGTGTTGACGAGCCTGGTCGCGCTCGGCGTCGTCGGCGTCGTTCTCGGCCGGCAGACCGTCGTCCCGCTGGCCAGATTGCGCGATCGCACGACCGAGATGGAACGGGGCAACCTCGACGTCGATCTCGAGACGGACCGCGTCGACGAGATCGGACGGCTGTACGACGGCTTCGACAGCATGCGAAACTCGCTGCGCGACCAGATCGAAGCCGCCGAGAGCGCACGCGAGGAGGCCGAAGCGGCCCGGGACGAGACCGAGTCGATAAACCGCCATCTCGAGGCGAAAGCCGAGGAGTTCAGCGACGTGATGGACGACTGTGCGGACGGCGATCTGACCCGCCGGCTCGATCCCGAAAGCGAGAGCCAGGCGATGACGGACATCGCCGAGGCGTTCAACGAGATGATCGCGGACCTCGAAAAGACGACCGCCGACGTCAAAGCCTTCGCCAACGAGGTGGCGGCGGCCAGCGAACAGGTAACCGCATCCAGCGAAGAGGTCCGCTCGGCCTCCCAGCAGGTCTCCGAGTCGGTACAGGAGATTTCCGACGGCACCGACCGACAGAACGAGAACCTCCACTCGGTCAACCGGGAGATGAGCGGTCTCTCCACGACGACCGAAGAGATCGCCGCCTCATCGAACAACGTCGCCGACTTCGCCGAGCAGACGGCCGAAACCGGTCGCCTCGGCCGCGAGGCGGCCCAGGAGGCGATCGACGGGATGCACGAGATCGAAGCGGAGTCGACCGAGGCCGTCGAGGCCATCCGAGAGCTCGAAGCGGAGATGGCGCAGGTCGACGAACTGGTCGAGTTCATCACCGAGGTCGCCCGCGAGACGAACATGCTCGCGTTGAACGCGAACATCGAGGCCTCGCGGGGCGGCGACGGCGAGGGCTCCGGTTTCGGCGCCGTCGCGACGCAGGTCAAAGAGCTCGCCGCGGACACGAAATCGACCGCCGAGGACATCGAGCAGCGACTCGAGCGGATCGACGAACAGACGGCCGAGACCGCGACGGAGGTCCAACAGACCGCCGATCGGATCGCCGAACACGTCGACTCCGTCGAGAACGCCGCCGAAGCGCTCGACGAAATCGCCGACTACGCCGACCGGACCAACGAGGGCGTCCAGGAGATTTCCGCGGCGACCGAAGAGCAGGCGGCCTCGACCCAAGAGGTCGTCGCCATGGTCTCGTCGGCGACCGAGATCTCCGAAACGACCGCCGCCGAGGCCCAGCGCGTCGCCGCGGCCGCGGAGGAACAGACCTCCGCCCTCTCGGAAGTCACCGAGAGCGCGAGTTCGCTCACCGATCAGGCGGCGTACCTGAGCGAGACGCTCGATCACTTCGAGACCGACGAGGTGGCGGCCGTCTCCGTCGACGACTACGACACCGACGGCGAGACGCTCTCGTTCGACGAGGTAGATGTCGACGGCGGCGACGGCGACGGCGACGACGATGATGTCGGCGGTGTCGAGACCGACACGAGCGAGGATCCCGCCGGGAGTACCGGCGGGTTCGAGCCCGAAGCGAACGGCGGGATCACGGACGCGAGCGGCACCGATGGAGACGCCGAACCGACGCCGGACACCGACGCCGACGAGGACGGTACCGTCCCGTCGGACGGCGAGAACGGGTTCACGTTCAGCCAGTTCGACGGCGAGTGAGGCCGCTCCAGGACTGACGTCGCGAATTCGCTCCCGTTTCCCGTGTAAACGGTCTAACTACTACACCGCTGAACCGTCACGTACTTTTCACCCCCGTCCTAAGCGCGTGTGATGGAATTGCTGGAGCGCCGTCGGGCGCTGATCGAGGATCGGCTCGTCGAGGTAGTCGACGGCCTCGAGCCGGACGCGCTCAGAGCGGAAGTCGAACACACGGCCCTCGCCGGAGGCAAGCGCGTCCGGCCGATGGTGACGGTGCTGGCCTGCGAGACGGTGGGCGGAACGGCCGAGGACGCCGTCGACTTCGGCGTCGGAATCGAACTCGTCCACGCGGCCTCGCTGGTCGTCGACGACATCATCGATCGGTCGGAGCTGCGCCGGGGCACGACCAGCGCCTGGGCCGAATTCGGCTACGGCCCGGCGATCGTCTCGAGCGACGGCTTGCTCGGCGAAGCGTTCGCCCTCTTTTCGTCGGATCCCGACGCCACGCGCGTCGTCGCCGAGGCCATGGTCGAACTCGGCATCGGCGAGGCGACGGAGCTGTCGGCCGAACCCGAAACCGAGGCCGAGTACATGACCCTCGCGCGCCGGAAAACCGGCGCACTCTTTCGCGCCGCCGCGGAGCTCGGGGCGATCGCCGCCGGCTCGGACGCGGTCACCGTCGAGGCGCTCGGCGAGTACGCCGAACGGGTCGGGATCGCCTTCCAGATCCGCGACGACGTCCTCGACGCGATCGCCGACGCCGACGAACTCGGCAAGCCGACCGGCCACGACGCCGCCCTGGAACGGCCGTCGGTGGTGCAAGTGACCGACCTCACGCCCGACGAGGCCAACGCCCGCGCTCGAACCGAATCGGATCGCGCGATCGAGGCCCTCGACCGGATCGAGATCGCCGACCCGACGGCGCGAGACTACCTCGTCGAACTGGCGGAGTTCGTCGTCGAACGCGAGCGCTAACGGGGCGGCGAGTCGAGACCGGACTCGAGACGAAACGATGGGGTGGGAGCGTTCAGGGCTCGCTGATCTGCAACACGGGCTTGATCGTCTCCCCGTTCTCGGAGTCCTCGACGGCCTGTTCGATCTCGTCGAAGTCGTAGTAGGTGACGAGTTCGTCGAACGGGAACTTCCCGCGCCGGTAGAGATCGACGAGGTCCGGAATGAACTCCTGGGGATTCGAGTCGCCCTCGACGATGCCCGTGATCGAACGCCCGTTGAGGAGGAGGTCGTTGACGTCGTAGCTCGCTTCGGTTCCCAGCGGCGGCGCGCCGACGATTCCCAGCGTTCCTCGCTGGGTGAGCGTCTGGACGGCCTGTTCGGCCACGTCCGCGACGCCGGTCGTCTCCAGCGCGTAGTCGACACCGCCACCGGTGTACTCGTCGACGGCCGCAATCACGTCGTCGACCGCTTCAGGGTTGACCGTCTCGGTCGCCCCGAATTCGGCGGCGGTCTCGAGTCGGTTCTCCTTCAGGTCGATCGTGATGACCTCCGTACACCCCTTGAGATCGGCGGCCATAACCGCCGAGAGGCCGACGGATCCGGCACCGAAGATCGCGATCGACGATCCGGCCTGGGGGTCCAACGAATTGATGACGGCGCCCGCGCCGGTCTGGATCCCACAGCCGAGCGGCCCGAGCAGTTCCAGCGGGACGTCACCGCCGGTGTCGACGGGAACCACGTTCCGCTCGGTCGCGATGGCGTGGGTCGCGAACGACGATTGGCCGAAGAACCGTCCGCTGAGTCGTTCGCCGTCCCGTGAGAGCGGGGAGGTGCCGTCCTCGGGGCGCTGCCCACCGAAGTTGTGTTCGAAGAACGACTCGCAGTAGGCCGGGTGGCCGTCCCGACAGCTGTGACAGTCGTCGTCGTAGTCGAAGCTCAACACCACGTGATCGCCGGGTTCGACGCGGCTCACGCCGTCACCGACCGCTTCGACCACGCCCGACCCCTCGTGGCCTAAGACCGCGGGTAAGGGCGTTGGATACAGCTGGTCGCGGACGATCATATCGGTATGACAGACGCCGGCCCCGACGACCCGGACCAGCACCTCTCCCGCCTGTGGCGACTCGAGTTCGACGGTTTCGATGTCGAACGAACCGCTCTCCTCCTCGACGACCGCTGCGTCGATCTCCATACTGCAGAGAAACCGAACGGCAAAGTAAAGCTTGGGGCGGATCGTCGACTCGCTGGATCTGAATCGGCCGATATCGGGCGTCAGGCGCGCTCTGCCGAACGCGTGCCGCTCGCCTCGTCGGCATCGTCATCCGCGTACCGCGACTCGATGACGGCGAAGGCGAGGGTGCTCGCGATGCCGAGCAGCGTGCCGACGGTCAGCGCCGTCGCGAGGAAGCTGATCCCGACCTCGTCGAGGAAGAACGCGCTCACCGCGTAGAGGACGACGGCGATCGAGAGCACGTAAAACGGCGCGTTGAGGTAGCGCCACTCGAGGGAGCCGGCGATGTACTCGTCGGTGATCTGGCCGAGGCTGGTGGTGACCCCCGCGGCGGCGATCCACTGGATCGACCCGTAGACGAGCGCGGAGAGCATCACGGGCACGCCGACCTCGCCGGGCGTCGCCTCACGGACGGCCTCGAGTTCGTTCCGGCCGCTGACGCCGCCGAGGGCGAACAGGGCGGCGGCGACGACGTAGGCGAGCAGGGTCGTCCGGCCGGCGTACAGCGACCGGCGGGCGCGCTCGACGGCGGCGTCGAGGCGGTCGCCCAGCCCGAGTCCTCTGGAGATGAGATACAGTCCCAGCAGCGCCGAGGTCGTTCCCAGCACGAACCCGGGCATGTCGAGGACGGTCCCGACCAGGGCGAGCGGGTAGATCAACAGGAGGATCCCCAGCGGGATCAACACCGTCCCTCGCGTCTCCGGATCGTTCAGCACCTGCTTGATCGTGTAGTACATCGACTCTAAGTTCTGGGCCTGCCGAACGACGACGCGACGGACGCCGTCGATGGGCACCCGCGACCGGATGATCGGAATGACGGACTCGTCCTGCGCGCCGTCGGTGACCACGAGCGCGGTGACGTCCTCCGCGGTCGAGAGGCTCGCGAGGACGGTGTCGACCTCGTCGCCGACCTCGCGGTTCGCCTTCACGTCGCCCTCGTCGTTGCCGGTGACGACGGCGACTTCGACGCTCTCGTCGCGATCGGCGAGGTCGTCGTAGACGTGCAACCCCTGGAAGATCACGTTGACGTCGGAGTCCTCCGGGTCTTCGGTCGCCAGCGCAACGGCCGCTTCCTCGACGGGGTCGCGGCCGATCACCGGCGTCGAAAAGCCGGTCTTGCGACCCAGATCGTCGTCGAGGTCGACACAGAGGACGAGCAGCATCTATCGACCGTTCGACCGGGAGGTATTTCCATCTTCTGGGGACGACAGAATTCCCCGGACGTCCGCGAGACGGGCCGCTCGCCGATCGACGGCGCCGAGCGCGAATCGGCCTCTGCGAGCGCGGCGTTACGTCGGCCCCGACCGATCGTCGCGAACGTCGACGCCGCTGATCTCGACGCGCGCGCCGCCGTCGTCGCCGTTTCGCGCGGTCACGGTCCAACCGTGGGCCTCGGCGATTCCCTCGACGATCGCCAGCCCGAACCCGGTGCCGTCCTCGGCGGTCGTGTAACCGAACTCGAACAGGTCGTCGGGCTCCGAGTCGAACCCCGGTCCGTCGTCGGCGACGTAGAACCCCCGTACCGGTCGATCGTCGCCGGCGTCGGTCTCGAGGGGACCGACGGTAACGGTGACGCCGGATCGCTCCTGTTGGGCCCTCGAGTCGGCGTCCGAAGATCCGTGTTCCACGCTGTCCGCGGGAGCGTCAGCGACCGAGGGCTCGGAAGACGCTCCGCGTCTTCCGGTGTCCTGACGAGCGTGCGAGTCAGGGCTCGTGGAGCCGTGCTCCACGGCGTCCTCCTGAGCGTGCGAAGGAGAGCCTGTCGAACCGTGTTCGACAGCGTTCCGAAACAAGTTCTCGAGCAGCGCTTGCAGACGGCCCTCGTCGGCGACGATCGTAGTCTCGACGGCGCACTCGAGGGTGGCGTTCGCGGTATCGACGGCGTTCCAGGCTCTGTGGACGCTGCTCGAGAGCGAGACCGGGGTCTGCTCGCCGATCGTTCGTCCGTGGCGGGCCAGCGACAGGAGCCGGTCGATCAGGTCGTCCATCCGCTGGAGCGACCAGCGGATTCGATCGATCGACTCCCCCGACTGCGGACAGTCCTCGGCGTGGAGGTCGAGCGTGCCCCGCGCCACGTTCAACGGATTGCGCAGGTCGTGGCTGACGACGCTCGCGAACTCCTCCAAGCGATCGTTCTGACGCTCGAGTTCCCGCTGGGAGCGCCGTCGTCGGGTGATGTCGCGGATCGCGTGTATCGTGCCGACGAACTCTCCGTCCTCGAGCGGGAGGAGCTCGGTGTGGACGTCGTGGATCCGCTTCTCGTCGTCGTTCGACCGGAATCGGACCTGGTACTTGGCTCGAGTGCGGTCGACCGACGAAGAGAGGAGCGCTCTGACCTCGTCGGTGTACTTACCGATCACCCGCTCGTCGTAGTAGCCCCGCTCGATGAGCTCCGGAAACGGCGTTCCGATCAGGGCGTCGATCTCCTCGGTGAACGCGTCGGCGAACTCGTCGTTACACCAGGTGATCGTCGCGTTCGCGTCGAGGACGAACAGCGCGATCGGCGCGAGATCGACGATCCGCTCGTACCGGGCGAGTTCGCGTTCCCGACGCTTCCGCGCGGTGATGTCTCGAACGACGGCCGTAGAGCCGGTGAACCGACCGTCGCCGTCCGTGAGGGCGGTCACGTTCGCCTCGCCGACGCGCTCCGTGCCGTCCTCGGTTCCGATGGTGAATTCGAAGCGATCGGACGTCCGGTCGCTCCCGTGGAGGTGATACACCGTCTTGGCGCCGCGCTCGAGCGCCTCCCTGGAGATGAACTCAGAAATCGATTCACCGACGATGCGGTCCCGATCGACGCCGAGCAGTTCGCAGAAGGCCTCGTTGACGATCGTGCAGTTCCCCTCCGCGTCCAGGACGTACATGGGGTCGTCGACCGTTTCGACGAGCGTCCGATACCGCTCGAGTTCGCGTTCGCTCTCGCGTTTGGCCCGCTCCGCGCGGCGTTTCTCGACGGCGTTCTCGATGCGGTTCGCGAGGACGGCGTACCGATCGGTCCCCGTCCCCTTCCGGAGGTAGTCGGTGACGCCGGCCGAAATCGCCTCGCTGGCGATCGCTTCGGATCCCGTTCCGGTGAACAGGAGAAACGGCATCTCCGGGTCGCGCTCGCGAACCGCCGCGAGGAACTCGAGGCCGTCCATTCCGGGCATCTCGTAGTCGCTGACGATACAGTCGATGGCGGGGCGCTCCGGCTCGCTCTCGGTCCCGTCCAATCGCGACAGTCCGTCCCGTCCGGAGGTCGCCGTCGAGACGACGAACTCCGATCGGGCTCGCTCGAGTGTGGCGGCAGTTACCGAACGGACGTCCGGGTCGTCGTCGACACACAGGACGTGGATCCCGGCTGCCATTGATGGCCCATCGTTCGGGCTAATCGTATAATAGCATACTGGGCACCGAGAGGCGACGCGAGACGCAGTTCGGGTCCGCACCGACGGGCCGCCATCCGGCGGTCGCGACCGCGGTGTTCGCGTGACGTCGCCGCGCGACAGCGGCCCACGGTGACGGGGCCCACCCGAGAACCGCGTTTCGCACGGCTTTTGTGAGTCGGGCCAGTACGTTCCCTCGAATGATCTCGAAGGGCTGTGAGCA
The DNA here is from genome assembly GCF_013342145.1 of Haloterrigena gelatinilytica. NCBI lineage: Archaea > Methanobacteriati > Methanobacteriota > Halobacteria > Halobacteriales > Natrialbaceae > Haloterrigena > Haloterrigena gelatinilytica. Next base: position 4,009,428 of record NZ_JABUQZ010000001.1, on the reverse strand, counting down.
GTGCGCGAAAGGCGGCAAGATGGTGCTGTTCGTCTACGGTTACTGCGACCAGCGCGACTGCTTCTACTGCCCGCTCGGCGAGAACCGCAAGAACGTCACCGACGTCTACGCCAACGAGCGACTCGTCGAGTCCGACGAGGACGTCATCACGGAGGCAAAGCGGATGGACGCGCTGGGAACGTCGATCACCGGCGGCGAACCCCAAGAGGCCCTCGATCGGACCTGCCACTACCTCGAACTCCTGAAAGACGAGTTCGGCGAGGACCACCACACCCACCTCTATACGGGTATCACGGGCGGTCGCGAGAACATGCGACGGCTCTCCGAGGCCGGCCTCGACGAGATTCGCTTCCATCCGCCCTACGAACAGTGGGGCGACCTCCACGGCACCGAGTGGGAGGAAATCCTTCACATCGCTCGCGAGGAGGGGCTGACCCCCGCGTTCGAGATTCCCGGCATCCGCGCCGAAGAGGAGTTCCTCGAGTTCTTGGACGAGGGCGCAGCGGAGTTCTGCAACGTCAACGAGTTCGAGATGAGCGACGGGAACTACCGCCGGATGCAGGAGCAGGGCTTCGAACTCAAAGAAGACCACATGAGCGCCGTCGAGGGCTCCCGCGAGGAGATCCTCGAGGTGATGGGCGACCACGAGAAGGTCTACTTCTGTACGTCCGTGTTCAAGGACGCGGCCCAGCACCGCCGCCGTCTCAAGCGCATGGCGCGGAACATCCGCCGCGAGTTCGACGACATCACCGACGACGGCACGCTCGTCTACGGCAAGACCCGTGCGGATCCCGAGGAGTTCGAGGCCCTCGGCGTCCCCGAAGAGTTCTACACCGTCAAGACGAACCACGTCGAGGTCGCCTGGTGGCTCTTAGAGGAGATGATCGAAGAGGGCGACCTCGAGGACGGTGAAATCGTCGAGCAGTATCCGACCTACGACGGGCAAGTGGTCGAGCGGACGCCGCTGGCGTAAGTACCGCGAGTGAGCGGAGCGAACGAGCGGTCTTCCTCGTGAACGAAGTGAACGAGGGCTCGGAAGAACGGAGTTCTTCCGGTGTTTTTGGTCGAGATTTTTTGGAGGAGGGTGAACGGAGTGAACCCGACGAGAAAAAGGTCCGCGTAGATCTCGAGCGGACCCCGTTGGCGTGAGTGGTCGGTCCGCCTTGGGTACGAACAGCCAGAAGTTCCGTCGAACACCGCGCTCGTGTCGGTTGGGAAGTGCATAAAGACCGTTCCGCTGCGCTCAAACTTTCGAAAGTATCCGATACGGCCGCGTAGGACCCGTATTACCACCGATTCGGGAAGCGCCGCTTATCAGGGCTGTAATAATGGGTCGTCCCTCGGTACGACCGGTCACTGATGCAATTCCGAACGCTCGCTGTCGTCGCGATTGCACTGCTCGTGGCCCTGTCGGGGTGTGCCGCCCTCGACGGGGTGACGACCGACGAATCGCCGAACGAGACGGACGCCGATAACGGGACGGACATCGCGTCCGAGAACGGTAACGCTCAAGATAACGACCAAAACACCCAAGATAACGACCAAACCGGGACGGACGTAACGGATCCCGCCGACGAAGACGATACGGCGACCGCGGAGTGGCGGCCGCCGGAAGAACCGAACCGGCCGCTGGAGAACAAGCGCGAGGACCGGATCGAAGACGTCTCGGTCGTCGATACGGAGCCCGCCGAGGACGGCGACGGCTACTCGAACTTCAACCTCGAGGTCGTCGCCAACACGAGCATGGAGAACGTCGACCCGCCCGAGCACGGCGACGTGATCGGCGAGCCGTACTTCTTCGTCAAGATCAACGAGGGACCGGACAACCGAAAGATCGTCGAGCGGACGGGTGAGGTCCGGATGGAGGAGAACGGCACGTTCCATATCGACGTTCGACCGGCCGGACTCGAAGAGTTCGGCGAAGGGTCGCTGACCGTCGAAGTCTTCCTGATGGACGAGGACAAGGACTGGGACGACATCTACGACGCCACGGCGACGGAGGTCGAGTTCGACCCGGGGACGGACAGTGACAGTGATGCCGAGTCGGAAACGGACGATGGAAGCGAGAACGAATCGGAGACGAACGACGATACCGACGAAGCGGAAGACTGAGACGAGGTCGAAACTAGCGCGTAACTGACCGCGCTCGCATGGATTGGTCCGTGGTTTGCTGTTTTCCCTTCACAACGCACTACGTGCGGTTCCTCCTCGAGCGACGTTCAGAGCTGTCTATGCCCGCCCCCGCGAAACGCTGACCGCGAGCGTCGCCAGCAGTGCGACGGCCGCGACCGGGACGCCGAACCCGGGGACGCCGTCGACGGTCGCCACGGTCACGGTAACGGATTCAGTCGCCCCGCTCGGGACCGAATCCGTCGAGACGGTCTCGCTCGCGTACCCCTGCGCGTCGACCGTGAGCGCGTAGGCCGTCCCGGACCCAGGAACGGTCGCTTCGAGCGTCCCGTTCGCGTTCGATTCCTCGGTAGCGGTGAACGACGCGCCGTCCGGACGTTCGATCGTAACGGTTGCGTCACCGACCGGTTCATCGGCTTCGTCGACGACGGTCACCAAGAGCGTCGCGTCGCCTTCGAGGACGATCCGGTCGCTCGCCGCTCCGTTCGTCCCGACCGAGACCGTCCGAGCATCGTTGACGTACCCTGCTGCGGTTACGTTAATCGCGTACTCGTCGCCCCCGGGAACGGGTTCGAGGACGTACTCGCCGTTCCCCTCGTGTGTCCCCGAATACGTCCCCCGGTCGCCGGTTGCTTCGACGCTCGCTTCTGTAATCCCGTCGCCGAACTGCGCGTCTTCGAGGGCCACCGCAATGACGGCGTCGCCCTCGAGCGAGACGTTGGCCGTTACGGTCTCCCCGCTGGCGACGGTGACGGTCGCCGTGGCCGTCTCGTACCCGTCGGCAGCGACGCGGACGGTGTACTCGGTGTCGGTTCCCGGAACCGGTGTCGTGAGCACGCCGTCGTCAGCGGTCGACTCGTCGACGTCGAACGCGGTTCCATCGGGCCGTTCGATGGTAACGCTCGCGTTCGAGACGGCGGTTCCCGTCATCGCATCCTCGGCGACTACCTCGAGCGTCGCGTCGCCGGTGAGTTCGAACCGCTCTGTCGCTCGTTGTCCGTCCGTCACCGCGACCGCCCGCCGTTCGCTCTCGTAACCCGGTGCAGTGGCGGTCAGCGTGTACTCGTTCGCGCGTCCGCGACTGGGGACGTGGTCTGCGGTGTAGACGCCATCGCCCTGATAGACTAGCGGATACGTTCCGTACGCAGTCGCGTTGACGGTCCCGTTGGCGAGACCGTTGCCGAACTGGGCGTCCTCGAGGACCGCCTCGAGTTCGCCGTTCCCCGCGAGCGAGACGTCTCGTCTCGTCCTCTCGTCAGCTGGGAGGAACACCGTTTCGCTCGTCGACTCGTAGCCGGGCGCAGTCACGGTCAACGTATACTTCCGATCCCCCGGAACGCCTTTGAGATCGTACCCGCCCCCGAAGTCGGCCGTCGTCTCGTAACTGGTTCCGTCGGGAGCCTCGAGGGAGACGGTCGCGGATTCGATCGGATCGTCCGTTACTGTATCGGACACCGTACCCTCTACCGTCGCGAACGAACCGCCCTCTTCGAGAGCGGCGGTCGCGTCGACGATCCCGTGACCGTAGCGGGTATCCGGTTCGCCGGTCGACCCCGCGGCCGTCTCTCTCAATACCGTTTTGATCTCTTCGGATTCGAGCGATCTGTCGGTCGCCCCCTGAAGCAGTGCGATCACCCCTGCGACGTGGGGTGTCGCCATACTGGTTCCCCGCTTTCGCACGTAGCCGCCGTCGGCGGCGGCACTGAGGACGCGATCGCCGGGCGCGACAATCGTCGGAACGAGATAGCTGTTCGGCCACTCCGAGGGAGCGTCCCGGCCCCATGCATCGGAGGTGTCGATCGTCTCGCCGCTCGAGAACGCCGTGACGCGGCCGTACTCGTCGACAGCACCGACGCTGATCACGTCGTAGACGTTCCCCGGCGACGTGGAGATCCCGTCGCCGCTGTTCCCGGCGCCGGCGACGACGACGGTCCCGCTGGCCTCCGCGTTCCGGACGGCACTGATGTAGCTCGCCGTGTATCCCTCCGATCCGAGGCTCAGACTGATGACGTCGGCGCCGTTGGCGACGGCCCACTCCATGCCGGCGATCACGTCGGATGTCCGGCCGACGCAGCTGCCGTCGCTGCAGTCCGTCAGGACGGCGCCGACGAGTAGCGTCGCCTCGGGTGCGACGCCGATTTGGGTGCCGCTCGCCGACCCGCCGGCGACCGTGCCGGCGACGTGGGTACCGTGCGTGTTGTAGTCAATCGGCGTCGACGAACCACCGGAGAAGTCCCGCCACCCGTCGACCTGTACGTCCGGATGGGTGTCATCGGCGCCCGTGTCGAGGACGGCGACCGTCGCTCCCGCGCCGCGAGCGCCGTACTTCTCGTGGACTTCGGGGATCGACAGCTGCTCGAGACCGTTGGTGTACGAGCCGCCGAGCCGCCTCGCGGCTTCGGCTGGCCCGGCCGTCGACGCAGTCGCATTCGTAGTCGTCGTAAGTTCGACGGCCGCATCGGCGTGGATCTCGACGACCCCGTCGATCGCAGCGACCGATTCGAGGTCGACCCGATCCGTATCGATCCGCACCTGCGCGGCGTTCGTCAGCCAAAATTGCTGCTCGATCTCAAGTCCGGCGGTCGTCTCGGCAGCGCGCTCGAGGGGCGACTGCGAGCGGTTCGCCGTCATCCGCAACGCCGTTGGTTCTGTCTGGTCGGTCGAGATCGGAGTCGGTGCGGTCTCGCCGGCTTCGAAGCGGACGATGGCTTCAACGACACCGTCTGTCCCCTCGAGTGTCGAATCGATCTGCGCTGATCCCGATCGCTCGGGAGAGATTACATCGGTTTCGGTAGCAGTCGAGACGTATCGATCCGTATTCCCTGGTGCAACCGTGTCCGCAACGGAGTCGCCTGCGGCCGCGACGGCGACCGGGAGTAGTAACGAGGTACACAGAAGCGCCACTAGAGAAAGGGCGAAGAGGCGGCGCCTGCCTATCGGAAATTTAGACATTACCTATTACCAGAAAGTCACGGGGCATAAGCAATCTGGCAGCCCGTTCGATCAGCCGCTGTTAGCGGATCGTCTCAGATCGGGAGCCTCGAACGGAGCGAGAAACGGGCAGGTGATCGGTGAATCTCGAAAACCGGGGCGTCAGTCGAGTTCGGTTGGATCGACTTCAGGCAGTGTGATTAGGTTCTCGCGACCGATACGGAGCTTCTCAATCTCGCCATCCTCGTCCATCTGTGAGAGCAACTGCGAAACCTTGGCGTTCGACCAGCCGGTTTCTTTGACGATCGAGGCCTGTTTCATCCGGCCGCCGTTTCGATTGATCATCCGGAGAACGCGCTCTTCGTCGCTCAGCAGTTCGGGATCGATCCCCTCATCGACTTCTTCCTCGAACTCGAGGATCATGTCGTCCACCGATTCGTCCTCGTCCATGGCAGGTGACCGATTCGTGCCGCCGTCGACGCTCGCCCGCGCCGCGGACCGCCGTTCGTCGGTATCCGTCGTTTGCGAGCGAGTCCGATCGAAGAGACCGGCAAAACCGATCGCCGCTGCGATATCGCGAACGCGTCCTCGCCAGGCGGAGAGATCTCTGTCGGAGTTGCGACGCGCGAGGAGATAGCTGCCTATGCCGACACCTACCCCGATCACGAAAAGGAAGAGTCGATCGACTAGCCAATTTGAGGACTCGGGATCAGGAGAGGGACTCTCGCCGCTACCGCTTTGAACGAAGACGATATCGAGTTCCTCCTCGTCGAACTCCTCCGGACCGTCCCATTCGAGTTGGGTCGGCGTCTCGAGTGCATAGTTCTCCGGCGGCGAGAGAACGAGTCGTTGGGTTTCAGTGAGCCGGAACCAGACCCCAGTATCCGTCTTGAAGGCGTCACCGACGCGTAACCGATCGTCGTCGACGGTCGCGAAGTTAGTCCACGTGAACGAGTATCTGATGACACCGACACGGACGTCGTCGTTCTCGACGTTCACTGAGCTGACGACTGAATCGTTTTCGACGGAGTGTACCTGGGAATCGTCCCACCCAGCGTTCTCGATCGACATCTCGCGGCCGGTTCGGTCTGTCGCTTCGTTGGCGTAATATCGGAAGAGTTCCGGATCGTACGCGACGTCTCGCTCCCCGGCTGCGACGGCAGCGGCGTAATCGCGAAACTCTTCGACCTCCTCGTCGTTAGACAGAAGAAATCGACTCTCGATAACCCAATGGCCGGTTCCATCTTCGTCGATAGTTATTCGAAAGACCTGCTTTGGATTGTTCTCTGTGGATTGGATACTAGACGCGAGGTATGGCGATCCGTCGGAAGCCCTGCCTGTCGTCGCAGTAGCTGCGGTTGACTCGGCTGAATCGAGTGAGAGCTGAACGGCGTCCGCCTGCGTGGACTCGGACTCGAGTACAGCGGGGGACGACGTAGTAGCAGCCGCCCCCACGGAAGACGTTATGAGGAGGGCCATGAGGGCGAATGTAGTGGCGGTGAATAACCGCATGCGTACCAACCGGTGGTTTCCCCGGGGAAAAAACACTTTCCATCGAATAATGGGGCGTTAATACCGTTGTGGAATGTAGAGGGAGACGGTTAAACCTCTCTTAGAACGGCATCCGACGGTCCGACCGTCTTTTGTATAAGGAGTCCATACAGTACTCCGATGAAGAGCGCGCCACCCGTCCTCCTCGCAGTGTTGCTCGGAGTCTCGCTCGTCGCGATGCCGGTTATCGCAGCGGGACCGGAAACTACCGAGCCAACGCAGGAGACGATTTCCTCCGCATCTCCTCAGTTACTGTCCCACCAGTCGGGAACGGTCGACGCCGAGAATACGACGAACCGTCTTCCGCTTACCGGTGACGTCACGAACGAATATACTACGTACGGATCCGACATCGGGTTGGCATTCGCAAGCGTGGACGACCAGCTTCGTGTCGATCACGAACAGTACACAGTCATCGACAGCGAGTTCGATGATGCAACACTCGAGGAACGGAAGAATATGGTCCGCGCGGCCTACGATTGTATCAATAACCGAACGGAAGCGATCGAAGAACGGGAACGCGAAGCGATCAGGAAACATGAAACCGGCTATATGACCGACACCGAACTGATCCGAACGCTCCTTCGCAACCAGAACGAAGCGGAAAGGTTGTTGGAGGCATTAAGAGAGCTCCGAGACAGCCGTACGGAGGAAATCCCGGGCTATTCGCTCTCTCCTCAACAGGTTCGCGCTGACGAAGCGTCGCTGGAGCTCTATCAAACCTCGCTCCGATCGGAACTCGAACAGGCGAGCCAATCCTCTCAGCAAGACGCGGGAACCGTCGTCCGGATCCGAACGTTTGCCGACACTGAGACCCCAACTGATTCGAAGGATTGGCACGGTGGCTACAGCTTCTCGGTGATCGATGGAGACACGTATGTCCTCGAGACGACCAGGTTCGATAACCGTCGCGCTGATGCCGTAAATCAGTTCGAAGACTATTCGAACTACGAGACGATTCAGGCCGCAACGGAGTTCTACCCCTGGGCAGGCGAGGAAAAGCGGTGGTCGGAGTTCAACGACTACGGGGAAGAAAACCTCTACTTCGTCAATCTGGAAGTCGATCAGACACAGCTCGAAGTGTACCTCGACGGCGGAACCGGTCAAGTTTACCGCGAGAGACAGGAACTCACACTCGAGTCGTTGCCGAAAGTCGATAACGAAACGTACGCCAATGACAGTCTCAACGTGTCGCTTACGGAGACGCCGGTGAACGGACCGACGAAAGTGGCAGTTACGGACGCGGAGACGAAGGAACCGGTCACCGCAACGGTGACAGTCGATGATACAGAGATCGGTCGGACCGACGACGACGGTACGCTATGGATACTCCCCCCTGTCGATGGATACGACCTGGAGGTCCAATCGAACGCCGGCAGTGTCGACGTGACGGTTAGCGACGACTGAGACGAACCTTTATCCGAGAACGGGCGGCTCAGAACGAGCGTGTCTAAACGCCCGAAAATACGCGATTACCTCCATCACAGTAGCACTCGCCGGATCGACGATCGAGCCGTCAATCCTCTCGTCGGTAGCCTGCTGCTAGTCGCGGTTACCGTTCTGTTGGCGACGGCTGTGACTCTCGGCGCCGGGATGTGGACGCTCGAGTCCGGAGGGCCGATCGCGACGTTCGAACTGACGGCCGACAGTAACGAGTCGGAGATCACGATCGACCACGTTGGCGGCGATCCGATCGACGTGGCGGAGCTTTCGATGACTGTCGCGATAGGTGGCAAAGAGTTGACACACCAGCCGCCCGTTCCGTTCGTCGGTGCGAAGGGATTCAACGGGACGCCGACCGGACCGTTTAACGCGGCGGCCGATTCCGAGTGGCGAGTCGGCGAGCGGGGATCAATAGCGGTTGCGGAGACGAACGATCCCGAACTCGAGCGGGGTGAATCCGTGACCGTCATTCTGGCGGTCGACGAGAGACGGATAGCAACGCTCGAGACGACAGTAAATTAACGGCGGTCGAAAAGCAGCAGCGTATCGGTGTCGGTACGACAGGATCGCAGTACCGTGTACCTATTCGGGCGCGCGACCGATCGTCGTAATCGCGACCTCGGGGTCGTAGGACGGCCCCATGAAGGCGTGCTTGACGTCCTCGAAGCCGGCCCGCTTGAACATGCGGTCGGCCTCGTACTCGTCGTAGAAGAGCATGATCGAGTCGGCGAGCTTCTGGGCGAGGAACGTATCGGGGTAGTTCGGGCCGACGACGAGCACCTGCCCGCCGGGTTTCAGCACGCGGCGGAACTCCCGCAGCGCGAGGATGGGGTTCGGCCAGTACTCGATCGAGCCCGACGACCAGACGACGTCGAACGTGTCGGTCGCGAAGGGGAGGCGTTCGGCGTCCCCGCGGTGGAAGTGGACCGGCGGAGCGCGTTTCCCGAACTTCGCGTAGGCCTGTTCGAGTTGGTGTTCGCTCTGGTCGAGCGCGTACACTTCGTCGACGCGCTCGAGCAGTCCCTCGGTCGCGAAGCCGGTGCCACAGCCGACGTCCAACACCGTCATCTCGGATTCGATGTCCAGCAGGTCGAGCGCCTCGGTCCGCATCTCCTCGTTCCAGATGAAGGGGTTGACCTGGTCGTAGACCTTCGAGAGGTACTTGTAGAACAGTCGCGCCCGAGCCTTGTTCTCGAGGATTCCCATTAACGGCTGCTTTCGCACCGATCGGGATATGTCTACTGTTCGCCCGGTCGCCGCCGTCGAGTAACCGATAACTTCGGGCGATCGAGCCCGAACGAGGGCTGGCGCACTTTCGCAACTACCATATACGCGCTCTCGCAAACTTTCAAGCGCTTAGAGTATGCCGAGGCCAGAGGTTCTCGAACGAATACAGTCGGCGGAGGAAGAGGCCGACGAGATCGTCGCATTGGCAGAGAACGACCGCGACGAGCGAATCGCCGAGGCCCGGGAACGAGCCGAGGAAATTCGCTCGGAAGCGGAACAGGAGGCGCGCGAGCTCAAAGAGCAGCGCCTCGAAGAGGCGCGCGAGGAGATCGACGCCGAGTGTGAACGCATCCTCGAAGAGGGCGAGCAGGAGCGAGAGGCGCTCGCGGAGCTCGCCCGGGATCGGGTCGACGAAGTGACCGATCACGTCGTCGAACTGTTCCAGGAGGACATTCATGCTCAGACCTAAACAGATGAGCAAGGTCTCGGTGACCGGCTCCAAGGGCGTCATGCCCACGGTCATCGAGACGATCCACGGACTGAACCTGGTCCACCTCTCGGACTACGACGGCTCCTGGGCGGGGTTCGATAACGGGAACCCGATCGAGGGCGCCGACGAGGCGTCCGAGAAGCTGGTGACCGTCCGCTCCCTCGAGAGCTCCCTGGAGCTGTCCGACGAGGACGTCGACCCGAGAGCCCTCGAGGACGACTGGGAGCAGCGACTCGAGGAGGTCCGCGAGCGAGTCACCGAACTCGACGACCGCCGCGGAGCGGTCAACGACGACCTGCGATCGGTCACGGAGAAGATCGACCGCGTCGAGCCGTTCGCCGAACTCGGTATCGACCTCGACCTGCTGTCCGGGTACGAGACGGTCGATGTCGTGGTCGGCGAGGGGAACGTCGGCGCGATCGAAGACGCCGTCGCGGCGTCGGACGACATCCGCGCCTTCGAGACGTTCACCGGCGGTGACGTCGTGGCCATCGTGGCCGCGCCGACCGCGGACGCCGACGAGGGCGCCCTCGAGGACGCGCTGGTCGGGATCGAGTTCTCGCGCCACGAGGTGCCCGAGACCGAACAGAGCCCGAGCGCGTACGTCAACGAGCTCGAGGAGCGACAACAAGAACTCGAGTACGAACTCGAGGAGATCGACGCGGAACTCGAGGAGATCGAGGCGAACCACGGCGAGTTCCTCCAGCGCGTCGAGGAGCAACTGACCATCGAGGTTCAGCAGGCGGAAGCGCCCCTGCAGTTCGCGACGACCGACCGCGCGTTCGTCGCGGAGGGGTGGCTCCCGACCGAGGAGTACGACCGCCTCGTCGCCGGCCTGAACGACGCGGTCGGCGACAGCGTCGAGGTCGAAGAACTCGAGCGGGCGGACTACGACCGCCACGGCGCCCACACCCACACGGAAGAAATCCAGAAGGGTGCCGAAAGCGCCGCGGAGGACGAGTCGTCCGCCGCCGCGACCGACGAAGACGAGCAACAGCAAAAGGCCGTCACCGACGGCGGATCGGCGGTCACGATGGGCGACGAGCCCCCGACGGTCCAGGACAACGCGGGGCCGGCGAAACCGTTCGAAGTGCTGGTCCAGGCGGTCAACCGTCCGAAGTACAGCGAGCTCGATCCGACGATCTTCCTGTTCCTGACGTTCCCGGCCTTCTTCGGCTTCATGATCGGCGACGTCGGGTACGGGATCATGTACATGGCCATCGGCGCGTACCTGGTCACGCAGTTCGACAGCGACGGAATCACCAGCCTGGGCGGCGTCGCCATCTGGGCCGGTGCGTTCACCGTCCTGTTCGGGATCATCTACGGGGAGATCTTCGGACTGCACGTGCTCGGAGAAGTGCTCTGGCACGACATGCTCCACTCGGAGCTCTTCCCGCTGAACAAGGGGCTCGAGCCGGCAGCCGCCGACTTCGCGCTCGGCTGGATGGTCGTGAGCGTGCTCGCCGGGATCGTCCACCTGAACATCGGGTACATCCTGGACTTCTACGAGAACCTCAGCCACGGCGTCAAGGACGCCGTCCTGCACAGCGGTACGTGGATCCTGATGCTCAACGGCGTCTGGGTCTGGATCTTCTCTGCACAGGCTGAGTCCTCGAAGCCGGAGTTCCTGTTCACGACGTTCGCCAGCGACGGGCCGTTCCCGATCGGATTTACCGGGTTCCCGGAGTGGGGACTCGTAACGATTCCGCTGGGAATCACCGACTTCCTGCTTACGGCGCCGCTGCTCGTCTTCCTGATCGGGTTCGTCCTGCTGATCGTCAGCGAACCCGTCGAGGCGATCGAGGCGCTCGACGTCGTCGTCAACGTCTTCTCGTACACCCGAATGGGCGCAGTGTTGCTCGCGAAGGCCGGCATGGCGTTCGTGGTCAACCTGCTGTTCTTCGGCGGGTACCGGGACCCCGACGGCGCGTTCCACTTCCTTCGGAACCACGAGCCGAGCTACGTCGCCGAACACTACGGCGAGGGCGCTGAAGTCATCTTCAGCGGCCTCATGCACTCGGGGACCGCGGCGCTCATCGGCGGCCTCGTGATTCTCGTCGTCGGCCACATCGTCGTGCTAGCGCTTGGCGTGACGAGCGCCGGCTTACAGGCTGTGCGCCTCGAGTACGTCGAATTCTTTAACAAGTTTTATGAAGGCGGTGGGAAGAACTACGAACCGTTCGGACACGATCGAACTCACACGGAGGACTACTAACAATGGCAATTGAGAACGCAGCAGTTGACGCTGGTATCGCACTTCAGCAGACCGTCGAAGAAAGTCCGTTCCTGACCGACGCGGGCGCGGCCGCACTCGCCGTCGGCCTCGCCGCACTGGCGTCCGGCTATGCAGAGCGTGGTATCGGTGCGGCTGCCGTCGGCGCGCTCGCCGAGGACGACAGCCTGTTCGTTCAGGGCCTGATCATGACCGTTCTCCCGGAGACGCTCGTGATCCTGGCGCTGGTCGTCGTCTTCATCGTCGGCGCGTAACCGCATTCACCCTTCTTTCACAATGAGTTTGGACACAGTCGTAGAAGACATTCGAGAAGAGGCCCACGCGCGTGCGGAGGACATCCGCGCTGAGGGCGAAGCGCGCGCTGACGAGATCGAATCGGCCGCCGAGGAGGACGCCGAGGAGATTCGCACCGAGGCCGAGCGGGAGGCCGACCGCGAGGTCGAGCAGTTGCGCGAACAGCGTCTCTCCAGCGCGAAACTGGAGGCGAAGCAAAAGCGCCTGGAGGCTCGCCGCGACGTGCTCGGCGACGTCCGCGAGGAGGTCGAAGACGAGCTCGCCGCCCTCGACGGGGACACCCGCGAGGAGCTGACGCGTGCGCTCCTCGAGGGCGCCAGCGACGAGTTCGACGAGGGCGACGACGTCAACGTCTACGGCCGCGCCGACGACGAGGAGCTGATCGAGTCGATCCTCGCCGACTACGACGGCTACGAGTACGCCGGCGAGTACGATTGCCTCGGCGGCGTCGTCGTCGAGAGCGACCAGTCTCGAGTTCGGGTCAACAACACGTTCGACTCGGTGCTCGAGGACGTCTGGGAAGACAACCTCCGGGAGATCAGTAACCGACTCTTCGAGCAATGAGCGCAGGTGCCTCGAATCCGGAATACGTGAACGCTCGCGTGCGGTCCCGACGAGCGTCGCTGTTCGCGGACGAAGACTATCGGAAGCTGGTCCGGATGGGGCCGAGCGAGATCGCGCGGTTCATGGAAGAGACCGAGTACGAGCGCGAGATCAACGCGCTCGGTGCGCGGTTCTCGGGCGTCGACCTGATCGAGTACGCCCTGAACCGCAACCTCGCGAAACACTTCCAGGACCTGCTGGACTGGTCTGAGGGGCGCCTCTACGACCACATCGCACGGTATCTCCGGAAGTTCGACGTCTGGAACCTGAAGACGATCTTCCGCGGGATCTACACCGACACCGATCCCGAGGAGATCCGGACCGACCTGATCCGGGCCGGCGAACTCGAGGACGCGACGATCGAGCGCCTCCTCGAGACCGACTCCATCGAGGACGCGATCGAGTTCCTGCGCGCCACGAGTTACTACGAGCCGCTGACCGTGGCCTACGAGGAGTTCGAGGACCACGGTGCGCTCGTTCCGCTCGAAAACGCCCTCGACCGGGAGTTCTACGAGAACCTGCTCGCGGACGTCTCGCGGGGCCCGGGCGCCGAACCCCAGGAGGGGCCGGAGGCGAAGTACGTCGAGTTCCTGCAGGCGGAAATCGACTTCCGGAACGTCCGGAACGCCCTGCGGCTGGCCCGCAGCGGAGCGGACCTCGACCCCGCCGCCTACTACATCGAGGGCGGCGTCCTGTTCGATCGGGCGGATCTGGGTCGGCTCGTCGGCGATTACGACGCACTCGTCGATCACATCGCCGAGAACAAACGCTACGGCGACCGCCTCTCGGGGGCGCTGGAACGGCTCCGCGACGCTGACAGCCTTATCCAGTTCGAGCACGCACTAGACGCTGCGTTGCTCGAGTACGCCGATACGCTCTCGAGCATCTACCCGACCTCCGTTTCGGCCGTGCTCTCGTACATCCTCGCGAAGGAGCGCGAGGTCGAGAACATCCGTGCGATCGCGCGCGGTCGAGAGGTCGGCCTCGACGAAACCGAGATCGAAGAGGAGCTGGTGATCCTATGAGCCAGGAAATCGCAGTCGTCGGCAGTCCGGAGTTCACGACCGGCTTCCGCCTCGCGGGGGTCCGTCGCTTCGAGAACGTCCCGGACGACGAGAAGGACGATCGACTGGACGAGGCGGCGACGGCGGCCCTCGAGGACGAGGGCGTCGGCATCGTCGTCATGCACGACGACGACCTCGAACACCTGTCGCGCAACGTGCGCCAGGAAGTCGAGACGAGCGTCGAACCGGTCGTCGTCACGATCGGGAGCGGAACCGGTGGCGGCGGACTGCGCGAGCAGATCAAACGCGCGATCGGTATCGACCTGATGGACGAGGACGAACAAGAGTAAACTATGAGCCAGGCAGAAGACATCGAATCCGTCGACGAAGACGGTGTAATCGAAAGCGTGAGCGGTCCGGTCGTAACCGCCACGGACCTCGACGCCCGGATGAACGACGTCGTCTACGTCGGCGACGAAGGACTGATGGGCGAGGTCATCGAGATCGAAGGGAACCTGACCACCATTCAGGTCTACGAGGAAACCTCCGGCGTCGGCCCGGGCGAACCCGTCCAGAACACGGGCGAGCCCCTGAGCGTCGACCTCGGACCCGGCATGCTGGACTCCATCTACGACGGCGTTCAGCGTCCGCTCGACGTTCTCGAGGGGAAGATGGGGACGGCGTTCCTCGACCGCGGGGTCGACGCGCCCGGTATCGACCTCGAGAAGAAGTGGGAGTTCACCCCGGAGGTCGAGGAAGGCGATACGGTCGAACCCGGCGACATCGTCGGCGTCGTCGAGGAGACCGTCACGATCGACCACAAGGTCATGGTCCCGCCGGACTACGAGGGCGGCGAGGTCACGGCCATCGAGGCCGGCGAGTTCACGGTCGAGGAGACCGTCGTCGAACTCGACAACGGCGAGGAGATCCAGATGCACCAGGAGTGGCCGGTCCGAGAGGCCCGTCCCGCCGGTGACAAGGAGACGCCGACCGAGCCGCTGGTGACGGGCCAGCGCGTTCAGGACGGTCTCTTCCCGCTCGCGAAGGGCGGGACGGCGGCGATTCCCGGTCCCTTCGGCTCCGGGAAGACCGTCACCCAGCAGCAACTCGCCAAGTGGTCCGACGCGGACATCGTCGTCTACATCGGCTGTGGCGAGCGCGGCAACGAGATGACCGAGGTCATCGAAGACTTCCCGGAACTGCCCGACCCGCAGACCGGGAACCCGCTGATGGCCCGGACCTGCCTCATCGCCAACACGTCGAACATGCCCGTCGCGGCCCGCGAGTCCTGTATCTACACGGGAATCACGATCGCGGAGTACTACCGCGACATGGGGTACGACGTCGCGCTGATGGCCGACTCCACCTCACGGTGGGCCGAGGCCATGCGCGAAATCTCCTCCCGACTCGAGGAGATGCCCGGCGAGGAGGGCTACCCCGCGTACCTGGCGGCCGCGCTCTCGGAGTTCTACGAGCGCGCCGGCAAGTTCCAGCTGATGAACGGCGGCGAAGGGTCGATTTCGGTCGTCGGCGCGGTCTCGCCGCCGGGCGGCGACTTCTCCGAGCCGGTCACCCAGAACACGCTGCGTATCGTCAAGACGTTCTGGGCGCTCGACGCCGACCTCGCGGAACGTCGGCACTTCCCCTCGATCAACTGGAACGAGTCCTACTCGCTGTACAAGGACCAGCTCGACCCGTGGTGGGAGTCAAACGTCGCCGGCGACTGGTCGGACATCCGCCAGTGGGCGGTCGACGTGTTAGACGAGGAAGACGAGCTCCAGGAGATCGTTCAGCTCGTCGGGAAGGACGCCCTGCCGGAGGACCAGCAGCTGACCCTCGAGGTCGCCCGCTTCCTGCGTGAGGCGTGGCTCCAGCAGAACGCGCTCCACGACGTCGACACCTACTGCGAACCCGAGAAGACCTACCGGATGCTCGAGGCCATCAAGACGTTCAACGACGAGGCCTTCGACGCGCTCGAGGCCGGCGTCCCGGTCGAGGAGATCACCGACGTCGACGCCGCCCCGCGTCTCAACCGGATGGGCACCGCCGAGGAGTGGGAATCGTTCATCGAGGAGATCGAGAACGACCTCCAGGAACAACTGCGAGCACTGTACTAACAATGAAAGAGTACCAGACAATCACGGAAATCAGCGGTCCGCTGGTGTTCGCCGAGGTCGACGAACCGGTCGGTTACGACGAGATCGTCGAGATCGAGACGCCACAGGGCGAGACCCTGCGCGGACAGGTGCTGGAATCGAGCGAGGGACTCGTCTCGATCCAGGTGTTCGAAGGCACTGGCGGTATCGACCGCAACGCCTCCGTTCGCTTCCTGGGCGAGACGATGAAGATGCCCGTCACCGAGGATCTGCTCGGACGGGTGCTGGACGGCTCCGGGAACCCGATCGACGGCGGTCCGGAGATCGTCCCCGAGGACCGCCACGACATCGTCGGCGAAGCGATCAATCCCTACTCCCGGGAGTACCCCGAGGAGTTCATCCAGACCGGCGTCTCCGCCATCGACGGCATGAACACGCTGGTCCGCGGCCAGAAGCTGCCGATCTTCTCCGCGTCGGGGCTGCCCCACAACGACCTCGCACTGCAGATCGCCCGCCAGGCGACCGTGCCGGAGGAAGACGAGGGCGGCGACGACGACGAGGGCTCCGAGTTCGCCGTCATCTTCGGCGCGATGGGGATCACCGCCGAAGAGGCGAACGAGTTCATGGACGACTTCGAGCGCACGGGCGCCCTCGAGCGCTCGGTCGTCTTCATGAACCTCGCGGACGACCCCGCAGTCGAGCGACAGGTCACGCCGCGACTCGCCCTGACCACGGCCGAGTACTTAGCCTTCGAGAAGGACTACCACGTGCTGGTCATCCTGACGGACATGACCAACTACTGCGAGGCGCTGCGCGAGATCGGCGCCGCACGCGAGGAGGTCCCGGGCCGCCGTGGCTACCCCGGATACATGTACACCGACCTGGCGCAGCTCTACGAGCGTGCCGGTCGTATCGAGGGCAAGGAGGGCTCGGTCACGCAGATTCCGATCCTGACCATGCCCGGCGACGACGAGACCCACCCGATTCCGGACCTGACGGGCTACATTACCGAGGGCCAGATCATGATGGATCGGGACTTAAACAGCCAGGGGATCGAGCCGCCGGTCAACGTCCTGCCCAGCCTGTCGCGGCTGATGGACGACGGGATCGGCGAGGGCCTGACCCGCGAGGATCACGGCGACGTCTCCGACCAGATGTACGCCGCCTACGCCGAGGGTGAGGACCTGCGCGACCTCGTCAACATCGTCGGTCGCGAAGCGCTCTCCGAGCGCGACAACAAGTACCTCGACTTCGCCGACCGCTTCGAGGAGGAGTTCGTCCAGCAGGGGTACGACACCAACCGCTCGATCGACGAGACGCTCGAGCTCGGCTGGGACCTGCTCTCGATGCTCCCCAAGGAGGAACTCAACCGGATCGGCGAGGACCTCATCGAGGAGCACTACCGCGAAGAAGAGCCGGAAGCCGTTCAGGCCGACTGAACTCGCGATCGCGGTTGCAGTTTCGATTTTTCGGTCGCTCGAGACGCGAGCCGTCGGTTCGTCGATCCGGACGAGCGGTCGCACGTCGCGCTCGCCGCTTCACTCGACGTGTGACACTGCGTCGGCCACGTACTCAGTAACGAAGCCGGGCGACGCTCGAGCCGAAGCGAAGCCGTAGCCGAACGTATCGATCGAAGCCACAGTTCGGAACGAACCGCAATGAACTTAATTATCGTTAATGTCGTACATCGCGTATGCACAAACCACTGCTCGTGACGGACTTCCTCGATCGGGCGCGCAAGCACTACGGGGACGAGGAAGCCGTCGTCGCGACCACGGGGGAACGGTACACCTACGACGAACTCGGCGAGCGGGCCGATCGGTTTTCGGCGGCGCTGCAGCAACGCGGTATCGAGAAGGGCGACCGCGTCGCGGTGCTCGACCCGAACACGCACTACCACCTCGAGGCGGCCTACGGGAGCATGCAACTCGGCGCGGTGCACACGCCGCTGAACTACCGGCTGACGCCCGAGGACTTCTCCTACATGCTCGAGGACGCGGAGGTCGACGCCATCTACGCCGACTACGACTTCGCCGACGAGATCGAGCCGATCCGCGACGAGGTGCCGACGGAGACGTTCATCACGAACGACGCCGACGCGGTCGAGGGCGACTGGGAGGAATTCGACGCGGTGCTCGAGGACGCGAGCACCGAGTACGACCGCCCCGAGATGAGCGAGGACGAGATCATCACGATGAACTACACCTCGGGGACGACGGGCGATCCGAAGGGGGTCTGCCGGACCCACCGCTCGGAGACGCTTCACGCCTACCTGGTCACGGCCCACCAGGAACTGCGCGACGACGACGTCTACCTCTGGACGCTGCCGATGTTCCACGTCAACGGCTGGGGCCACATCTACGCCGTGACGGGGATCGGTGCGAAACACGTCTGCACGCGCGGCGTCGACGCCGGGGACATCTTCGAGGCCGTTCGGACCGAGGACGTCTCCTACATGTGCGGCGCGCCGACGGTGCTGAACATGCTGATCGACTACTACGAAGAGCGCGGTGCCCCTTCGGGGCAGCGAGGCGAAGGCGGCGAAGCCGCCGGAGCGCCCGAGACGACCGGGGCCAACGACGTCCGCATCGCGACTGCCGGCTCGGCGCCGCCGGAGGCCACCATCCGCACCGTCGAGGACGAGTTCGGCTGGTACCTGAAACACGTCTACGGCGCGACCGAAACGGGGCCGCTGATCACCACCTCCGACGCGCGTCGCACGTTCGACGACGACGATTCGGACCGCTTCGCGATCAAGAAACGCCAGGGACTGGGCTATCTCGGCACCGAGATCCGCGTCGTCGACGAGGACGGTAACGACGTCCCCCGCGACGACGCCTCGATCGGCGAGATCGTCGTCCGCGGCAATCAGGTCATGGAGAAGTACTGGAACAAGCCCGAGGAAACGGAGGAAGCCTTCAACGACCGCGTCGAGGGCTACTACCACACCGGCGACCTCGCAGTCGTCGACGAGCACGGGATGATCTCCATCCAGGACCGCAAGAAGGACATCATCATCTCCGGCGGCGAGAACATCTCGAGCATCGAACTCGAGGACACGCTGTTCGACCATCCCGAGGTCTCGGACGTGGCCGTCATTCCGGCTCCCAGCGAGGAGTGGGGCGAGACGCCGAAGGCCTTCATCGTGCCGGGCAACGGCGACCCGGACGACCCGAGCGTCACCCGCGACGAACTCGTCGAGTTCACCCGCGACAACCTCGCGGGCTACAAGGCCGTCCGGGAGGTCGAGTTCGTCGAGGAACTCCCGACCACCGCGACCGGCAAGATCCAGAAGTACGAACTCCGTCAGGAGGAGTGGGAGGACGAGGATCGGATGGTCGGGCAGGGCTAATCCGGTTCGGTCACACCCTATTCGTTCGGGACCATCCCGACTAGTCGCGCAGAACTACCTACCGCCAGCGATCGTCGCGGTCCGACTCGTCCGAGTGGGTCCCCCACCGTCCGTCTCGCTCCGTCGAAGATCGATCGTCGGTCCGTGACCGCCGGTCGGACTCCGCCTCGCGGTCGTCGGTAGCCGTGTCTGCGCTCGCAGGAGGATCGTCGCTCGAGTCCGTTCGGGACCGACCCCGGCCGCCGCGGTCCTTCGCGATCCGTTCGGCTTCCGCGCGGTCGACGACGGTCGGGTTCGACGTTTCGCTCTCGATCGCGATCCAGAGCGCCAGTGGAACGGCGATCGCGAACAGGAGGAAGACGGTGACGACGGCGCCGAACATCACTGGTCGATCCGACGGGTCGTGAGCACAAAATATCTGTCACCTAACACGAATTCGGCCGTATGAAAGACGACGACCGCGGCTGTCCCAAGTGCGACCACACCGAGACGGAGATCGACGAGATCGCGACCAGCGGGACGGGGCTGTCGAAGCTCTTCGACATACAGAACCGACAGTTCATGGTCGTAAGCTGTACGAACTGCGGCTACTCGGAGCTCTATCGCGGCCAGTCGTCGGGGAACATGGTCGATCTCTTCCTCGGGTAGCGTCAGGTGCCGAGCCGAGTCGGTTCGTCGTTCGGTCGTGAACGGCCCACGCACACTGCAGGGTCCTCCCGTCGGCCGATACCCGCCAAAACTGTAAACAGTTATCCGACTGGGGGCGCAAACCCTCCACAAGATGGCCAAGGACGTCAAGCCCACCCGCAAGAACCTGATGGAGATCGAGGATCGGATCGAACTCTCCGAGCGGGGACACGGGACGCTCGAGAAGAAACGGGACGGGCTGATCATGGAGTTCATGGACATCCTGGACAAGGCCCAGGACGTCCGCGGGGACCTCGCACAGGACTACGAGGACGCCCAGAAGAAGATCAACATGGCCCGAGCCATGGAGGGCGACGTCGCGGTCCGCGGGGCCGCCGCCGCACTCCAGGAACATCCCGAGATCACCACCGAATCGAAGAACATCATGGGCGTGGTCGTGCCCCAGATCGAGTCCTCGCGCGTCTCGAAGAGCCTCGATCAGCGCGGCTACGGGATCATGGGGACCTCCGCACGCATCGACGAGGCCGCCGAGGCCTACGAGGATCTGCTCGAGAGCATCATCCTCGCCGCCGAGGTCGAGACGGCGATGAAGAAGATGCTTCGGGAGATCGAGACCACCAAGCGCCGCGTCAACGCCTTGGAGTTCAAACTCCTGCCCGACCTCTACGAGAGCCAGGAGTACATCGAGCAGAAACTCGAGGAGCAGGAACGCGAGGAGACGTTCCGACTGAAGAAGATCAAGGAGAAGAAAGAGCAGGCCGAGAAGGAAGAGCGGGAGGCCGAAGAAGAAGCAGAAGACGAGGTTGCTCCCGAGGACGAGGGCGGAGACACGGCCGAACCCGACATGGAACAGTCGACCGCGGGCGGCGTTCCGGGCGGCGACTGATCGCATCCGGTCCGCACATCCGATACGACCATGGCCTGTACGGCATGTAGCGCATCGACGGTCGTCTTTTCGATCCCCGAGGAGTACCGCGAGCACGCGCCGGGGGAGTCGCCGGCCGGGACGCTCTGTACCCGCTGTTTGAACGTCGATCCCGAAGGCGGCAGCCCGCTCGAGGAGCCGGACTTCACCCGAGTCAGCGACGCGTATCCGTCCGACCCCGACGCGGCGATTCCGCTGGCGCTCGCCGTGGACCTGTGTTCGTCGCTGGCGACGAACCGGACCGCGATCGAGGCCCTCTTCGACGCCGTCGAGCGCGCGGGGACCGACCCGCTGCTCGTACTCGACCGGCTGATCGACGATCCCGACGTCGAGCCGACGATCGATCTCGAGCGACGACGACACCAACTCGAGCAACTGTTGTACTGATCGCCGCGACCGTGGCGGCGGTGATTCTAGGAACGCTGGATAGTCCGCACTGGGGGAAGGAACGTCAGTTCGACTCGATCAGCGCCGTCGATCGTGAGGGGAGCGACTCTCGGTCTTCGTTCGGTCGAAAACGGCGACGAGGCTCGGCGTTACTTCGCGGTCGGCGTCACGTTGTCGCTGATCGCCTGTTTGACCTGTAGGGCGGCGCTGGCTGCCAGTCCGCGGGCCACTTCGTCGCGTTCGTCGGCGGTGATCACCGCGTCGCCGGCCGCGACCTCCTCTAAGTCGGGCGTGAAGCCGGCGCTGACGGCGTGGCCGATCGGCGGCCGGACGGCGACGGTGACCTGCGGGCCGGTCATGCTCTGGGAAACCTCGGAGTCGACGACGTATTCGTCGGGGAGGAAGTCACGGGTTCGAGCGGCGATTCGGGAGACGTCGCGGTGGAGGGAGCGTTTCTGGGTCCGCGAGAGGTCCGGAACGTCCGCCGCGGCACGCTGACCAGCACCCGTTTCTCCCGGCAGCCCGGCGTACGGCGTATTTCCGTTCATGAGAAGTGTGTACTGGTAGCAACGCACCGACGCGTCAAAAGGATTCGCTTTCGGGAAATTCCGACAGTACGTCAACAGATCGGCTCGCTCTCGCCGTACACCGCGAGGACGACGGCGGTCGTGTGCTCGCCCGGTTCGGCCTGCTCGGACTCGAGAACGACGTTCGGGTCGGCGAACGCCCAGTCGCGGAGTTCCTGCCCGGCAGCCAGTCCCTCGCGAACCCGTCGTTCGACGTCGGCCTGATCCGTCTCGCCGGCCGTCTCGTAGAACAGCCCCGGTCCCTCGGCCGATTGGGCCCACGCCAGCGCCGCGCTGACCTGTCCCGGCCCCGCGGTCGTGGCCCGCGCCTCGACGACGGTCAGTCGGTCACCGACGGGGCCGAGGTCGGGTGCCGTCCCGACGGCCTCGACGTCGACGTCGGCCGGGATCACCGAGGAGACGGAAACCAGATTGTAGTTCTCGACACCGGCCTCGGCGAGCGCGGCGTCGTAGGAGGCCATCTCGGTAGGCGCCGAGGCGGACCCCCAAACGACTCGAATCGTGCTCATATCCGGTCTCGGGGACGAGCGGCGTAAGGGCTTGCGATCCGAGCGCGACTCGAATCGACGAACCGAGAATGAACCCGTGGCCACGAGCGACGCCTGAAGAAGTGAGGGCGTCGCGAGTCGGGGGAGGGCAGGCGATCGCATAACAGTCACCGCGAGTGAGGCCGAAGGCCGAGCGAGCGGGCCGACGACTGATTCGAAGTGAGCAACGCGAACGGAGAAGAAGGAGGAGTGCTTTTCATCGAAGTTTTGCCGAGGGCGCGGCTTCGCCGCGCCCGCAGAGCAAAAGTTCGTTACTGGTAGAAGTACCCGGGCGACGAAATCACGTCGCTCGAGTCGTCCTCCTCGATCTTCTCTAAGGCCTCGACGAAGTCCTGATGGGTGACCTCGTTGCGGTCGTTGCGGATGGCGAACATGCCGGCCTCGGTGGAGAGGCTCTCGATTTCGGCGCCGGAGTAGCCCTCGGTGTCGTCCGCGAGGGCGGCGAAGTCGACGTCGTCGGCGACGTTCATGCCGCGGGTGTGGATCTCGAGGATCTGCTCGCGACCGTCGCGGTCGGGTTCGGGCACCTCGATGAGGCGGTCGAACCGGCCGGGGCGCAAGATTGCGCGGTCGAGCATGTCGAAGCGGTTGGTGGCGGCGATGATGCGGATCTCGCCGCGGGCCTCGAAGCCGTCCATCTCGGAGAGGAGTTGCATCATCGTCCGCTGGACCTCGGCGTCCCCGGAGGTCTTGGACTCGGAGCGGCGGGTCGCGATGGCGTCGATCTCGTCGATGAAGATAATGGCGGGTTCGCGCTCGCGGGCCATCTCGAAGAGATCGCGGACGAGCCGCGAGCCTTCGCCGATGAACTTGCGAACGAGTTCGGAGCCGGCCATCTTGATGAAGGTGGCGTCGGTCTCGTTGGCGACCGCTTTGGCGAGCATCGTCTTGCCCGTCCCCGGCGGGCCGTACAGCAGGACGCCGCTGGGCGGTTCGATCCCGACCTCGTCGAACAGTTCGGGTTCGGCCAGCGGCTGCTCGACGGCCTCGCGGACCTCCCGGACCTGCTCGTCGATGCCGCCGATATCGGCGTAGGTGACTTCGGGCCGCTCGGTGATCTCCATCGACTGAGCCCGCGCGTCGGTCTCGGCGTTTAACACCGTCTGAATCGCGAAGGAGTCGTTGACGGCGACGCGGTCGCCGGGCTCGATCTGCTCGACGATCCGCGGCGAGACGTCGGTCAGCACCTCCTGGTTGTTGCCGTGCTGTTTGACGATGACCTCCTCGTTCTCGAGGACGTCCTCGACGGTGGCGATGTACAGCGAGGAGCTCTTGAGCGTCTCGTTTTCGCGCTCGATGCGGTCGACTCGTTCGCGGAGTTGCTCCCGGCGCTCGTCGGCGTCGTCCAGTTGTTCGGAAAGCTGGTCGTTGACGTCCACGAGGTCCTGGTAGTGATCGCGGAGCGCCTCAAGCCGCTCGTCGTCGGGGAGATCCGGATCGATATCGCGGTGAGGTCGGTCGGGGATAGACGGGCTTCGAGACATCCTGACGTACGCTCGTAAGTCCCCGACGATAAATGTGCCTTTGGGTCCCGGATGGTTTTCGAACCCCACGAACGATGGCTTAGCCCCGCGATATACGGGGACTCAGAGCGAACTGCAGGGCCGACGAGGACGACTCGAGCGGGCGTCTCGAGTCGACTCGAACCATCCGGTTCGAATTCGATCCGCTCGAGCGACCGAGCGACGCGGCAGCCGCTCGGAGTATCCGGCTCCCGTCAGGCCGTCGTGTACCGCTCGAAACGGCCGATCGCGCGGCGGTACGAGAGCACCGCGACGAGGAGGCCGCCGACGAGAACGAGACCGCTACCGCCGAATCGCAGGGCCGCGAGGTCCAGGGTTCCGATCCCGTCGCCGAGCGCGGCGAACCAGTCGGCGGGCGCCGCGACGACGTCGACGGTCGCGGCCGCGAGCAGTTCCAACAGGACCGCCGGAAGGCTTCCGAAGAGGCCGGCCAGCGCCGCGCGCGTCAGTTCCGGGGCGAGGACGAGTCCCGCGAGAACGGTTCCGGGGACGACCGTCAGCGCGGCGTGGAGAGTCACGGCGGTCATCCGCGGCGGGATCACGTCGCGGCTCCGCCCGACGGAGATGGCGCTGAACCGGGGAAACGCCATCCCGATCGCCGGCGCGATCGCGACCGCGACGCAGGTCAAGAAACCGCTTAGCGCGATCAGGCCGACGCGCTCGAGCAGCGCGTACGGCGAGACGAGCGTCGCGAGCCCGGTCGCGAGGGGGACGAGCGGGAGGCCGATCAGCAGGCCCGGCACCAGGAGGCCGCGGACGTACTGGCGGCCCGGAACGGCCGTCAGCGTTACCGGGAGCACCGCGCCCTCGTCGCCGAAGGGGTTCATCGCGAACAGGGAACCGACGGCCCACGGGAGCGCAACGGCACACAGCGGCGCGGCCACCGTCTCGATCGAGCCGGACTGAACGGCCACATTGCCGACTGCGCCGCCGATGGAGAACAGCGGGATCATGAGGAACGTCAGCCGGTTGGGATCGCGTCGCGTTCGAAGGAGCGCCCACTCTGCAACGCGTCGCGTCGGCGTCGACAGCAGGCGTGGAACCGGCAGCGGCGCCGCGGCGGCCGCGAGCGCGTCGCGACGAGCGGTCGGTTCCGCCACGCCGTCCTCGTTGCGGTCCGACTCGTCCGCGACGACGTCCACCGGGTCGATAAACCACAGCGTCACCGTCAGCCGATCGACGGCGAGTCCGCCGACGGACAGCACCGCCGCGCTACTACAGAGGGCGCCGACCCACCGCAGCGGTGCCGATATCAGTCCGGTGCCGGCCAGCGCGAGGTCGGCGAACCACCCGACCGGCAGCCACGCGAGCGACGACTGGTCGAAGGAGAACGGACCGATCCCCATGAAAAGGAGGTAACAACCCATTCCGAGCAGCGACGCGACCGTTCCGAGGACGGTCCGGTGGCGGGCGACGAACGGCGACGTCGCCACGAGCAGGGCCACCGCGTAGCCGGCGGCCGATCCCGTGACGACCACGGTCGCCGCGAAGAGCAACGCCGCCAGCGGCACGAGAACGAGAGCCGCCGGCGAGCCGAACAGCACGACGCAGATTCCGGTTACGAGTATCGCCGGCGGCCCGAGATAGGCGAGCAGCCGGAACGTCTCCGCGACGACCAGCCCGATCGCGGCCGTTCGGGCCGGAACGCTCGTCAGGACGAACGGTTCGGCCTCGATTCGCGTGCGCGCGGAGACGACGCGCTGACCGACGAGAAACGCCCCGAACAGCCAGAAGAGCGCGATCAGTCCTCGGACGTGATCGGGTGCCGGGAGCGCCTCGAGGTCCCCGAGTTGGTCGGCGAACGCGACCGCGACCAGGCCGCCGATCAGCGTCGGAACGAGCGCGCCGAAGCCGATCATGGCTGCCTGAAGCGGATTCCGGCGGAGCGCGCGCACCGATCGCCGAAACTCGAGGACGCCGATACGGAGGCTCGTCCAGGGCCAATTCGAGTCAGTCACGAATCGCCTCCGCATTTTCGGTATCGCCACGGTCTTTGTCACGGCCGGAGTCGGAGGAGTCGGAGGGGTCGACGTCGGTCAGTTCGAGGAAGACGTCCTCGAGCGTGCCCTCGTCGCCGGCTTCGGCCCGTCGGACGAGCGCATCGGGCGCGCCCTCGGCGACCAGTTGCCCGTCCGAGAGGATGCCGACCGCGTCGGCGACCGCCTCGACGACCGGGAGGATGTGCGTCGAGAGAAAGACGGTCGTGCCCCCGTCCGCGAGGCCGCGAATTCGCTCCCGGATCGTCTTGGCCGCTCGCGGGTCCAGCCCGGACGTCGGTTCGTCGAGGAAGACGACGTCGGGGTCGTGGAGCACGGCCTGCACGAAGGCGACCTTCTGACGCATCCCCGTCGAGTAGTCGTCGATGAGCGCGTCGGCGTCGGCCAGCAGGTCGAGGTCCGCGAGCAGCGACTCGATCCGCTCCCGGGCGGCCGCCGGTGAGAGGTCGCGCAGCCCGGCGACGTACTCGAGTTGCTCGAAGCCGGTCGCCTGTTCGTACAGCGGCGGCGTCTCCGGGAGGTAACCGACGCGCGGGCGGAGCGCGGTCCGGTCCGTGATCGGGACGCCGGCGACGGTGCCGCTCCCCTCGGTCGGCCGGGTGAGACTGGTCAACAGCCGCATCGTCGTCGTCTTCCCCGCGCCGTTCGGGCCGAGAAAGCCGTAGACGGATCCCTCGGGAATCGAGAGCTCGAGGTCGTCGACGGCGACCGTCGCTCCGTACCGTTTCGTCAGTCCCGTCGTCTCGATCGCTGCCATTCGTTACGTCGATATACTTATCAATACAAGTAGGTTTTGTGGTTTGGTTACAGCATTTTCATGTCGGTTTAGATAGTAAATTGTCGCGGTACCGAGCACAGCGGCGCGAAAGGTGCATCGCGAAAAGCGAGACGGACGGAAACGAGAGCGTGAGAGCGGGGACCAACCGCTCGAGTCGTCGGCCGACTCGATCTACTCCATCAGCGCTTCCATCTCCTCGAGTCGCCGCCCGTAGGTCTCGAGGGCGCGGTCGATCGGTCCCGAACTGCTCATGTCGACGCCGGCGATCCGCAGGAGTTCGAGCGGGTACTCCCGGGAGCCCCGCCGGAGGAACTCGAGGTAGTCGTCGGCGGCGTCGGCGTTCCGGTCGCCGCCGGCGCCGTCGGGGAGCACGTTGTCGACGATGGCCAGCGCCGCGGAGATGCCGGTCGCGTACTGGTAGACGTAGAACGCGCGGTAGAAGTGGGGGATGCGCATCCACTCGCGGGCGATGCGGTCGTCGACGACCGCGGGCTCGTAGTAGTCCTCTTTCAGCCCGCGGTAGAGTTCGTCCAGTCGGTCGGCCGTCAGCGGTTCGCCCTCCTCCTCCAGGCGGTGGGTCCCGTGTTCGAACTCCGCGAACAGCGTCTGGCGGTAGAGCGTCGAGCGCACGCGCTCCAGGAATTCGTTCAGGACGTGCTTCTTGAACTCGGGGTCGTCGACGGTCTCGAGGAGGTGGCTGGTCAGCAGGGCCTCGTTGACCGTGCTCGCGACCTCGGCGACGAAGATCTCGTAGCTCGAGTAGACGAAGGGCTGTTCCTTCTTGGTGAGTTCGGAGTGCATCGAGTGACCGAGTTCGTGGGCCAGCGTGTACATCGAGGAGATGTCGTCCTGATAGTTCATCAGGATGAACGGCTGGGTGTCGTAGGTGCCCCCCGAGTAGGCGCCCGCTTGCTTGCCCTCGTTCTCGTAGACGTCGACCCAGTTCGACTCCAGTCCCTCGGCGACGCGGGACTGGTACTCCTCGCCCAGCGGCGCCAGCGACTCGACGACGTACTCGGTGGCCTGATCGTACTCGACGTCGGGCCCCTCGTCGCCGGTCAGGGGCATGTAGACGTCCCACATCTGCAGGTCGTCGACGCCCAGCGCCCGCTCCTTCAGCTCGGCGTGGCGGTGGAGTTTGTCGATGTTGTCGTGGACCGTCTCGACGAGGGTGTCGTAGACGTCGACGGGCACGTTGGGGCCGTCGAGGGCGGCCTCGCGGGCGGTGTCGTAGTTGCGGGCTCGCGCGGTCTTGACGTCGGCCTTGACGCTGTTCTTGTAGGCCGACGCGACGGTGTTTCGCATGGCCGACCACTCGTCGTAGTACTCCTCGTGGACCGTTCGACGGAACTCGCGGTCGGGCCGTTTGAGCAGGTTGACGAAGTTGCTCTGGGTGATCTCGACGGCCTCGCCGTCTCGCGGCTCACCGCCGCTCGACTCGTCCGAGGCGCTTCGCGCCTCGCTATCGGGATATTCGACGGTCGGGAACGCCATGTCCGCGTTCGCGAGCATGTTGTAGACCTCGCCCGTGGCGCCGGTCACCTCGCTCAGGTCGGCGAGCAGTTCCTCGACCTCCGCCGAGCGGGTGTGGGGCTTCATCCGGAGGACGTCGTCGACGTAGTGGTCGTAGGTCTCGAGGGCGGGTACCTCGTCGACCATCGCGTCGAACTCCTCGCGGGTCAGCTCCTGGATTTCGGGATCGATGAACGACGCCGCGGACTGGGCGTCGGCCCCCAGCGACTGCGCCCGGGCGGTCAGCGCCTGGTACTGCTGGTTCGTCGTGTCCTCGTCGCGGCGCATGCGGGCGTAGGCGGCGACGGTCGACACCTCGCGCATGATCTCGTCGCGCAACTCGAGGACGTCCCGGAGCGTTTCGGCGTCGTCGGTGACCTGCCCCTCGTAGGCCGCGAGCTCGTCGACGCGCTCGGCGACCGCCTCGTAGGCGGCCTCCCAGTCGTCGTCGGTCGCGTAGATGCTCTCGAGGTCCCAGGTGTATTCCTCGTCGACCTCGGAGCGTTCGGGAACGGAACTCATAGGACGCGTTTCGGAACGTAGGTGGTAAAGCGTATCGGAGAGGGAAACCCGACCGCGGCAGCGCCGGTGAGACGCCGTCAGTCCGCACCGGTTTATGATCGCTATTTCGCGGCCGATACACGACGGCCCGCCGCTTTTAGGCGTCGCCGGTCAACCGTGCTCGATGAACACTTCCGACGACAGCCTGTTCGATTCGGTCGACCTCGGCGACGAAACGCTACCGAATCGGGTCGGTCTCGCACCGATGACCCGAACCAGTGCGACGGCGGACGGCCGCGCGACGACCGAGATGGCGCGCTACTACGCGAAGTTCGCCCGCGGCGGCTTCTCGTTTCTCATCACCGAGGGGACCTATCCCGACGAGGCGTACGGGCAGGGGTACGACGACCAACCGGGAATCGCGAACGACGACCACGTCGAGGCGTGGCGGCGGGTTACCGACGCCGTTCACGACGAGGGCGCGCCGATCTTCGCCCAGTTGATGCACGCCGGCGCGCTCTCGCAGGGGAACCGCTACGCCGACGAGCGGCTCGCACCGTCGGCGGTCCGACCGAAGGGAGAGCAACTCGAGATGTACGGCGGTCGCGGCGAGTTTCCGGAGCCCCGCGCCGCGACTGAGGAGGACATCGATGACGTGATCGAGAACTTCGCTACTGCGGCGGAGCGCGCGGTCGACGCGAACTTCGACGGCGTCGAAGTCCACGGCGCGAACGGCTACCTGCTCGATCAGTTCCTCACGACGTACACCAATGAACGTGACGACGAGTACGGCGGCGACGTCGAGAACCGAATCCGCCTGACGGCGGAGGTCCTCGAGGCGGTCCGGGCCGCGACGCCCGACGGGTTCGTCGTCGGCGTTCGGATCTCCCAGAGCAAGGTCAACGATCCCGACTACCGGTGGCCCGGCGGCGAGGACGATGCAGCAGTCATCTTCGAGAGACTCACCGACGCCGGCGCCGACTACCTCCACGTCACCGAGGAGGACGTGACGACGCCCGCCTTCGAGAGCGGGCCGACGCTCACGGAACTCGCCGACCGATACGGCGACGTCCCGGTGATCGCCAACGGCGCGCTCGAGGATCCCGACGCGGCGCGCGCGACCGTCGACGAGGGCGCCGACCTGATCACCCTCGCGAAGGGCGCACTCGCCAACCCCGATTGGCCCCAGCGCGTCGCGGAGGACCGTCCGCTCGAGGACTTCGACTTCCAGCGCATCCTCCAGCCGGACGCCACCATCGACGAGTCCGAGGTGCCCGAACCGGCGGACGCGGACGACTAGGCGCCCGCGGAAGACGGTCGCTCGATGGAGTGCAGCCCCGCGGCTTTTCTCGCTTACCGACGAAAGGCGGATATGAACGAGAGCGAGCCGACGCTCGAGCGCGCGCTCGGTCGCGCCTGGACCGACGACCGAGCCTGGACGCTGCTGACGCGGCTGACCGAACTGCCACACCGGATGGGCGGCTCGCCCGCCGAGCGCCGCGCGGCCGAGATCGTCCGCGAGACGCTCTCAGACGCGGGCCTCGGGGA